>CAZXGT010000023.1:0-25560 GCA_964639935.1 uncultured Phycisphaeraceae bacterium
ACGGGGCAGGCGAGGTTGACGTCGATGGCGGCGAAGGTCCGCTGCGATTGGTCGGGCTCGGCTGCGTTTGCGCTGACGCCCCGATCGCGGAGTTCGCGGTAGGCCCGGGTTGGGCGGCGGCCCTGTTCGATCATCTTGACGGCGGCGGCGGCCATCTCCTCGGGCTCGGAGCCCATGATCTGTCCGACGAGGGGGTGATCCTCGGCGCCGCCGGGGACGTTTTCGGCGAGGTCGCCCAGGTCCGCCTTGGCGAAGCCCCGGCCGCCCCCAAGGAGCGTGCGGTCGAGGAGGGCCTCGGTGACGCAGCAGGGGCACCCGTGGCGGCGGGCGATGAGGCGCATGGCGGCGTCGGAGTAGCCGGCGAGCCCGGCCTGGAAGAAGGGGGCGTCGAAGCCGGGGATGGCATGGGGGATGCGGGGATCGATGGTCAGCTCGCGCGCGACGGCGCGGGCGTCGATCGTCTCGGCGCCCGGGGCGACGCCGGGCGACGGCGCCGTGGCGTTCCCGCTGTTGCTCTCGCACCCCATCGCGGCGAGTATACGCGGGCCATGAACCGCGCCCTGTGCTGGATCCTGCTTGCTTCGGTCGCCATCGCGAGCGGCTGCGCGGGCGGACCGAGTCCGACCTTTGACGGCCCGAGCTACCCGGCGGACGCTCCGTCGCTCGGGACGCTCAACGTGCAGGCGATCGCGGGCGATCGGGAGATCGTGCTCAACTCGGGGGAGGCGCGGTCGATCGGGGCGGCGCGGGTGTGGCTCAATGGGTGGTGGGCGGCGGACATCCAGGGGCTGCCGCGCGGCCGGGAGATCTCGATCCCGCTCTCGAGGTTCCGTGACGAGGCGGGGCTGGCGCCGCGTGAGGGCGGTTTCTTCGCGACGCGTGACAAGGACGAGATCGTGCTTGTCGAGCTGCGGACCGAAGAGGGGCTCTACGGCGTGAAGCTCGTGGGCGATCGGCGGTAGCCGGCGGCGTTACGGCGATCTTCGCACATGGAGATCTCCGCGCATGAAAAAACCCACCACACTGGGGGAGCGTGGTGGGTAGGAGGGAAGAAACACGTCACCCTCAGTATACCAGCCGCGCCCGGCCCGGCAAGCAGAAACAAGCGTTCTATCGGCGCGGGCGTTCCGCCTGAAGGGGATGTGAGGCTGGGCCCGGCGCAGGGAGCCGATCGGGAAAACACCGCTTGGCCTGAAAACGGGCTCTCGTCCGGCCGATACCACGGCGTCGCGATGCGGCCTGTCGCATCAGGATCCTGTTCGGGAAGGCGTCCCGGCCAGGTGGTTTCCAGACCCGGAGAGCCCGCCCGTGCGAGTGCTGGTCGTCGATGATTCCGCCTTCATGCGCACCGCGCTGTCTCGGATGATCAATGAGGATCCGGCGCTCGAGGTGGTGGACACGGCGCGGCACGGGCGGGACGCGATCGAGAAGGTCGAGCGTCTCAAGCCGGACCTGGTGACGCTTGACATCGAGATGCCGGTGATGAGCGGTCTCGAGGCGCTGCCCGAGATTCTCAAGGCCGGGCCTGCGGTGCTGATGTGCTCGAGTCTGACGACCCGCGGGAGCCAGGAGGCGCTCGAGGCGATGAAGCTCGGCGCGGCGGACTTCATCGCGAAGGATTGCTCCTTTGCGAGCGCCGAGATCACGAAGATCGAGAGCGCGCTGCGGGAGAAGCTCAAGGCGATTGGCCGCGGTCGCGGCGCGCGGCCCGCCTCTGACCGGCGCGGCGTGGCGCAGACGACCAGGCCGCTGGATCTGACGGGTCACCCGATCGACCTGGTGGTGATCGGCTCCTCGACCGGGGGGCCGCCGGTGCTCGAGGCAATCATTAAAGGGCTCCCGCCCGATCTGCCCGTGCCGGTCGTGATCGCGCAGCACATGCCGGCGATCTTCACGAAATCGATGGCGGAGCGTCTCGACGAGCGGTCGGCGGTGACGGTGCTTCAGGCGGAGTCGAGCCTCCCGCTGCTTCCGGCGTGCGTGTACGTGGTGCAGGGCGGTCGGCACGGGGTGATCCGGCGATCGGGGGTTGGGAAGCATGTGCTGGACATCGTCGACGAGCCGGCGAGCGCGCTCTACAAGCCGAGCGTGAACGAGCTCTTCGCGTCCTGCGCCAAGGCGGCGGGTCGGCGGTCTCTGGCGGTGGTGCTGACGGGGATGGGCGACGACGGGGCGATCGGCGGGCGGGCGATCCGGGACGCGGGGGGGCGTCTGATCGCTCAGGACGCCGAGAGCTGCGTGGTGTACGGGATGCCGCGGGCGGTGGCGGAGGCGGGGGTCGCGGAGGCGGCGATGCCGCCCTCGGCGCTGACGCTGACGCTGGCCCAGCTTGGTCGCGGCGCCGCGGGCGCCCTCGGGGCCTCGGCCCGTCGAGCGGGGTGAGCGCGGGAGTTCGCCCGGGCGGGTGGGAAATCGCCAGAGGACGAATCGGTGGTGAATTCGTGTGGTTCGTCGTCCGATGAAGCCACGGCCGCGACGCGGGAAGCCGCTCGCCAGAATCAGGGAGACGCTCCGATGCCCACTCAGGACGCCGCCGAACTCGCCGGGGCCGACGGCCTCGCCGCCGGTCAGACCGACGCCGATCAGCTCCAGCTCGTGACCTTCGAGGTTGAGAACGAGGAGTTCGCGATCGACATCCTCGCGGTCCACGAGATCAACCGGATGATGCAGATCACGCGGGTGCCCAAGAGCCCGGGCGAGGTCGAGGGGGTGATCAACCTGCGCGGGCGGATCATCCCGGTGATCGATCTCCGCCGGCGGTTCAGCATGACCGAGAAGGTGGCCGACGAGCACTCGCGGATCGTGGTTGTCGAGGTATCCGGTCGGGTGATCGGGTTCATCGTGGACCGGGTCCACGAGGTGCTTCGGATCAACCGTGGGATCGTCGAGCCGCCCCCGAGCATGATCACGTCGATCAAGAGCGACTACATCGCGGGCGTCGGGAAGCTCGAGGACCGCCTGCTGATCATGCTCGACCTCGAGCGTCTTTTCAACGCCGAGTTCCTCAGCGCCGTCGAGCAGGCGACGGAGCAGGCCGCCTGATCCGACCGACCCCACGATGATCGCACGCGGCCCGGAGTGGAGGAGCCCGCCGATGACCACGACCGCCAAAAGCCACACCGTTCACATGTCGAGCGATCAGTTCGATCGCCTGCGCGAGATCATCTACACGCGCAGCGGGATCAGCTTTCAGCCGGCGAAGAAGTACATCCTCGAGTCGCGGCTCGGGCGACGTCTCGCCGAGCTCGAGATCGACAGCTACGACGACTACATCACGTTCCTGACGATCGGCCCCTACCGGGACGACGAGTTCCAGGAGATGTTCAACCGCATCACGATCAACGAGACCTCGTTCTTCCGGAACAACCCGCAGCTCGAGGTGTTCGAGCGGGTGGCGCTCCCGAAGCTCCTGGAGGCGAAGGGTTCGAGCAAGCGTCTGCGTCTCTGGTCGGCGGCGTGCTCGTCGGGCGAGGAGCCCTATACGCTCGCGATGATGATCCACCGGACGCTCGGCGTGCGCTGCGCGGACTGGCGGATCGAGATCCTCGGCACGGACATCTCCCAGAAGGTGCTCGACATGGCGTCCGAGGGCGTCTATTCGAACTACGCGATGCGCTCGACCTCGCCGACGGTGCTCAACAAGTACTTCAAGCAGGAGGGTCAGAACTACGTTCTCGACCCGACGATCCAGCAGATGGTGACCTTTGAGAAGCACAATCTGAAGGATCGCCTCGGGGCCAAGCGGCACGGGATCTTCGACGTGATCTTCTGCCGGAACGTGATGATCTACTTCGACGAGGACATGAAAAAGAGCGTCGTGCGTCTCTTTGAGGAGATGCTTGATCCGAACGGGTGGCTCTTCATCGGGCACTCCGAGACGCTTCGCGGGATCTCGACCGCCTTCGAGGGGCAGCCCTACCCGGAAGGGTTCTGCTACCGCAAGCCGGGCGCCGCGGAATGACGACGCCCCGGAGAGATGCGCCATGAGCGGCTTTGACCCAGATGTGATCAATGACTTCCTGACCGAGTCGGGCGAGCTCCTCGAGGAGCTTGACGCGGATCTCGTATCGCTCGAGGACGCCTCGGACGATCCGGAGCTGCTCAACAAGGTGTTCCGGGCGCTGCACACGATCAAGGGCTCCGCGTCCTTTCTCGCGCTGACGAACCTAGTGGAGATCGCGCACGTCGCCGAGGACGCGCTGAACGTGGCGCGCAAGGGCGAGGCGACGATCGACCGGAACTTCATGGATCTGCTGCTCGAGGCCGTGGACGTGCTCAAGCAGCAGTTCACCGAGCTCGAGGCGGGCGACGACCTCTCGAAGGCGCCCGAAACACTCGTCGCCGGGCTCGGGGCGATCGCTTCAGGGGGCGAGGCGCCCGCGGGCGGGCCTCCGACTGAGCCGGCGCCCGCGCAGGAGCCGGCGGGCGCGGGAGCGGCGCCCAGCGATGATCCGCACGCCGACCGGCCGCTCGAGCTTCCTGAAAACAAGGACATCCTGCTCGAGTTCATGATCGACGACCTCGACGCGACGCTCGAGACGATGGGCGAGGCGCTCTCCTCGGATCCGTTCGCGATTGAGCAGGCCGACGCGCTGGCCGACGCCGCCGAGGGTCTCGCGCGGACGGCCGAGTTCTTTGAGATCGACTCGATGGTCCGCCTTGTCGGAGCGATCGCCGCGTTCGCCGAGCGCGCCGAGGAGATGAGCGACCCGCAGTGCGGCGCCGCGCTGCCGCGGGTCCGCGCCGCGCGATGGCTGCTCGCCGAGCTCAGCGCCGGCCTGCGCGAGCGGACGGTGCGGTCGTACCCGCTCGACGGGTTCCTTGATTCGCTCGGCGAGATCGTTGAGAGCGGCGGCGAGCCGCGGGTGGCGATCGAGCCCGACGCCGATCCGGAGACGGTGCTCGCCGCCGAGGGCGTGCTCGGTTCCGGACCGGCGCCAGAGCCCGCGCCCGATTCCGCGCCGGAGCCTGCGGCGGATGCCGCGGTCGAGCCCGAGCGCCAACAGGCGGCCGACACGGGCTCGGCGCAGACGGCCCCGGCGGAACACCCGAAGGACAAGGCGCCGCCGAAGCCGAAGGTGGAGCAGACGATCCGGGTGGAGGTGGGGCGCCTGGAATCGCTGCTGAATCTGGTGGGCGAGCTCGTGCTGCAGAAGAATCGCGTGACGGCGCTCTCGCGGCAGATCGGCGCGGCCGAGAAGCTGGACGCCGAGCTCATCGAGGCGGTGAGCCAGTCCTCGTCGGATCTCGATCGGGTGACGGGGGACATCCAGGGCGCGGTGATGCGCACCCGCCTTCAGCCGCTCGACAAGATCTTCGGGAAGTACCCGCGGCTGATCCGCGATCTGGCGCGGAAGACGAACAAGAACATCCGCCTGGTGATCGAGGGGGGCGAGACCGAGGTCGACAAGTCGGTGATCGAGGAGCTTGGCGACCCGCTCGTCCACCTGCTGCGCAACAGCGCGGATCACGGGATCGAGGATCCCGAGACGCGCGCCGCGGCGGGCAAGCCGGAGCTCGGGACGATCACGCTCTCGGCGACGCACGAGGGTTCGCACGTTCTGATCCAGATCAGGGACGACGGCAAGGGGCTTCCGCGCGAGAAGATCGGCGCCAAGGCGGTCGAGCGCGGGATCGTGACCGAGGAGGAGCTCGCGAATCTCTCCGATCGCGAGGTCTACCGTTTCATCTTCGCCGCGGGGCTCTCGACGGCGGATCAGGTGTCGGACCTTTCGGGCCGCGGCGTGGGGATGGACGTGGTCCGCTCGAACATCGAGACGCTCAAGGGGCACATCGACGTGGACTCGACGCCGGGCGAGGGGACGACGCTCTCGATCCGCATCCCGCTAACGGTGGCGATCATGCCGGCGATGATGGTGGGGGTGGGGCGGGAGCTCTACGCGGTCCCGCTCTCGGCGATCGTGGAGATCGTGCGTCCGTCGGCGGAGCAGATGAGCACCATCAACGGTCGGCAGGTGATGCGCCTGCGCGATTCGGTCCTGCCGCTTGTGCGGGTCAGCGAGCTCTTCGACGTCGCGGAAACGGACCCGGCGCTGGAGCGTTTCGCGGTGGTCGTCGAACAGAATGAGCAGCGCGCCGGGCTGATCGTGACGGAGCTGATCGGTCAGCAGGAGATCGTGGTCAAGCCGCTCGACGAGGAGCTCTCGGGCGACTCGGCCGTATCGGGCGCCACCGTCAGGGACGACGGCGGCGTGAGCCTCATCGTGGACGTGGAGCGAATGATCGCCGCCGTCCAACACCTCGCCGCCGCCGCGGCATGACGCCGAGCCAACCGCTCAGGAGATCCCGCATGGACGCCAAGTACATCACGCCCTTCATCCAGAGCATCCAGAACGTCTTCTCGACGATGCTCCAGCTCCAGGTGCAGGTGCAGGAGCCCCGCGTCAAGGAAGGCTCGACCTGCACCTACGACGTTTCGGGCATCATCGGGCTCTCGGGGGACGTGGCCGGATCGGTTGTGCTCTCCTTCCCGACGGGGGCGGCCGAGCGCGTCGTCGCGCTCTTTACCGGCATGGAGCTCGGCGCCGACTCCGACGACTTCACCGACGCGATCGGCGAGCTGGTCAACATGGTCTCGGGCGGGGCCAAGGGGATGTTCAAGGATCGCAACGTGTCGATCTCCTGCCCGTCGGTCGTCACGGGCAAGGACCACAGGATCGCCTCCCCGAAGGACGTCCCCTGCATCGTCATCCCGTGCGACACGGACTGCGGCGAGCTGGCGATCGAGATCATGATCGACGACCGCAAGTCCAAGGACGAGGCCGCCGGCGCCGCCGCCGCGCAGCAGGCCTGACCACCGAACCGCGCTCAACCCACCTGAGGGACCAGACCCATGAAGATCCTCCTCGTCGACGATTCCAAGACGATGCGAAACATCCAGAAGTCCATTCTCACCCAGCTCGGGTACACCGAGCTCGAGGAGGCCTGCGACGGCCAGGACGCGCTGTCCAAGGTCGGCGCGTTCGCCCCGCAGCTGCTGCTGGTCGACTGGAACATGCCCAACATGGACGGGCTGACCTTCGTCAAGGAATACCGCAAGACCGACAAGACCACGCCCATCATCATGGTCACGACCGAGAGCGAGCGCTCGCGGGTCGTCGAGGCCATCAAGGCGGGCGTCAACAACTACGTCGTCAAGCCCTTCACCCCCGACGTCCTGAGCCAGCGCATCAACGAGACGCTCGGGAAGGTCGCGGCGTGAGCAGGCCCCCCGGAGCGTGATGACAGACTTCGCGGACGCCATCTCGCTTGAGATCTCCGGCAACGACACCGTCGCCACGCTCCGGGTCTCGCCCGGGGTCGAGGTTTCAGAGTGCGACCGCGAGGCCGTTCTGGCGTATCTCAGCGAGCGTCACATCCAGCTTCAGCCGGAGACGGGCGACGCGATCGACGAGCTTCTGGCGGCGGTTCGCGCGGCGCCCGACAAGCCGCACTCGGGCGTCATCGCCCGGGGCAGGCCGGCCAGGCACGGGGAGCCGGGTCGGCTGCAGTGGGAGCCGGGGTTCGATCCGGAGCAGCAAAAGGGCGAGACGGCGCCCGAGGCCGCGGAGGGATCCGCGGGCGGAGGCGACGCCTGCCACTACGCGCGCTCGGCGTTCATCTTCGTCACGCGGGGAACCCGCATCGCGCGGCTGCTCGAGCCGACGCCCGGCGAGGACGGCCAGACGGTCACGGGCAAGACGATCGCGGCCCGGGACGGCAAGCCGGCGAACATCAAGATCGACGCGTCGCTCCGCGTGGAGGAGGACGGGGCGGTGGTCGCCGCCGAGTCGGGCGCCATCTTCTTCCGCACGGGCGAGCTCAAGGTCATCTCGCATCTTGAGATCCCCGAGTTCGTCGACTTCTCCACCGGGAACATCGATTTCGACGGGGACGTCACCGTCCACAAGGGCGTGCGCGACTGCTTCACGGTCAAGGCGACCAAGGACCTACGCATCCGCGGGATGGTTGAGGCCGCCGACGCCGCCGCCGGACGCGACGCCCGGCTCGAGGGCGGGGTCGCCGGGCGGGAGAAGGGGCGCGTGTATGTCGAGCGCGATCTGCACGCGCGGTACCTCGATTCGGCGACCGTGGTCGTCGGGCGGCATCTGTCGGTCGACAAGGAGATCGTCAACGTCGATCTCTCGGTCGGCGGACGGCTCGCCGCGCCGAGCGGCGCGCTCATCGGGGGCGAGGCGTTTATCGGGGGCGCGGCGGAGCTCGCCGAGGTCGGCTCACCCGCGGGTCTCGAGACGACGGTGTTTCTGGGCGTGATGCGCGACTTCGACCTGCTCAAGTCCCAACTGGGCGACCTCGCCGCGACGGTGGATCAGTTGCACGCAAAGGCGAGCGAGCAGTTCGAGATGCTCACGGCCAACGCCTCGAAGCTCACGGCCTCGCAGGCCGAGCAGATGACCGAGCTGCAGTTCTCGCTCGAGACGCTCACGTCGCTCAAGGGGAAGATGAGCGAGGCGGATGAGCGCATCGTGGCGACCGTGGCGAAGCACACCGACGCGGAGCTGACCGTTCATCGCCTCATCAACGCGGGGGTGGTGATCCGGATCGGCGAGTACGAGGCGAGCTTCCGGGAACCGATCAAGGGTCCGGTCCGGATAACACTTGGGAGCACCGGGCGCCCGCTCGTCATCGACCTTGTCAACGAAAGCCAGCGTGAGCTTCGAGAAGTCGCGAAGGTCGTCAAGCAAGACGCCGCCGAGCCGGCGTCGCCGGGCCGCCGGGGCGAGAAGGCGGCGTGACGCCCGCTGGACGTCGCACCGTCCGCAACGCACAATCCACCGCATGCCCTACCTGTTCCGGATGCTCCGCGCTCCCGCCGCGCTCGCGATCATCGCTCTGCTCGCCCTCGCGGCTCCGCTCCCGGGCGCCGAGGCGCAGGAGAGCGAGGTTCGCCCCGGGGACAGCGTGCGGCTGACGCTGACGACCGGCGAGACGCTCTTCGGCGAGCTCGTCGAGCGAACAGGCGAGGGGGTCGTCATCCGCATCGCGGGGGTGGAGACGCGCGTCGCGGCCGACAGGGTGACGCAGCTGGTGCGCCAGCGCTCGCCCGAGGAGCGGTACCGCTCGATGCGGGCGATCATCGACGACGACGATGTGCCGAGGCTTTTGCTGCTCGTTCAGTGGCTGATGGAGCGCGACATGCTCGAGATCGCGCGGGCGGAGCTCGACGGCGCGCTCGACCGGGAGCCGACGAACCCGGACGCGCGGCGCCTGAGCCGGCTGCTGGACCAGCGGATCACCCTCGAGCGGCGCACCCGGGAGGCTCGCCCGGGGGGCCGGCCGGCGATCGAGCCCGAGGGCGAGTCCGACGAGGCCGGGGCGCCGGCGCGGGAACGCGTGGTCCCGCCCGGACGCTTCACGCCGGATCAGTTCCCGCTTCTGACCGACGAGCAGGTGAACCTTCTGAAGGTTTACGAGCTGGACCTCGACAATCCCCCGAGGCTTCTCATCGATCGCAAGGCCACCGAGCGGTTTCTTACGCTCTACGCCGGCTCGGCGGGCCTCCCGCGGACGGAGACCGAACGCCGGGCGTTTTTTCAGAAGCCCCCGATCGAGATTCTTGAGCTGATGTTCACGCTCCGGGCGCGGGAGCTCTACGGGGACGTCCGCGTTCTCGGGCTGCCCGATTCGCTGAATCAGTTTCGCGAGAACGTCTCGGCCGCGTGGGTGACGCGGAACTGCGGCTCGGTGAACTGTCACGGCGGGACGGACGCGCCGCCCCCGCACATCTACAACCGCCGCCCCTTCGCGGAGACCTCGGCCCTCACGAACTTCATCATCCTCGACCGGTTCCGCCTTCCCGACGGGCGGCCGCTTATCGACTACGACCGGCCGGCGGATTCGCCCCTTCTCCAGCTCGGGCTGCCGCAGCCGGACTCGGCGTACCCGCACCCGGACGTTCCGGGGTGGCGTCCGGCGTTCCGATCGCGGGACTCGCGCCGGTACCAGCAGGCGGTGGACTGGATCAACGCGATGATCCGCCCGCGTCCGACCGTGCCGATCGAGTACAGCCCGCCGGACATCGAGGCGATCCGGGCGGAGAACGCAGCGGCGCGTGGCGAGGAACCTCCCGCCGGCGGAGCCGAAGAGTCTCCCGAGCCGGAGCCGCGTCCCTCGGACCAGCGCCGCTAGGGCGCCCGTCCCTGCTATCCTTTGGGCTTCCCGCCTCGAGACTCCGACGACCCCGATCAGGACCGCCGACCATGCGCACGCGTCTCGCCATTCTCGCCGCCGCTCTTTCGCTCTCGCCCCTCGCCGCCTGCGGGGACGCCGGCGACGCCGAGCGGTCGCTCGCCGAAGCCCAGGCCACGCTCGCGGCCCTTCACTCGACGCCGGGCGCCGCGCCCCCGGAGTTCGTTGTCCGGACGCACGATCAGATCCGCCGTGATCTCTCGTCGCTCGCGGGCGCCGACGGGGCGGCCTCGCGGGCCGCGGCGCTGCTGATCATCGGTCAGACTCACGCGGGCGACGCGGAACTGGCCGCGCGGGAGAGCGAGGCTCGCGAGGCGGCGGCGACGGACCTTCTCGCCGAGGCGCAGACGCTCGCGGGCCGGCTCTACGTCTGGCGGCACGCGCGGGCGGATGCGTCTGGCCAAACCGACGTGCAGCCCGAGGTCGCCGAGCTTCAGGAGCGCGTCACCGAGGCGCAGCGCGAGCGACGGGAGCTGATCGAGCGACGGGAGCAGATGCAGCGGCGCATCGCCGACCTCCGCTCCAGCGCCGAATCGGCGGCTCAGGAAGCGTCGATGCTGCGAGGCCGAGAGGTGGAGCTTCGCGATCAGGCGCTGACGCAGGAGCCCCAGCAGCGGGCCGAGACCATCCAGCGGGTCTATCGGGCCCAGCGTGAGGCGGATGAGGCGAACCGGCGGGCCTCGGATCTTCTGGCCCGTGTCTCCATGCTCGAGCCGGAGCTTCGCGAGATCCAGCAGGAGATCGCGGGGACGGATCGGCTCATCGAGCTGCTCCGCGCCTCGCGGGGGTCTCTCGAGGAGCGCCAGGCCAGAACGGCCCGCACCGCGCAGGTGGATCGCGAGCAGGCCTCCCTCGCCGCGGGCGATCTCGAGAATGTGCTCTCGGAGCTTCACGAGCTTCGCGCGGGCGACCTCGTGGAGGCCTATCAGCGGGCGGAATCGAGCTTCGAGCGGTCCCTGCGGAACCTGCGTTCGGCCTCGAGTGCGGGAGCGAGCGCCACGTGGCTTGCCGCGGCGCAGCTCGGGAGCGCCCAGCTCGCCGACGCCCGCTCCGCCGGGGCCCGGCGCTACGCGCAGTTCCTGAACACCATGGCGGAGATGGAGCCGCGGCTTCCTTACGCGGGCGAGCTCGCGTCGCGCGCCCGCGAAGCCTCGGAGCTCGCCGAGGCTCAGCTGCGCCGGGCTCGCGAGGGCTACGAGTCGGCGGCCTCCACCTACTCGCGACTGGCTCGCGGTCCCCAGGCCGAGCGCGTGCGGGCGCTGGCCGATCGCCTCTCGGCTCGCGCGGCCGGGCGAACCGAGCCGGCGACCGACGGCGACGAGAGCGACCGCGAGCTCGCCGAGCCCGCCGAGGGCTGAGCCGCTCGCCTATCCTTCCCATCCTATGAGTAACACCGTCAAGCCCGCCCGAGACCAGGCCACGTCCACGCGCATCGACCTTCCCGCCGTCCAGATGCACCTCGTCCGACCGACCGATCCGGTCGTCGCGAGGGTCGTCCGGAACCAGATCTGCACGCGGTCGAAAAAATCAGCCGGCTTCGTGCGGCACGTCGAGCTGGACGTCTCGGGCACGCCGCTTGAAGGGAACTTCCGCGTGGGGCAGTCCTTCGGCGTGCTCCCGCCGGGGACCGACGAGCGTGGACGCCCCGAGAAGGTGCGGCTCTATTCGATCGCGTCGCCAAGCGGGGGAGAGGACGGCGAGGGCAAGATCCTCGCGACGACCGTGAAGCGGACGGTCGACGAGCACTGGGAGACGAACGAGCTCTTTCTGGGCGTCGCCTCCAACTATCTCTGCAACCTGCAGGAGGGCGACGAGGTCCGCGTCTCCGGGCCCAACGGCAAGCGGTTCCTGCTGCCCGAGAGGCCCGAGGAGCACGACTACGTGTTCTTCGCGACGGGCACGGGCATCGCCCCGTTCCGCGGCATGGTCATGGAGCTGCTCGAGAAGAAGGTCGACTGCCGGATCGCGCTCGTGATGGGCGCCCCGTACCGGACGGACCTGCTCTATGACGACCTTTTCACGCGGCTGGAGCACGACTTCGAGAACTTCACCTACATCCAGGCGATCAGCCGCGAGCCGGAGCAGCCCCATGGCCGCGGCGTGTACGTCCAGCAGCGCATCGCGACGCACCGCGACGCGATCGTGCCGCTTCTCTCGACCGACCGAGGTCTGATCTACGTCTGCGGCGTGGCCGGGATGGAGCTCGGGATCTTCCAGGAACTCGCCCGTCAGCTGGCGCCGGCCTCGCGCGAGCCCTACCTCGCGTGCGACGCCGAGACGCTTGCGAACGTGGACACCTGGGACCGGCGGATGATCCACCGGGACATCAAGCCGTCGCGCCGTGTGTTCCTCGAGGTCTACTGAATCACTCGATCGGGAGCCCCTTGTGGCGCCAGATGCCCAGAAGGTCCTTCTGGCTCATCGTCTGGGCGTGGACGTCGTCCCCGAGCGTCTGCGTCACGATGCGTCCGCGCCGGTCGAGCTCGCTCGTCTCCCTGGCTGAGTCCTCATGGGCGCGGGTGACGAGGCGCCAGCCGTCTTCGGTCGCCTCGAGCGTGTCGCGGCGGAGCGAGAGGTCCGTGCGCTGGGTGTTGTAGCGGTAGAAGGCGAACTCGCCCTCGACGCCGCGCTCGGCGAGGATTCGGGGGAGCAGCAGCGCCTCGATGTGCGTCAGGTAGCCGGTGGGGGGCTCGGGCCACGCCTTCTCGGTGACGGTGCCGTCGGGCTGGGCGATGGTGACGTTGATCGTCCCGTTCTGGCGGACGCCCGTCTCCGTCCAGCGGACGGTGTCGAAGCGGTCGGTGATCTGCATCTGGACCGACCACGTCTCGCGCTCGCCGTCCTCGGACTGCCAGTAGAGGCTCATCACGTCGATGCGCTGATCGCCCTCGAGATAGCGGGCGAGCTGGCGGGCGACGAACCCCTGCTCACGATCGGCGGCGGTCCAGCTCCGCTTGGAGCGCGCGGTGGCGAGCTCGCCCCGGCGGCCCTCGCGGATCTCGAGCGACTGATAGGCGACCTCCTCGTCGTCGCTCCAACGACCGGTGGGGCCCGGGCGATAGAGCCGGCGCCACTCGGGGCCGACGGGCAGGTGCGAGGCGATGACCCCCTCGTCGAGGTCGGCGAGGACCGTCTCGCCCGCGGCGACGCCCGCCGCTCGCTCGCTCGCCAGCGCCGCGGGATCGCGGACGTCCGCCTGGGCGACGATCGCCTCGTAGATCGGGCGCGCCTTGGCGAACTCCGGGGCGAGGCAGTTGAGCTCGAAGATGATCATCTGCCCGGGCGCCGAGCGGAAGACCGTGTGCCCGGTGACGAGGTTCGGGCCCGAGGGCTGGGAGATCTCGACGTAGAAGCGGACGCCCGTGAGCTCGCCGCCCCCGGTCTGGAGCGAGCGAATCTGGTCGAAGACCCGCTTGCGGCCGTCGCTGGTTCGGAGATTCTTGCGGGCGAGGATTCCCTCGGCCTCGTCGGCCTCGAGGCCGATGATCTCGGCGATCATGGATTCGGCGAGATCCGGGGCGTCCATGGCGGGATCGGCGACGCGCGGGGCGAGGACGCGCAGGAGCCAGTTCTTCTCCTCCGGGGAAACAAGGAATGAGCGGACGCCGTCGCCGGTGGCGGTGCTCGAGACGGTGGCGCCGACGGGGAGGCGGAGCGAGAGCCCGAGGGACTCGACGCGGTAGGGGACGTCGGAGAAGGTGACGCCGGCGATCGTGTCGGGCGCGGTTCGGACGCGCTGATCCTGGGCGGTCTGCCCCGGGGCCGGCGCTGAGGTCACCCCGAGGAGGCACGCGAGGAGTGTGGCGGCGACGGTTCGCATGGTTTCGCTCCGGATGGGTTCCGGGTGGTCTTGAGAGGATCGCGATGCGGGGACAACACTATGCATCATCGGAGGCTGCGCGAGGGGCCCTTGAGGTCGGTCCTGGTCTTCGACGCGCAAGTTCCGCGACGTTTCCCTCCGATCGCGAGTGAAGAAGGGTCTTTTTGGCGGACCGGCGCTCCGCTTGGCTTGACACTCCTGACCGATCGTTTACATTCTCCGGCTCGCCCGTTTGCGGGCGTCGTGTCTTCCGGGGTCGTCGCGGCCTTGGACGGGCGTCTCCCACGGTGGGGCGGGCGTCACCAAACAGCGCTTTGCGCATCACTCGCCGGTGGATCGGGCATGGGGCCCGTGTCCGTCGAACCGGCGTCGAACTGTTCATCGGGCCACAGAGGGCGAGCGTCCTCGGCCAAGAAGAGGGTCGGACCAGCGCATGACCGGCGGCAAGATCCGAATCCGTATGGAAGCGTACGACCACCAGGCGCTCGATGCCTCCGCAAGGGAGATCGTCGATCACGCCAAGCGCACCAACGCGCGGGTGGCCGGCCCGGTTCCGCTTCCCACCCGAGTCGAGCGCTACACCGTTCTCCGCGGTCCGCACATCGACAAGAAATCCCGCGAGCAGTTCGAGATCCGGACGCACAAACGGATCATCGACATCGTGGAGCCGAACGCTCGAACGGTCGAGGCGCTCAACCGCCTCGTCGTCCCCGCGGGCGTGTTCGTCAAGATCAAGGCCTGATGCTCAGGCCGCACCGGCCCGGCCCAGCGGAAACGCGGGCCGCTCGCTTTTTCTAGAGGCCTCGGCCTCGCCCATGACGGGTTCCCCTGCCGCGGACGCGACGTTCGCTCCCCGGCACGTGCCCGAGACACCCCGCCGGCCTTCGCGTGAAGGCTGCTCGCGACGCTTCGAAAGGCTCACCGCCATGCTGCTGCTCGGCAAAAAAATCGGCATGACCCGCGTCTACACCGAGGATGAGAAGTCCATCCCGGTGACCGCGATCAAGGTGGGCCCGTGCTACGTCACGCAGATCCGCACGCCCGAGACCGACGGCTACTCCGCCGTGCAGGTCGGCTACGGCGAGATCAAGCCCCGCAACCAGACGATCCCGATGATCGGCCATGACGCCAAGGCCGGCGTCCCCCCGTGCCGCCTCCACCGCGAGTTCCGCGTCGAGGACGGGCAGGCGGACGGCTACGAGCTCGGCCAGAAGCTCGATCACGAGTCTCTTGAGGGCCTTCTCTACGTGGACGTCTCCGGCGTCAGCAAGGGCAAGGGCTTCCAGGGCGGGATGAAGCGGCACAACTTCCGCGGGCAGGAGGCGAGCCACGGCGTCGAGCGCAAGCACCGCTCCCCCGGCTCGATCGGCGGGCACGGCAACAACGCCGGTATGTCAGGCAGGATCAAGAAGGGGAAGCGGATGTCGGGCCACATGGGCGCCGAGCGCGTCACGACCCGCTCCCTCGATATCGTTCGGATCATCCCCGAGGAGGGCGTGATCCTGGTCAAGGGCCCCGTTCCCGGCCACAACGGGGGCACGGTCGAGATCAGGCCCGCCACCCGCCTCTACAAGGGCAAGGCCGCCAGGGCGAAGGCCGCGGCGGGCTGACCGACAGCGCACGACACACCGCGCGGCCCTTGCGGAAAGGGGCCGCCGGGCTCGGAGGGTCCTTTCGGGGAAACCGCCGGGCGACACCAAAGCGGCATGTTGCCGAGTCAATTCCCGGATCGGTCGGCGGGTCTCCCGCGACGGGCCGAGCCGGGCACGGCGAAACAGGCGTCCGAGTGGGCGCCACAGGCGAAGGAAACGGAAACGCATGGACGTTCCGGTTTACGACAAGCAGGGCAAGCAGGTCGACACGATGAGCGTCGACGAGGCTGCCCTCGGCGGGGAAGTGAACCCCGCTCTGATCAAGCAGGCCTACGTTCGCTATCACGCGAACCGCCGCCAGGGCTCCGCCCGCACCAAGGGTCGCGGCATGGTGCAGGGCTCCACCCGGAAGCTCTATAAGCAAAAGGGCACCGGCCGCGCCCGGCCCGGGCCGATCCGCACCCCCCTGCGCAAGGGCGGCGGGCACACCTTCGCCAAGACCAAGACCCGCGAGCACTACCGTCTCGACATGCCGGTCAAGATGCGCCGCGCCGCCAACCGCAACGCGCTGCTCGCCAAGCTCGTCGATAACGAGGTCAAGGTCATTGACGACCTCGCCTTCGACGCCCCCCGCACCCGCGACGTGGTCGAGCTGCTCAAGGCCCACGGCGTGGATCGCTCCTGCCTGATCGCTCTGAGCCCGGACAACAAGAACGCCCGGCTCTCCTGCCGAAACGTCGACGGCCTTGATGCCTGCCCAGCGCACGAGCTCAACGCGTTCACGCTCCTGAACCACCGCTACATCATCATCGCGAGGTCCGATCTCGAGGCCTGGCTCGCGGGTCCGAGCTCGCGGACCGGCAAGGGCCCGTTCTCCGGGTCCCGCGCCGAGGCCCGTGAGGCCGCGAAGGGAGCCGCCTGATGAACCCCGTTCACGTCGTCAAGAAGCCCCTGATCACGGAGAAGAACTCGTTTCACATGAGCGAGTTCAACCGCTACGCCTTCCTCGTCGACCGCCGAGCGCGCAAGGACGAGATCAAGGCGGCCATTCAGGAGCTCTACAACGTCCGCGTCACGGGCGTCGCCACGCAGAACCGCAAGGGGCGCACCAAGCGGACCCGGTTCGGCTACGTCGAGGAACCCACCACCAAGAAGGCCGTCGTCTCCGTTCACGAGGACGACGCCATCGAGCTGTTCTAAGGACCTGACCGATGCCCATCCGCGTCTACAAACCCACCAGCGCCGGCCGGCGGAACGCCTCGGTCAACCTCCACACCGAGGTGACCAAGACGAGCCCGGAGAAGTCGCTCTGCACCCCGCTCAAGAAGTCGGGCGGTCGCAACAACCACGGCCGCATCACGATCCGCGGACGCGGCGGCGGCCACAAGCGCCGCTACCGCAAGATCGACTTCAAGCGGGCCGACCGAGTCGGGATCAAGGGCGAGGTCGTCGGGATCGAGTACGACCCGAACCGCTCGTGCCACATCGCACTGATCCGGTATGAGGACGGCGTCAAGCGCTACATCCTCGCGCCGAAGGGCCTCACCGACGGGGACACCGTGATCGCCGCCGACAAGCCGGTCGATCCCGATCCCGGCTGCTCGCTCAAGCTCCGCGACATCCCGGCGGGCCTGAGCGTCCACAACATCGAGCTGCTCCCGGGCAAGGGGGGCCAGATCTGCCGCTCGGCCGGGACCTCCGCCCGCCTCCTGAACAAGGAAGGCCGGTACGCGACGCTGCTTCTGCCCTCGGGCGAGCTGCGTCAGGTGCTCATGGAGTGCCGCGCGACCGTCGGCGTCCTCGGCAACCCCGATCACAAGAACCGTCGCCTCGGCAAGGCCGGCAAGAGCCGCCACCTCGGGCGTCGCCCCAAGACCCGCGGCATGGCGATGAGCCACGACGCGCACCCGCTCGGCGGCGGCGAGGGCCGCTCCAAGGGCGGCCGCGCCCCGGTGAGCAAGTACGGCGTCAAGTCCAAGGGCGGCTCGACCCGCAACCGCAAGCAGCACTCCGAGAAGCTCATCATCCGTCGCCGCAAGACCAAGCGCTACGGCCAGCTCCGCTAACCACCAAGGGACCAACGAACATGAGCCGCTCACTGAAAAAGGGCCCCTACGTCGACGAGAAGCTCTACCTGAAGGTGGAGAAGCAGTCGGAGTCCGGCAAGCGCTCGCCCATCAAGACCTGGGCCCGCGCCTGCACGATCGTCCCCGAGTTCGTCGGGACGACGTTCCAGGTCCACAACGGCCGCGCGTTCATCGACGTCTTCATCACCGAGGACATGGTCGGCCACAAGCTGGGCGAGTTCGCCCCGAGCCGCACCTTCCGAGGGCACACCAACAAGAAGGAAGGCATCAGGCGCTGATGCGTTCCCTCGCCCAGATCCGCACCCCGCACCGCACCCGGAGCACGACGTGATTCTCAATCACCAGAAAATCAAGACCCTCGTCAAGGAGAAGGGCCTCTCGCGCGACGACCTCGCCGAGGCCCTGGCCCGCGAGGGCTTCTCCGCCAAGGCGGCGCGCTCGGCCGTCGGGAACTGGCTCTCGGGTCGCAACCACCCGCGCGCCACCTTCGAGGACGCCCGGCGGATCGCCGCGGCGCTCGATCTTGAGTCCAAGGACGTCGCCCGCTTCGTGAGCGTCTCCCGCTGGCAGCGCTCGAGCCCGCAGAAGGCTCGTCTGGTCGCGGACCTCATCCGCGGCAAGCGCGTCGACGAGGCGGAGAATCTCCTGAGCTTCTCACCGCGCCGCGCCGCGAAGATGGTCCTCAAGACCCTGCAGACCGCGATCGCCGACGCCGAGCAGAACGACGCCGACGTGACCCAGCTCTACGTGAGCGAGTCGCGCGTCGATGAGGGCGTCACGATCAAGCGCTTCCAGCCGAAGGACCGCGGGCGAGCCCATCCCATCAACAAGCGCACGAGCCACATCACCATCGGCGTCGAGGAGCACGCGTAATGGGACAGAAGACTCACCCCTTCGGATTCCGCGTCGGGATCACCGAGGCGCACAAGAGCCGGTGGTACGCCCCCAAGGCGCTCTACGGCGAGCTGCTCATCGAGGACTACCGCATCCGCGAGTTCCTCGACAAGCGGCTCAACCGCACGCCGCCCTTTGCCGCCGTCGCCGACATCCTCATCGAGCGCACCCGCGAGGAGCTCAAGGTCATCCTCAAGACCGGGCGCCCGGGTCTGGTCATCGGGCCCAAGGGCTCGGAGATCGACCGCCTGCAGCAGGAGCTCCAGTACATGACCGGCCGCAAGGTGTCGGTTTCGGTCGTCGAGGTCGGCAACCCGGATCTCAACGCGCAGCTCGTGGCCGAGGGGATCGCTGAGCAGCTCAAGAAGCGCGCCAGCTACCGACGGCTCGTCAAGATGCGGGCCGAGGGCGCGATGCAGGCCGGCGCCAAGGGCATCCGGCTTCTGCTCGGCGGACGCCTTGGCGGGGCGGAGATGACGCGTCGCCTCGACACCCGGCTCGGCTCGCTCCCGCTCTCGACTCTGCAGGCGAACATCGACTACGGCTTCGCCGAATCCTTCACCACCTACGGCTCCATCGGCGTCAAGTGCTGGATCTACAAGGGTCCGTACCAGGAGGTCGACGACGAGAACGCGTCCCGCGCCGCCGGGGCCCGACCCCGGGCCCGAGGCCGCCGCTAATCACGAATCACCCCGGCGACGCTCGCCGGTTCAGGAGAGAACGTCATGCCCCGCATGCCCAAACGAGTCAAGTTCCGCAAGGAGATGCGGCGCGCGCGCGATCGGAAGGCCACGAAGGGCAACTTCGTCGCCTTCGGCGACTTTGGCCTCCAGGCGCTCGAGCCCTGCTGGCTCACGGCGCGGCAGATCGAGTCGGGCCGCATCGCCTGCCAGCACTACCTCAAGCGCCAGGGCAAGCTGCTCATCCGCGTCTTCCCGGACAAGCCGGTCTCCAAGAAGCCGCTCGAGACGCGAATGGGCAAGGGCAAGGCCGACGTCGACTACTGGGCCGCCCGCGTCCGCCCCGGCACCGTGCTCTACGAGCTCGCCGGCGTCAACGAGGACACCGCGAAGCGGGCCCTCGTCCGCGTCGCCATGAAGATGCCCGTCCGCTGCCGCTTCATCGGGCGCCGAATCGGTCACTAAGACCAGGGAACCAAGCCATGAAGGCCCAGGAAGTTCACAAGCTCAGCGACGAAGAGATCTCGGTCGAGCTCCGCCGGCTCAGCCGGAAGCTCTTTGACCTCCGCAGCCAGTCCGTCACCGAGAAGGTCGAGGACGTGAGCCAGTTCACGAAGATGCGGCGGGACATCGCCCGCCTCAAGACCGAGCGCCGGTCCCGGACCCTCGCCAGCGAGAAGAGCGAATCATGAGCGAAGCCAACGAGAAGCACATCGCCACGAAGATCGGCGTCGTCGAGTCCGACAAGCGCGACAAGTCGCGCAAGGTCGTCGTCGGCTACCTCGCCCGTCACCCCAAGTACGGCAAGTACATCCGCAAGCGGACGGTGCTGCAGGTTCACGATGAGAACAACGAGTCCAAGCAGGGCGACCGCGTCG
Organism: uncultured Phycisphaeraceae bacterium; assembly: GCA_964639935.1. Lineage (GTDB taxonomy): Bacteria > Planctomycetota > Phycisphaerae > Phycisphaerales > UBA1924 > CALNYS01. The sequence continues at coordinate 20,161 of CAZXGT010000023.1, forward strand.
AGGTCGCCCCGTGCCGCCGCGTCTCCAAGACCAAGGCGTGGAAGCTCGTCCGCATCGTCGACTCGGCCCCCGACGCTCTGTCCCCGGCCGCCCTCGCCCCCGACATCCTCAAGGAAGACCGCGTCGGCAAGACCGCCGACGTCTAACTCACCCGATCGCACCCGCCGGGCCCGCACCAGGCCGCCCGACACGAAAGACCTCACAGTCATGCTTCAGCAAGAATCACGATGCGAAGTCGCGGACAACTCCGGCGCCAAGGTCGCCTACGTGATCCGCGTCCTCGGCGGGTCCACCGGGCGCAACCGGCAGACGCGTCGCACCGCCCGCGTGGGCGACCGCGTCGTCTGCTCGGTCAAGAAGGCCCTTCCGGGCTCGGACATCAAGGCCGGCGACAAGGTCAAGGCCGTCATCGTCCGCACGTCCTACCCGACCAAGCGGCCGGACGGATCGTCGGTCCGCTTCGACCGCAACGCCGTGGTCATCATCGGCGACGACGGGAACCCCAAGGGCACCCGCATCTTCGGGGCCGTCGCCCGCGAGCTCCGCGACCGCGGCTACATGAAGATCGTTTCTCTCGCCTCGGAGGTTCTCTAATGGCTCGTCACGTTCGCAAGGGCGACACCGTCATCGTCACGGCCGGGAAGGATCGCGGCAAGACCGGCGAGGTCATCCGCGTGCTTCCCCAGGCCGACCGCGTCGTCGTCGAGGGCGTCGGCATCCGCACCGTCAACGTCAAGCCCACCCAGGCCAACCCGCAGGGCGCCCAGGTGAAGCGCGAGACGCCCATCCACATCTCCAACGTCAGCCCCGTCGCCGACGGCAAGCCGACCCGCGTCCGCTTCGTCACCCGGGACGACGGCTCCAAGGTCCGCGTCGCCGCCCGCAACGGCGAGGAGCTCGGCGTCGTCCGCGGCGCCAAGGCCAAGGCCTGATCCGGAACCGCTGAAAGACCAACACCATGGCCAAAGAAGACAAGAACCAGAACGGCGACGCGGCGACGATGACCCCCTCGCGCCTTCGCACGACGTTCCGCGAAGAGATCTCCGGCAAGACCGGCGAGAAGTTCGGCCTCGAGAACCCCCTCGCGCGTCCTCGCGTGGAGAAGGTCGTCATCAACGTGAACATGGGCCGGCACCTCGACGGCGCCAAGATCCCGCCCAACGTCCGCGACACCATCATCGACACGCTCACCACGATCTCCGGCCAGAAGCCGATCGTGATCAAGGCGAAGAAGTCCGTCGCCAACTTCAAGGTCCGCGAGGGCATGCCCACGGCGGCGATGGTCACGCTCCGCCGCGACCGGATGTGGCACTTCCTCGATCGGCTGATCAACCTCGCCACGCCGCGCATCAAGGACTTCCGCGGCCTGCCCACCAAGAGCTTCGACCGCGCCGGCAACTACTCCATGGGCCTCCAGGAGCAGGCCGTCTGGCCCGAGATCAATATGGCGCAGGTGAACTTCACCCACGGCATGCATATCAACATCTGCTTCTCCAACTCTGATCCCGAGAAAAGCCGCTTCATCCTCGAAGAGCTCGGCATGCCCTTCGCCAAGGAGGACAACTGATGGCCACCAAAGCCCAGATCGCCAAGGCCAACCGAACCCCCAAGTACTCCACGCGCGCCACGTCGCGCTGCCAGATCACCGGCCGCTCGCGCGCCGTCTACCGCAAGTTCCGCGTCTCCCGAATCATGCTCCGCAAGCTCGCCCTCGAGGGCAAGGTGCCGGGCATGCGCAAGGCCAGCTGGTAAACCGGACCCCCAAGGAACCACCGACCCATGTCGATGAACGACCCCATCTCCGACATGCTCACGAGAATCCGCAACGCGGTCCGCAACCGCGCCAAGACGGTCTCGTGTCTCAACTCCAAGGTCTGCCGCGGCCTCGCCGAAGTCCTCCAGTCAGAGGGCTACATCGAGGGCTACGACGTCATCGACGACGGGCGCCAGGGCCAGATCCGCATCCGTCTGCGCTACGCCCCGGGAGGCGAGCCCGCGCTGCACATGCTCAAGCGCGAGTCCACCCCCGGTCGTCGCCTCTACAAGAAGGTCGACGAGCTCCCCCGCCCCCAGCAGGGCCTCGGGATCTGCGTCGTCTCCACCTCCTCCGGCGTCCTCTCCGATCGCCAGTGCCGCGAAAAGAAGGTCGGCGGAGAGCTCCTCGCCACCATCAACTGACCACGCTCTGCGGCCCGCACGAACGGGCCGGACGGGAGAACGGGCCATGTCCCGCATCGGAAAGAAACCAGTCCAGATCCCCTCGGGCGTGAACGTCACGGTCGCCGGCGACCGCACCATCACCGTCGAGGGCAAGAACGCCACCCTCACGATGACCCATCGCCCCGAGATCACGGTCCGCGTGGACGAGGATCCCAAGGCCGTCATCGTCGAGGCCGAGAAGCCCGAGCACGGCAACACGCGGGCCTATTGGGGCACGACTCGCTCGCTCATCGAGAACATGATCGAGGGCGTCTCCAACGGGTACCAGAAGCAGCTCCAGATCGTGGGCGTCGGGTGGGGCGCGACCGTCGCCGGGCAGAGCCTCGACCTCAAGGTCGGGCTCGCCAACACCATCTCCGTTCCCATCCCCCAGGGTCTTGAGGTGACGGTTCAGAAGGACATCGTCACCGTCAAGGGCGCCGACAAGCAGATGGTCGGCGAGTTCGCCGCCGTCGTCCGCTCCAAGCGCAAGCCCGAGCCTTACAACGGCAAGGGCATCCGCTACCTGGGCGAGGACATCATCCGCAAGCAGGGCAAGGCCTTCGGCAGCTAAGCGCCGCGCCACGCGGCAGAGGTTTCACGCCATGGACAAACAACGAGCAAAGTGGGCCCGCCGCCGACGCCGCCGCCTGAGCGCGCGACGCCGCATCGAGGGCACCCCCGATCGCCCCCGCCTGGCGATCTACCGATCGTCCAAGCACATCTACGCCCAGGTCATCGACGACCTCCGCGGCCACACTCTCGCCAGCGCCTCGACCGTCTCCGAGAACGCCTCGGGGGCCGGCGTCGACAGGGCGCAGGCCGTCGGCAAGGCCGTCGCCGAGAAGGCCAAGGCCGCCGGCGTCTCCAAGGTCGTCTTCGACCGCGGCGGCTCGCGCTACCACGGGCGCATCAAGGCGCTCGCCGACGCCGCCCGCGAAGGCGGACTCGACTTTTGATCTCTCACCCCCCGCACATCGCCACGACCCACCGCCGGGCCGACCAGCGCCCGACCCAACCGATCGAGAGCACCGATGCCTGAGTTCATCGACGAAGCAAGCCAGCTTGAGAGCACGACCATCGGCGTCTTCCGGACCGCCGCCACCGTCAAGGGAGGTCGCCGCTTCAGCTTCAGCTCCATGGTCGTCGCGGGTGACCGCAACGGCGCCATCGGCTGGGGCTACGGCAAGGCCAACGAGGTCCCGCCCGCCATCGAGAAGGCTCAGAAGGAGGCCAAGCGCGGCCTCCGGAAGATCCCCCTTCACGGCGGCACCATCCCCCACGAGGTGATCGGCCGCTACGGCGCCACCAAGGTCAAGCTCATGCCCGCCTCGCCCGGAACCGGCGTCGTCGCGGGCGCCGCCGTCCGCGCGGTCCTCGAGATGCTCGGCGTCACCGACTGCCTCACCAAGTGCTACGGCTCGACCAACAAGATCAACGTCGTCAAGGCCGCGATGGACGGCCTCGACCGCCTTTCCGAGCCCGCCGCCGTCGCCAAGCGGCGCGGGGTCGAGATCGGCGAGACCGAGGTCGACGACATGCTCGAGCGCGGCAAGGCCTTCCTCCCCGCCGAGTCCACGGGCGAGAAGATGGAAGCCCCCGTCAACACCATCGGCCGCGATCGCCAGCGCGGCGGAGGCCGCGGTCGCCGCGGCGGTGGCGGTCGGGGCCAGGGTCGCGGTCGCGACGCCGGCGCCTCCTCGCCCCCCAAGGGCGATCCCAAGGCCAACGCCCCCTCATCCGAGCAGCCCAAGCCCGACACCGGCGGTCAGTCCGCCGAGCAGGCCGCCGAGAAGAACCCCAACTCGGGCGACAGCTGATCCCGCCGAGCACGCTCCCCACGAAACCACTCACGCCATCCCGCACGCAACCCTCACGCCATAGGGGCCCGCACCGCGAGCCTCTCTCAGTCAGGATTCCCGGCCATGATGATCCACGACATCACCGCCCTCGCAGGCAAGTACAAGGACCGCAAGCGCGTTGGCCGAGGCCGAGGCTCCGGTCGGGGCAAGACCTCGACCCGCGGCCACAAGGGCGCCGGCTCCCGCGCGGGCTACTCCCGCAAGGCCGCCTTCGAGGGCGGTCAGATGCCCTACTTCCGGCGCATGCCCAAGCGCGGGTTCAACAACGCCAACTTCTCCACGCGCTTCCGCATCGCCAACCTCCGCGACATCGTCGCTCACCCGGACTTCCAGTCCGGCGGCGCGGTCACCGCCGAGGCTTTGCAGAAGCGCGGGGTCATTCAGTCCAACGATCTGCCCCTCAAGATCCTCGGCGATCTCGGCGGCGAGCAGAAGCTCTCGGTCAAGCTCGAGGTCACCGCCGAGCGCGTCACCGCCTCGGCCCGAAAGCACATTGAGGACGCGGGCGGCTCGGTCAGCGAGACCGGCACGCGTCGGGACCGCGTCCGCGGGATCGACCGCGATTCGGACGACCGGATCCCCACGAATCTCACCAAGAAGCTCCGGAAGTACAAGGCGCGGCTCGACCGCAGGCAGGCCGGGGCCTAAAAACCCCACTCCCCGGAGGCGCCCGCGCCCGGGACGCTCCCGCACGCTCAAACCCACGTTTCAGGCGATCAATACAGCATGCTTCAGGCCATCCTGAACATTTTCAAAGTCCCCGAGCTGCGCAACAAGGTGGGCTTCACCATCGGCATGCTGATGGTCTACCGCATCGGCTTCTGGATCCCGATCCCCGGCGTCGATCAGTCGTCGCTCGCGGAGTTCTTCCAGCAGCAGGCTACGGAGGGCTCCGCCGCGGGTCGCCTCGCCTCCTGGGTGTCGATCTTCTCAGGCGGATCTCTCGGGCAGTCCACCATCTTCGGCCTCGGGATCATGCCCTACATCTCGGCGGCCATCATCTTCCAGCTCCTCGCCTCGGTCTCGCCCAAGCTCAAGGCGCTCCGCCAGGAGGGCCCCACAGGGCAACAGAAGATCACCGAGTGGACCCGCTACACCACCATCGGCCTCTGCATCATCCAGGGCGTCGGGTGGCTCAGCTACATCTCCGGGCAGGGCCTCGTCTACCCCAACTGGGCCAACAACCCGCTCTGGTGGATCACCGCCGTCACCGCCATGACCGCCGGCACCACCTTCCTCATGTGGCTCGGCGAGCAGATCGACAAGTACGGCATCGGCAACGGGATCTCGCTGATCATCACCGCCGGGATTCTCGCCCAGATGCCCGGCGCCGTGAACT
>CAZXGT010000024.1:0-14039 GCA_964639935.1 uncultured Phycisphaeraceae bacterium
TGGCGCTACAACCCCGTCCCCTACGACGCCGACGTGTCGGTGACGATCTGCCAGATCATGGCGCTGCGCTCGGCGCGGAACGCGGGCATCGAGGTTCCCCGGGAAACGATCGACCGGGCGGTGGAGTACGTCCGCAAGTGCCAGAACGCCGACGGCGGGTTCCGCTACCAGCTCTCGGGGGGCGGGTCCGCGTGGCCGCGATCGGCGGCGGGCGTGGCGAGCCTCTACTACGCGGGGATCTACGAGGGCGAGGCGATCGAGTCGGGCCTCGCGTACCTCGAGCGCGAGGCGACGCCCAGCAGCCCCAACCGATCCCAGGCGCACTACTTCTACGGGCAGTACTACACGGCTCAGGCGATGTATCTCGCCGGCGGCGAGCACTGGGCGGGCTTCTGGCCCGCGGTCCGAGAAGAGCTCATCGAGCGGCAGCAGGAGAACGGATCCTGGAGCGATCGCCACGCCGGCGGCGCCTACGGAACGGCGATGTCGCTCATCGTTCTGCAAATGCCGAAGCGATATCTGCCGATCTTTCAGAAATGACCCTTCGACCAACCATCGGCGTGCTCGCGCTGGCTCTCATGGCCTCAACTACGCTCGGGGCCACACGCGTGGTGATCGACCAGACGCTGCGCCGCACGCCGGCCGAACGCCTGCTCGGGTTCTCGAGCGCGGGTCTTGAGTTCGAGACCCCGCGGGGCGAGCGGCATCGCGCGAGCGCCGAGCGCACGCTCGGCTTCTTCGTCCCGGACGCGCTGATCGAGCCCGCGCCCGGTGCGGGATGGGTGGATCTCGTCACGGGCGAGCGCATCGTCGGCGAGCCGGCCGAGCTCGCCAGCGACGGCGATTCCGTCGCGTGGAGGCGCCGCGACTTCGGCACGCTCCGCCTGAGCCTTGAGAACGTCCTGCGCATCGTGCCGCCGGTCGACTCGGCGGGCGGTCGCGCGCTGCCCGAGGCGCCGGACGAGCCGATGATCTCTGATCGCGTGACGCTGCTCAACGGCGACGCGCTCCACGGCTTTGTGGTGTCGATCGGTGAGGACGTGACGGTGGAGCTCGAGAGCGGCGCGGCGGCGAGCGCGGCCCTGGATCTGGTCGCGGAGATCCGGCTCGCCAACCCCCGCGGATCGGCGAGCGGGATGACGCTCTGGCTGGCCGACGGCTCGGTGCTCTCGGCGGCCTCGGCGACGACGCTCCCGGGCGAGCGCGTCGAGATCGAGCTGACGACCGGAGAGGTCGCGACCATGCCGATCGGCGATCTTCTCGCGGCGTCCTTCGCCGCCGAGCGGGTCCGCGCGCTCGGCGCGATGCGGCCCGAGAGCGTGCGAATCCCGGCGGACCGGCGGTGGTCGCCTCCTCTTCGGCGCGTGCCGGAGGCGGGAGCGATCTCGATCGCTCCGCTCTTTGCCAGCGACGTGATCGTTCCGGGCCCGATGATCCTGCGCTGGTCGATGCCGGAGGGCGCGGCTCGTCTCGGTCTGACGGCCGAGCTGCCCGAGGCGTCGCTCCCGTGGGGCGACTGCGAGCTCGTGATCCGAGAGGGCGGTCGGGAGCTGGCGCGCGAGCGGCTTTGGCGGGAGCGCCGCGTCGCGGAGATCCGCGTGGATCTCTCCGGCGGCCCGCTCGAGATCGAGGTCGACGCCGGACGCTACGGGCCCGTGGGCGATGTGGTGCGTCTTCGCGCGCCGCTCCTGGGCATCGAGCGGTAGCGCCGTCAGGCCGACGCGAAGAGCGGCGTGTCCGCGGCGCTGACGCGGACGTCGGCGCCGTCGAGTTCCTTGCTCAGGCGCGACGCGAGCACGGGCATGAACCCGCGCTCGGTGTTGGTGTGCCCGGCGAGCAGCACCGAGCACCCCCGGTGCACGGCCGCAAGGCCCTCGTGGTGACTCATCTCACCCGTAAAAAAGAGCGTGCAGCCCTCTTCGATGGCGGCGTTGATCAGGTCGGCGCCCGATCCGGCGCAGACGCCGACGCGCTGCACGGGCTCGTCGCTCGCGAGCGCGGTCTTGACAACCTTGAGCCCGAGGTTCTTCTTGACGCGCTCGGCCAGCTCAAGCGGCGTCGCCGGGCGGTCGAGCGTGAGCCGGCGACCCGGACCGGTGGAGCGGTCGGGCTTGGGCGCGAGCGGGTAGACGTCCCACGCCGGCTCCTCGTAGGGGTGGAAGCGATCGAGCATCTCCCGAGCGAGCCCGAGCGCCCGTCCGGGGCAGACCATCTCGAGGCGAACCTCCTCGACGCGCTCCAGGCGCCCCGCCTCGCCGACGGCGGGGTTCGTGCCCTCGCCGCCCTGAAACGTCCCGCGGCCCTCGAGCTCGTAGGAGCAGCGGGAGTAGCCGCCGATGTGCCCGGCGCCGACGGACGCGAGCGCGTCGCGCACCTTCTCAGCGTCGGCTCGCGGGACGAACACGACGAGCTTGTGGTCGCCCGAGGGATCGTGCTCGGCCTTGGGGGCGAGGGCACGGCGGTCGCCGAAGCTGTTGGCGGACGTCTCGCCCTCCGGGGCGAGCGCGCCGCAGAGCCAGTCGTTGAGCCCGCCCGGGGCGGCGTCGACGGCGGTGTGCGGGGAGTAGATCGCCATGCCCGCCTCGAGGGCGCGGAGGATGGCGAGCGACTTGATCTCCGGACCGCAGAGCCGCGTGATGGGGCGGAAGATCGGCGGGTGATAGGCCACGATCGCCCCGGCGCCGATGGACCTCGCCTCCTCGACGACCGGCATCCGGAAGTCGACCGTGACCAGGACCGGGCCGGTCAGCGGGGCGTCCGGGTCGCCCGCGATGAGGCCGACGTTGTCCCACTCCTCGGCGAGCGAGGGGTGGGCGATTCGTTCCATGGCGGTGGCGAGATCGGCGACGATCATGGGCGGTTTCCTCCGTGAGGACAGCCTATCGCCGCGAGCGACGGCGCGGGTCCGCCCGGGTCCGGCGGGGCACTACACTGACAGCTATGACCACACTCGAGACACAACCCGCCGCGGGCGACGCGGCCGCGACGGGCATCAAGACCTTCGTCGTGGACACCAACGTGCTCCTGCACAACCCCGACGCGCTCTTTGTCTTCGAGGAGAACGACGTCGTGGTGCCCTTTGCCGTGGTCGAGGAGCTCGACGACTTCAAGCGCGGCAACGAGGATCTGGCCCGTAACGCCCGGCGGTGCATCCGTCATCTCGACCGCCTCCGCCAGATCGGGAGCCTGACCGACGGCGTCGCGTGGGGCGACAACGGGCAGCGGACGGGCAAGATCCGCATCGCGGTCGTCGAGGCGGAGCGCCCGAAGCCGATCGCCCGGGAGACCCCCGACAACCGCATCATCGGCGTCGCCTACATGCTCAAGGAGGCCGGCGAGCGGGCGATCTTCGTCTCGAAGGACATCAACGCCCGCATCAAGGCCGACGCGCTGGGCCTGACGGCCCAGGACTTCGAGTTCCGCAAGGTGGACGCCGACCGCCTCTTCACGGGCTACTTCGAGGTGGACGTGGTCGGGGACGTGATCGACGAGCTCTACGAGCAGCGGATGCTCGCCCTCGAGCGGGTCAACGAGCATCTGAGCTACACCGAGGCCGACGGCTCCACCTACGAGCACGAGCTCTCCCCCAACGAGTTCGTGGTCCTCAAGGACGTCGCGGACGAGTCGCACTCGGGGCTCGCGCGGCGTCTGGCGGACACCGATCATCTGATCCCGGTCTCCTCGCCGCGCAAGCCGGTTTTCGGCGTGATGAGCCGCAACACCGAGCAGACGCTCGCGATGGACCTGCTGCTCGATGACGACATCCGCCTCGTGACGCTCACCGGCGGCGCGGGCACGGGCAAGACGCTGCTCGCGCTGGCGGCGGGCATGAGCAAGGTCTTCCAGGAGGAGCGCTACGACAAGCTGCTCGTGGCCCGCCCGATCGTCCCGATGGGCAAGGACATCGGGTACCTCCCGGGCGAGAAGGACGAGAAGCTCAGCGCGTGGATGCAGCCGATCTTCGACAACCTCGAGTACCTGCTCTCGACCCGCGGGAGCGCGTTTCAAAGCACCGAGAGCATCTCGACGGAGCAGCGGCTCGAGCGGCTCCTGGCCGACGGGAAGCTCGCCCTCGAAGCGCTGACCTACATCCGCGGACGCTCCATCCCCAACCAGTTCATGATCGTCGATGAGGCGCAGAACCTGACCCCCCACGAGGTGAAGACGATCATCAGCCGCGCGGGCGAGGGCACCAAGCTCGTGCTCACCGGCGACATCGAACAGATCGACAACCCCTACCTGGATTCCGCGTCCAACGGCCTCTCCTATTCGATCGAGCGGATGCGCGGCGTCGGGATCGTCGGGCACGTCACCCTCGCCAAGAGCGAGCGGAGCGAGCTGGCCTCGATGGCCGCCGAGCGTCTGTAAAGGAGAACCGGCCCCGCGCCCTGTTCGAGCGCGGGGCCGATCGATCTGACCGGGGTGTCCGGCGCATCTCACGGGCGGCGGGCGGTTGTCTCAGCGTCGTTGATTTTTTTCGCGGCAGGGGCGACGACCCGCCTTCTTGACCGCCGGCGGGGGTCGGGTACAGTGGTCGGTCCCTCTGCCGAAGGCCGGGGGAAACAGGCGCGAACTGGGCCCCATCGTCTAGTCTGGTCCAGGACGCCAGGTTCTCATCCTGGAAACCGGGGTTCGAATCCCCGTGGGGTCACTTGCCGTGACCAATGGCGCCGAACGCGGTGGTCCCCGGACCGCCGCGTTTTCCGTTGCGCGGAGGCGGTTATGGGGTCCTCGTCTTGCCCGATCGCTCCAGGCCGAAGCGATCGCCCGGTTGACCGCCTTCGCCTGTTGTGCCGCGGGCGGTGAATCGGAGGGTTGAGCATCGGGCCCCGGATTCGCCGGGGTCCGGAGCAGGATTGATTCCCGCGGCGGCGGGAGGAGGACCCCATGACGCATCTTCGACGGAACCCGACGACGCTTCTGACCGCGGCCGGCGCGACGCTCGCGCTCGCCGGCGCCGCCTTGCTCTCGGCCCCGGCGCCGGCCGAGGCCCAGGGTGGCATCTCCGGCCTTCCCGACACCATCACTCTCACCGGCGTCGTTCGCGATTTCCGCGAGCGCCGCGAAAGCAACGGACACCCGGACTTCGAGCGACGCCCCGACGCGGGCTTCGGCCATTACATGGGCAACGTGGCGATGGAGCTCGATGAGGACCACAAGCCCGTCTTCACAGGCGAGGGACGAAAGGTGTCGCGCCAGTGGTCCGACGCCCAGGGGCGCCCGCTTCACCCGTCGCTTTATGACGGCTCGCTCGGGGACAGCGCGGGCAACTGGGGCTCCTACGACGCTGGCGGAATCCAGTCCGCCAACAGCTTCGCCCAGTGGTTCCGCGACGTGCCCGGCGTGAACATGAGCAAGTCGCTCGACCTCACCCTCGTTCGTGAGCAGGGCTCGAACGTCTACACCTTCGACGACCGCCAGGACCCGGACTACTCGCGCAAGGGCGGCTTCTTCCCCATCAACGGCCAGCTCTTCGGGAACTCCGACGGCGACAACAAGAACTTCCACTTCACCTTCGAGCTCCAGACGCAGTTCACCTACCGCGCCGACTCCGGCCAGGTCTTCACCTTCAACGGCGATGACGACGTCTGGGTGTTCATCGACGACCGCCTCGTGATCGACATCGGCGGCGTCCACTCCCGCGTGGCTCAGACGGTCGACCTCGACCGCCTCGATTGGCTCGAGGACGGCCGGAAGTACCGCCTGAGCTTCTTCTTCGCCGAGCGTCACCGCACGCAGTCGAACTTCCGCATCGAGACCACCATCGAGCTCCAGAACGCGGCGCTCCCGACGGTCTTCGGCATGGCCGACTGACGGGACCACCGGCGGCTCCTCCAGAACAGATCCTTGCGGAGGCCCCCTCCCCGTGCGTGGAGGGGGTCTCTTTTCCTGCGCGTGCTTACACTAAAGGCCGTATGCCAGGCGCCGCGGAACATCCGGACTTCTCCAGCCCGCTCGGGTGGACGCACGCGGCGTTCGTCGAGGCGGCGCGCGATCGCGGCGAGCGGCCCGGCGCGGCGTCCGGGCGCTACGCCGAGTTCTATCGCGAGGGCCGGGGCGACCCCGCGCCCACGCCCCCCCACCGCGTGCTCGAGAGCGACAGCCCCGAGGGCGTGGTCCGCAAGTTTCTGCTCCGGGTCCCCGGCGCGCCGGTCAGGCCCGGCTCGCGGGCGCTCCCGGTGCTCGGCGAGCAAGACCTCGAGACCGAGTCGGTCGTGATCCCCATGCAGACGCGCTCGGGCGACCGGACGTTCACGCTCTGCGTCTCGTCGCAGGTCGGCTGCGCCATGGGGTGCGAGTTCTGCGAGACGGCGCAGATGGGGCTCCTCCGCTCGCTCTCGGCCGCCGAGATCGTCGCCCAGTGGTGGGCCGCGACGCACCACCTTGGCGAGCGCGTCAAAAACGTCGTCTTCATGGGCATGGGCGAGCCGCTCGACAACCTCGACGAGACGCTGCGCGCGATCGAGTGCCTGACCGATCACCGCGGGCCCGCGGTCCCGATGAGCAACATCACCGTCTCGACCGTGGGGCGCGTGCGGGAGATGCGCCGCCTGCGCGAGCGCGTGGCGCAGCACGGGTGGAAGCGGCTGAACCTCGCGGTGTCGGTCAACGCGCCGAACGACGAGATCCGCGATCGGATCATGCCCATGAACCGCGCGGCGCCGATGGACGAGCTCGTCGAGACCATGGAGCGCTGGCCCGTGCGCAACTCCTCGGCGATCTGCGCCGAGTACGTCCTCATCCCGGGCGTCAACGACGCCGACGAGCACGCCGACGAGCTCGCCGAGCGCCTGCGCAACGTCCGCTGCTGCGTGAACGTGATCCCCTACAACCCCCGCCGGAACTCGCCGTGGCCCGCGCCGCGGGAGGAGGACGTCGAGCGGTTCCTGCGCCGACTCGAGTCGGCCGGGCAGTTCTGCAAGCGCCGGCGCACGAAGGGACGCGACTCGATGGCCGCGTGCGGGCAGCTCGGCAACGAGCGGATCCGCAAGCGGAAGCTGGTTGAGGCGGAGTAGGGATCGGAGGCCCTCTCCCCGAGGGAGAGGGGGCTACGGATCGATCCCGAGCGAGATGTACTTCGTCTCGGTGTACTCGTCCATGACGTACTTCCCGCCCTCGCGGCCGAGGCCGGAGCGCTTGTAGCCGCCGAAGGGCGCCTGAGCGGTCGAGGGCAGCCCGTTGTTGGCGCCGACGATGCCGTACTCGAGCGCCTCGGCGACGCGCGTCAGGCGCGAGGCGTTCTCGGAGAAGAAGTAGGCGGCCAGGCCGTAGACGGTGTCGTTGGCCAGCCGCACCGCCTCCTCCTCCTTCTCGAACTTCATGAGGGGCGCGACGGGGCCGAAGGTCTCTTCGCGGGCGAGCTCCATGTCGTGCGTGAAGCCTTCGAGAACGGTCGTTTGGAAGAAGCGGTCCGAACGCCCCTCGCCGAGCCGGAGGCGCTCGCCGCCGCAGAGGACGCGAGCGCCCTTGCTCGTGGCGTCGGCGATGTGACGCTCGATCTTCTCGATCGCGGCGTCATCGATCATGGGGCCGACATCGACGCCATCCTCGGTCCCGACGCCGACGGTGAGCTCCTTGACGCGCTCGACGAAGCGGTCGCGGAAGTCGTCGTAGATCCCCGCCTGCACGTAGAAGCGGTTGGCGGCGATGCAGGTCTGCCCGCCGTTGCGGAACTTGGCCTTGATGGAGTGCTCGACGGCGCGGTCGAGATCCGCGTCGTCAAAGACGATCAGCGGCGCGTGCCCGCCGAGCTCGAGCGAGAGATTGACGATCCGCTTGGCGGACTGCTCGATGAGCGTCGAGCCGACCTCCGTCGAGCCGGTGAAGGAGAGCTTCTTGAGGGCCTCGTGATCGAACATCGCGCCGCCGATCTCAGAGGACCTGCCCGTCAGGACGTTGACGAGCCCCGCGGGGATCTCGGCCTCCTCGCAGAGCCTCGCGATCGCCAGCGCCGAGAGCGGCGTGGCGTTCGCGGGCTTGATGACCGCGGCGCACCCGCAGGCGAGAGCGGGGCCGAGCTTGCGGGTGATCATCGCGGCGGGGAAGTTCCAGGGGGTGATGATCCCGCAGACCCCGACGGGCTGGCGGATCGCAAAGAGCCGGAGCGAGTCCTTCGAGGCCGGGATCACGTCGCCGTAGAGACGCGGTCCCTCGCCCGCGGCCCACTCGATGAAGGATCGCGCGTAGCGGATCTCGCCGCGGGATTCCTCGACCGGCTTGCCCTGCTCGCGGGTCATCAGGCGCGCGAGCTCGTCCTCGTCGCGGCGCATGAGGCGGGCGAGCTCGTCGAGCCTCTCGGCACGCTTGTACGCCGGCAGCGCCGCCCACCCGGGCTGAGCCTCGGCCGCGGCCTCGATGGCGTCGTTGGTCTCCTCGGCGCCGGCGTCGGGGACGGTCGCGAAGGCCTCGCCCGTCGCCGGATCGTCGACCGATCTCGTCTCACCCGACGCGGCGTCGCGCCAGGCCCCGCCGATAAGCATCTTCCAGGTTTCCACGTCGCATCCTCCATCGCAAGGCATTCTCGGACGCCTGAACCATAGCGGTCCCGGAGCGGCCGGTGATCCGACGCGACTCGAGACAGCCTCCGCGGAGATCGCGACGAGCGGTGAATCCCCCCAAATGAATGGTCGATAAGCGGCAAAGCAAGGAGAGATGCCGATGAGCGAAGCCAACGATCAGGCCCCCATCGTCAGCGAGTTCGCGGGCGATCCGGACATGCTCGAACTCGTCGAGTGGTTCGTCGACCACATTCCGGAGCGAGTCGAAGAGCTCCAGCGGTCCTTCGATCGGGGCGCGCTCGACGAACTCGGCTCCATCGCGCACCAGCTCAAGGGCGCCGGCGGCAGCTACGGCTTCCCGCAGATCACCGAGTGCGCCCGCCGGCTGGAGCACCAGACCAAGGAGTCCGATCTCGACGAGGTGCGCCGCGGGCTTGACGAGCTCGTGGACCTCTGCAACCGGGTCAGCTTCTAGCGAGCCTTCCATGATGAGCTTCATCACCGAGCCGGCAGAAGAGCCGCTGATCCTCGTCGTCGATGACTCCGAGGACATCCTTCGCCTGCTCGAAGCCCGGCTGACGGCCGAAGGCTGCCGCGTGCGCACGGCCCTCAACGGGCAGGAGGGCCTGGAGGCGGCGCTGGCCGAACCCCCGGCGCTGATTCTTCTCGACCTCCGCATGCCGGTGATGGACGGCTTTGAGACGCTGCGCGAGCTCAAGGAGCACCAGTCGCTCATGCACACGCCGGTCATCGTGCTCTCGAGCAGCGAGGACACGAGCGACAAGGTGACGGGGCTCGAGCTTGGCGCGGTCGACTACATCTGCAAGCCCTTCGACGCGCCGGAGCTCCACGCTCGGGTGCGTTCGGCGCTGCGGGTCCACAAGCTGCTGCGCCTGCTCGCCCAGCGAGCGCAGATCGACGGCCTGACCGGGCTGTGGAACCGCGCCTACTTCGACGATCGTCTGCACCGCGAGCTCGCCGCCGCCCGTCGTGCGGGCGAACCGCTGAGCCTGGCGATCTGCGACTTCGACCATTTCAAGTTCATCAACGACACCTACGGGCACCCGGCGGGCGACGCGGTGCTCGAGGGCTTCGCGCGAATCCTCACGAGCGAGCTGCGCTCGAGCGACGTCGCGTGCCGTTTCGGCGGCGAGGAGTTCGCCATGATCTTCCGCGAGACGCCCGCGGAGGAGGCCGCGAGGATCCTCGAGCGAGTTCGAGAACGGCTCGAGCGCGAGACCTGGTCCGCGCACCCGGAGCGCCGCGTCACCGCGAGCTTCGGCCTCGCCTGCTACCGGGTCGGCGCGGTGGAGCCGGAGGAACTGCTCCTGGCCGCGGACCGCGCGATGTATACGGCCAAGCAGACCGGGCGCAACCGCGTTTTCGTCTGCGACGGCGGGCGGCCGTCACCCCGCCTGGCTTCGTGAGCCGCCCGGCCCGTCGTCGGCGCCGAAGACGTCGTCGATGCTCGCGTGCCGGACGACCCGACCCTCGATCATGAAGATCACGTCCTCGCCGATGTTGGTGCTGAGATCCGCGATGCGTTCGAGGGCTCGCGTCACCGAGAGCACGCTGATGGCCCCGGAGGTCGTCTCGGTCCGCGCGGGGATCTCGCTCGTGGCCCACTCGTAAACGCGGCGCTGCAGGTCGTCGACGATCTGATCGCTCGCGCGCACGCGCCGGGCGAGGAGCGCGTCCTTATCCGCGAGCGCCCGCAGCGCGTCCCGCAGCATCTCCCGGGTCCGGGCGATCATCAGGCTCAGCGCGGCCGGCGGGTCCACAAGCGCGTTCTCACGCTCATCGAGCGTTCGCTTGGCGATGCCCTTGGCCAGATCGGCGATGCGCTCGAGGTCGTTCTCGATGCGAAGCACGCCGAGCACGAAGCGAAGATCCCGCGCCACGGGGTGGAACCGCGCCAGGAGCGAGACGCACTCGGCCTCGACCCGCAGGTCCATCTCGTCGATCGAGCGGTCGCTGCGGATCACCCGCTTGGCCGCCTCGACATCCCCTTCCATGAACACCGTGAACGACTCCTCAACGAGCGCTTCGACAGAAGAGCCCATCGTGAGAATCGATCGGCGGAGGGCGATGACGCTTGAATTGATGTCCGCCGTGCGCACGGGAACACTCCTCGATCACAAGAACCATAGAGACTATAGGCAAGGCGTCAGCCGAAGCGACCGGTGACGTAATCTTCAGTCTGCCGCTCGCGTGGATTGGTGAAGAGCTGCTCGGTCTCGCCCCACTCGATGAGCTTTCCTTCATAAAAGAACACGGTGCGGTCGCTGATTCGCGCCGCCTGCTGCATGTTGTGGGTGACGATCACGATGGAGTAGCTCTCCCGAAGCTGGGCGATGAGTTCCTCGATCCGGGAGGTGCTCTTGGGATCCAGCGCCGAGGCGGGCTCGTCCATCAGGATGACCTCGGGCTCGACGGCGAGCGCCCGGGCGATGCAGAGGCGTTGCTGCTGGCCGCCCGAGAGGCTCAGGGCGCTCTTGCCGAGGCGGTCCTTCACCTCGTCCCACAGCGCGGCATGGCGGAGCGAGCGCTCGACCAGCTCGTCCAGATCGCCCTTTTTCCACTTCGCGTGGAGCCGCGGCCCAAATGCGATGTTGTCGTAGATCGACTTCGGGAAGGGGTTGGGCTTCTGGAAGACCATGCCCACGCGCCGGCGCAGGTCCACCACGTCGAGCCTGCGGTCGAGCAGGTCGAGATCGCCGAGCGTCATGGAGCCCTCGCACCGCGCCGAATCGACGAGGTCGTTCATCCGGTTGATCCACCAGAGGAAGGTGCTCTTGCCGCAGCCCGAGGGGCCGATGAGCGCCGTGACGCGTCGCTTGGGGATGTCGAAGGTGAGCGAGTCGAGCGCCTTGAACTCCCCGTACCAGGCGCTGAAGTCGCGCACCGCGATCTCCGTCGCGGCGGGCAGCTCGGCGTCGGATTCGCGGCCGGGCCCGGGCTCGGCGGGCCTCGCGGCGACCGCGCGGACGGCGACGCGCTCGGTGTGGCTCGGTGTGCTGTGGTTCATTGCAGCGGCTTCTGGAACTTGGCGCGGATGAAGACCGCGACGGCGTTGAAGGTCAGGAGAATCGCGAGGAGCACCACGATGCCCGCGGCGGCCACCTCGTGGAACTCCGCCTGCGGACGCGACGCCCAGTTGAAGATCTGCAGCGGCATCGCGGTGTACATGCTCATCAGGCTGTCGGGCGTGAAGAGCATAAAGAGGCTCGCGCCGACGGCGAGCAGCGGAGCCGCCTCGCCGATCGCCCGGCTCATCGAGAGAATCGCCCCGGTCATGATCCCCGGGAGCGCCGCGGGGAGCGTCACCTTCGAGACCGTCTGCCACCGCGTCGCCCCGAGCGCGCGAGCGCTCTGCCGCACGCTCTCGGGAACCGCCCGCAGCGCCTCCTGGGAGGCGATGATCACCACGGGCAACACCACGAGCGTCAGCGCGAGCGCCCCGGTCAGAACGGAGTTGCCAAAGGGCAGACGGAAGTAATACCAGTCGCCCGGCTCGCCGAACTCCGTCGGGTTCTGCGCGGACATCAGCCCCCAGAACCGGCCGAAGGCGGTCAGCGCGACCATCCCGTAGACGATCGAGGGCACGCCCGCGAGATTGGCGATGTTGAGCTGGATGAACCGCGTGAACCGGTTCTTCGCGGTGAACTCCTCAAGATACACCGCCGTGCCCACGCCGAGCGGGAGCGAGAAGAGCGCGGTGAGCACGATGAGCCAGATCGATCCGAACATGGCGATCTTGAAGCCGGCGCGCTCGGGCCGCCTGGAGGGGCCGGTCGAGAGGAAGTCCCAGTCGAGGTGCTGCCATCCCTGAAAGAGGACGGCGCCGATCAGCACGAGCAGGATCGCGACCGACAGCGACGTCACCAGGGCGCAGAGCCACTTGAACGCCGCGTCGGCGCGCTGGCGCCGCGCGATCGGCCTCGCTCTGATCGGTCGCGGGCCGCTCACGCGTACACCTCGCGGAAGCGGTTGCGGATGCGGGCGCCGATGAAGGTCACGATGAAGGTCATCACGAAGAGGGTCGCGGCGACGGCGTAGATCGACTGGTACTCGAGCCCGCCCGCGGGGACGTCGCCCGTCGAGATCTGCACGATGTAGGCGGTGAGCGTCTGGATGCTGTCGCGCGGATCGAGCGTGAGCACCGCCGACTGACCGGCGGCGAGCGTCACGATCATCGTCTCCCCGATCGCCCGCGCGATCGCCAGAAGGAACGCCGCCATGATCCCCGAGAGCGCCGCGGGAACCACCACCCGGAGCGCCACGTCAAAGCGCGTCGCGCCAGCGGCGTAGGCCCCGTGGCGAAGCGAAAGCGGCACGGCCCGCAGCGCGTCCTCCGAGAGCGAGCTCACCGTGGGCAGGCACATGATCCCCACGGCCAGCCCCGCGCTCAGCGCGTTGTACGTCCCGAAATTCTCCTGAAAACCAAGCGCCCTGCCGAGCCCGAGCCCGCCCTCCTCGCTCGACCACCACACCCAGTTGATCGCGGGGGTGATGACCACAAGCGCGAAGTAGCCGTAGACCACCGTCGGGATGCCGGCGAGGATCTCCAGCGTCGGCTTGATGACCGCTCGGACCCGCGGGTGCGCGTATTCGCTCAGATAGATCGCCGTGACCAGCCCCATCGGGATCGCCGTCGCCGCCGCGATGCCCGTCACGAGCAGCGTCCCGCCGACGAGCGGCAGCACCCCGTAGTGATGATCCGACCCGAGCAGCGGCGCCCACCTCGTCCCGGTGATGAAGGACCAGAAGCCGACCTCATCGCGCGCGAAGAACGCCGAGCTCTCCCGCGCGAGCAGGATGATGATCGACGCGGTCACCGCGATCGTGAACAGCGCGCAGAGCAGGAGCGAGAGGGCGATGAGCGACTCACGAACCTTCTGGGCGGTTCGGGAGCGCGCTCGCCCGCGCGCCAGCAGTGTGCCGTCCGGGGTGGTCATCGCGTCTGGGCCGCTCCCGATCCGATCAGTAAAGCTCACGCAACGGCTTGTGGACCGGCTCGCCGCTCGAGGTCAGGAAGCGCGTGCCGGTTTCCCGACGCTCCCACACCCGCTTGATCTTCATCATGAGGTGGTTGGGAAGCCGCACGTAGCCGACGTCCGCCGCCAGCTCCGGGGCGTTGTCCAGGTAGAAATCGACGAACGCGGCGACCTGGGGCTCCCGGGCCGAATCCGCGTTGACGTAGATGAACAGCGGACGGCTGAAGGGGGCGTACTCGCCGCTCTCGACGGTCTCGGATGAGGGCGCCACAGCCCGGTCCCCGCCGATGGGAACGATCGGGACCGCCCGCAGCTTGTTTCGGTTCTCCTCGAAGTAGGCGATCCCGAAGAACCCGATCGCGCCCGCGTTCCCCGCCACCCCGCGGACGAGGATGTTGTCGTCCTCGGAGACGCTCATGTCGCCGCGGATCGAATCGTTCTTCCCGGCGATCACTTCCTTGAAGTAGTCGAACGTGCCGGAGTCGGTCCCCGGGGCGTAGATCTCAAGGGGCCTGTCGGGCCAGCTCGACCGAACGTCGTTCCA
>CAZXGT010000024.1:14139-17228 GCA_964639935.1 uncultured Phycisphaeraceae bacterium
AGCTCATCGACGGTCAGGGAGTCAACCCAGTCGTTGTTCGGGTGGACGACCACGCACAGCCCGTCGAACGCGACGGGCAGCTCGATGAAGTCGATGCCGGCCGAGCGCACCGCGTCACGCTCCGACGCCTTGATCGGGCGCGACGCGTCGGAGATGTCGATCTCACCCGAGGCGAACTTCTTGAAGCCGCCGCCCGTCCCGGAGAAGCCGACGGTCACGCGGACGTTGCGGTGGCCCTCGTAGAAGAACTCCTCCGCCACCGCCTCGGTGATGGGATAGACCGTCGATGAGCCGTCGATCCGGACCGATCCGTTCAGGTCGGATTTGGCGTCGGCGGTCGACGCGAGGAAGGCCGCGGCGACAAGGGCGAGGGCGGTGCGACGAAGCATGGCATGCTCCTTGGTGTGTGCGCAGAATGAAGTTCCGTGCGAGTCGGTCATGCTATGACGACGCCGCATCGCCACCGGCGGGCCAATGTGAAGGTTCCGCTAAGGCTGCGCCTCCCCGGCGGACGACCCCGCCGGCGCCGCGCGCTGCGGCGTGCGGATCCAGAACCGGCTGCCCTTGCCCGGCTCGCTCGTCACGCCGATCTCACCGCGGTGGAGCATCGCCACGTGCTTGGCGATCGCCAGCCCCAGGCCGGTCCCGCCGAACTCCCGACTCCGCGCCGGATCCACCCGGTAGAACCGCTCAAAGAGCCGCGGGAGATGCTGCTCCGGGATGCCCGGGCCCTCGTCGACCACCGCCAGCTCGACCTGCGGGCCGTTCTTCGTCGACGATGAGCGCCGGCACTCGAGCGTGATCGTCGTCTCCGGCGGGCTGTACCTGATGGCGTTCGCCACCAGATTGCTCACCGCCTGGCTCACGAGCCCGCGGTTGATCTCGGCGGTCACGCCCTGCTCGGCGTCGATCCGCACCGCGATCCCCTTGCGCTCGAGGTCGGGGGCGAAGGCGCCGGCGATCTCCTCGAGCATCTCGCCGAGGGGCGTCGTCTCGAGCCCCCGCAGACCGCTCGAGTCGGGCGACTCGAGCCGGGCGAGCTCGAGCATGTCCTCGATGATCGCCGCAAGCCGCTCGGCGTTGCGCCGGATGATCGCGATGAAGTTCGCCCGCTCCTCCGGCGCCGCGTCGCCGCACTCCTGGAGCGTCTCGATGTAGCCCAGGATGTTCGTCACGGGCGTTCGCAGCTCGTGCGAGGCGTTGGCGGCGAAGTCGCGCCGGAGGTTCTCGAGCTTGCGCAGCCGCGTCACGTCCTGAAGCACGATCACCACCCCCGCCAGCTCGCCGTCGGCGCTGAGCAGCGGTCGACTCGACGCCGAGACGATCCGGTCCGTCACCCCGCGGAGCGTGAACTCCCCCGTCCGCAGATCGGTGGCCCCGACCGATTCGGTCGCGAACTCCAGAAGCGCCGGCTGACGAACCATCTCCTGAAGAAGGCGCCCGCGCGACGCGTCCGGATCGAGCCCGAGCACGCGCTCGGCCACACGGTTCGTGTTCATCACCCGCTGCTCGAGGTCCAGCGCGATCACCGCGCCGGGCATCGAGCGGAGGATCGCCTTCGCTTCCGCGCGCTGGGAGGCGAACGTCGTCAGCCGGGTTGTGAGCGAGTCGAGAGTGCGGTCGAGGGTCCGGGTCAGGCGCTCGAGCTCCCGGAAGGGCGGCTCCGGGAGCTCGCGATTCCGCTCCGATCGCGCGACGCGCGAAACGATGGTCGACAGCCGCCGCGTCGCGCGCCGGTGCCGCTCCCGCGCGCCGCGAACAAGCCACAAAGCGGCGCCGAGCAGCGCCGCGAGCAGCGCCGCCGTCTCGAGCGCCACCCGCTGAACCAGCACCGTCAGCCCCTGAACCGGCTGGGCCGCGACGCGGATCCGGGGCTCCCCGTCGGTGAGCACCCGCGCGGCGCGGATCACCACCATCGGGCCCAGCGAGCCCTCCGGCTTCCACCGCCGAAGCGGGATCTCCTCCGGCTTGACCTGCGCCGCCACCGACGCCAGCCTCGCCTGCGTCGCGAACCCCGCCGGCGCCGATGCGGCGCTCAGGAACGTCGTCTCACCCGAGGCATCGAACTCGGCGAGCCAGTGCTCCTCGCTCTCATGGAATCGGAAGAGCCGCTCGCGCGACGACTCGGCCGCCGCGTCGATCAGCCGGTCCCGGCCCGTCGCGATCCGGGCGAGGCCGGCGATCAGGCAGACGAGCGCGATCGCCGCCGCCAGCCGCCGGGCCAGGCCGCTGAAGAGCTCCGGTCGTTGATCGATCTCCCGAGGGCGTGTCACGCCAGACAGATTACGCCTCGGCTTCGGCTCCCGTCGCGACGCGGTAGCCCACGCCGCGCACGGTCTCGATCAGGCCGCCCGCTTCCCCGAGCTTCCGTCGCAGCGACGCCACGTGCACGTCCACCGCCCGGCTCGAGAGAACCGTCCCCTCCCCGCGGATCGCCGAGACGATCTGGTCCCGCGTCCGCACAAAGCCGGGCCGCTGGGCCAGGAAGTGCAGCAGGCGGAACTCCGTGAGCGTCAGGTCGATCCTCCGCCCGCCGGCGCGAACGACGTGACGCTCGGCGTCGATATCGATCGTCTCGCCTCCGAGAGAGAGCTGGCCCCCGGGGCGCGGCTCCTCCTCCTCCTCCCGCCGGCGCAGCACCGCCCGCAGGCGCGCCATCAGAACGCGGGGGCTGAACGGCTTGGTGACGTAGTCGTCAGCGCCCAGCTCGAGCCCGGCGACCACCTCCGCCTCCTCGCCCTTGGCCGAGACGATCACGATCGGGATGCTTGCCGTCTCCGGGGATCGCTTCAGACGCCGGCAGACCTCGAGCCCGTCGAGATCCGGCAGCATGATGTCAAGAGAAATGACGTCGGGCGTCCGCTTCTCGATCTCATCGAGCGCCGCGCGTCCCGAGTGGGCCACGCGGGCCTCGAAACCCTCGCGGCTGGCGTGGAAGCGGATCAGGTCCGCGATTTCCGTCTCGTCTTCGACGATCAGGACGTCTGTTGGAGTCACCGGCGATCTCCCGCTTCGTGGACTCCATCATTGCAGGCTTCGGGCCGTCGAAGGAGTCCCGCGGACTTGAATTCACCGATCCTTCACAACCC
>CAZXGT010000024.1:17328-25434 GCA_964639935.1 uncultured Phycisphaeraceae bacterium
ACGCGGCCGGGGGGTGTTTTTTTTCCTGCGGGCCCCGTTGGGATGCAATTGCGGGGGCTTCTCGGTCAAGCCCTCATCGCGGGCGCGCCGATGCTTGGATACCCTGTTCGCTCCCTCAGACGCCGAGGCCGCTCCATGACCGATCCAAGCCGTCGCTCCGACTCCGCTCAGGCCGCCCGTCGACGCGTGCTCGCCGGCATCGCCGCCGCGGTTTCGCTCCCGGCGATCGGCTGCGCCGGTAGCGGCGCCTCCAGCCGGCGCTATCGCGAAGCCAACGCCCCGGCCCCCCGCTGGCCCGACCTGCCGAGCCGCCCCATCGTGCGATCCCCGCGGACCGAGATCCAGCCCGCTCGTCCCTCGGGAACCCCGAAGGCCATCTTCCATCGGCGCAGCGAGTGGGCCTCGACGGGCGTCATCCCCCGCCGCATGGACCGCATGCGACCCGTCCAGCGGATCACGATCCACCACGACGGCATGCCGCCCGTGGGCCTGCGCGCCGGCTCCGAGATCGCCGCGCGCATCGACCTCATCCGCCAGTCCCACATGCAGCGCGGCTGGGGCGACATCGGCTACCACTACATCGTCGATCCCCTCGGCGAGGTCTGGGAGGGACGACCCCTCAACTGGCAGGGCGCCCACGTCGCCAGGCAGAACCCGGGCAACCTCGGCGTGCTCGTCCTCGGGAACTTCGAGCGCCAGCAGCCAACCCGGAGCCAGCTCGACGCGCTCGATCGCTTCGTCGCCTCGCGCATCGACGCCTACAGCCTGAGCGTGCGCAGCGTCTACACCCACCAGGAGCTGGCGCCGACCGCCTGCCCGGGTCGGAACCTTCAGCTCCACATGTCACGCACGCGCCGCCCGAGCGGCCGCCTCGCGATGCTCGCGAGCCACGCCGACTCGCTCGGCTGACCCCGAGCCGCTACCGTCGCGGCATGCACGACGAGACCGCCGAGGGGGCCGATTTTTTCAAGTGCGACTTCTGCGCCTCCCCGTGGTCCGAGGAGCGCCCGATGATCGAGGGCCACAAGGGATCCCTCATCTGCGCGCCGTGCCTGAGCATCGCCTACCGGACCCTGGCGATCGACGAGTCGGGCGAAGCGCCCGGCGGGTGGACCTGCGCCATGTGCCTCGAGGAGCGCGCCCAGCCCGGATGGCGAAGCCCGATGCGCGAGCAGGCGATCGTCTGCCTCCGGTGCGTCAAGCAGGCCGCCACCCAGATGGAAAAGGATCCGGACGTCGCGTGGACGCGGCCGGCGGGCGGCTAGTTCAGCCCTCGTCCTCGTTGGCGTCGTCGCCCGCCGCGCGCTCGCCGAAGATCGCCGAGCCGATCCGCACGCAGTTGGCCCCGCACTCGATCGCCACCTCAAAGTCGTGGCTCATCCCCATGGAGAGGATGTTGAAGCGGCCCTCGGTGACGCCGAGACGCTGCACGTCCTCAAAGAGCAGCCGCGTCTGCTCGAAGACCGGACGGACCTCCTCCGGGTCGTCCACCGCGGGCGCCATGGTCATGAGCCCGCGGAGCTTGACGTACGTCATCGTGTCGATCTGCTCGGCCACGTGCGGCGCGGCGGGCGGCGTGATGCCCGTCTTGCTCATCTCGCCCGAGACGTTCACCTGCATCAGCGCCTCGGTTTCGATCTCCCGCTTGAGCGCCGCCGTCTGGATCTCCTCCGCCAGGCGCATCGAATCGATGGAGTGGATCAGGCGAACGTCGGGCAGCAGCTTCTTGACCTTGTTGCGCTGCAGGCGCCCGATCATGTGCCAGCGGACCGCGTCGCCCTGCCCCGCCTCCTCGGCGTCGTAGCGCTCCCGGCGGCTCTGCCACTCGCTCATCATCGCCGCGCGCTGCATCAGCTGCTGCGGACGGCTCTCCCCGAAGTCGCGATGCCCAAGCTCCACGAGCTCGCGGACATCGTCCATCTCCGCGTACTTGCTCACCGCCACCACGACGACGTCCCCGCCGGAGCGGCCGCTCCGCTCGGCGGCGCGGGCGACGCGATCCATCACCAGCTGATACCGCTCTTTCAGGGTGTCGGGCAAAGCCTTCGTGGCGTCCTGCACTCGCGGCCTCCCGCATCAAAGACGGGGTGTGGACCGGGTCCGGGACCCGGCACGGGAACACGTCAGCATACGGCGCGAGCCCCCGGCGGCAAGCGACGATGACTCTACAATCCCCGCCAAGGAGAACGCCCGATGCGAAACGAACACCTGACCCCTCGCGAGAAGCCCATCGAAAGCGGCGAGACCGCGCCCCTCTTCACGCTTCTTGATCACGACCGCAACGAGTGGTCCCTCGAGGACGCGCTCAAGCAGGCCGGCGGCGCCGGCGACGTCGTCCTGAGCTTCTACCCCCTCGATTTCACGAGCGTCTGCTCCGAGGAGATGACCTGCCTCACGCGCGAGATGGAACGCCTCGAGCAGAGCGGCGCCCGAGTCGTCGGCGTCTCCTGCGACTCCTTCGCAACGCACAAGGCCTTCCGCGAGCAGCTCGGCATCACGCAGACGCTCCTGGCCGACATGCACCGCGAGGTCTGCAAGGCCTACGGCTTCTACTGGCCCGACCTCAACGTCGCCTCCCGCGGCACCGTCGTCGTCGGGGGCGACGGCAAGGTGCGATGGGTCCAGTCGCGCGAGCCCGGGACCGCGATGGACATCGACGAAGTCCTCGCGACGCTCGCGTGATGGCCGATCAGAAGACACCGGTGAAGAACGCGCCCTGCGTGCTCATCATCCGCGACGGGTGGGGACGCAACCCGAACCCCGACGAGCATGAGCACAACGCCATCGCGCAGGCGAAGACACCCGTCGCCGATCGGATCGAGCGCGACTGGCCCACCACGCTCATCGGGACCAGCGGAGAGGCCGTCGGCCTGCCTGAGGAGACGATGGGCAACTCCGAGGTCGGCCACCAGAACCTCGGCGCCGGGCGCGTCGTCGACCAGACCGCCGTGCGCATCAGCAAAGCCATCCGAGAGGGCCGCTTCTTCGAGAACCCGGCGCTACGCGAGGCGATCTCCGGCGCCGTGCGCCACGGGCGCGCCGTGCACCTCATGGGCATCGCCTCAGACGCCGGCGTTCACGGCAAGCTCGAGCACCTCTACGCCTGCATGGAGCTCTGCCGGGATCTCAACGCGGACAAGGTGTTTCTCCATCTCTTTACCGACGGCCGCGACACCGGCCCCTTCACGGGCAAGCGGTTCATTCAAGAGGTCGAGGCCAAGTGCGACGAGATCGGCGTCGGGGCCATCGCCTCGATCATCGGCCGCTACTACGCGATGGACCGCGACAACCGATGGGAGCGCGTCGCCCGCGCCTACGCGTGCCTCACCGGCAGCAAGGCCGACGAGCGCGAGACGCGTTCGGCGGCGACGGCCGAGGAGGCCGTCGAGCGCTACTACGATGAGCCCGACGCCGAGAACCTCCGCGGCGACGAGTTCATCGCGCCGACGATGATCGGCGAGGGCGACGCGGCGCTCGCCTCGCGCGTGGCGGCGCACGACGCGGTCGTCTTCTACAACTACCGCGGCGACCGCCCGCGCGAGCTCTGCCGGGCCTTCGTCCTGCCCGAGTTCGAGGGCCGTGTCCCCGCCTCGCCCGACAGCGAAAAGAAGGGCTTCGACCGCGGCGGCAGGCTCCCGCTCCGGTTCGTCACGATGGCGGCCTACGCCGAGGATCTCGAGAAGCACGTGAAGGTCGCCTTCCCCCGCCCGCCCAAGATGGTGGCGATCGCCGGGGAGGTCATCAGCGATCTCGGGCTGACCCAGTTCCGCTGCGCCGAGACCGAGAAGTTCCCCCACGTCACCTTCTTCTTCAACGACTACCGCGACGACCCCTTCGACGGCGAGCGCCGCGAGATCATCCAGTCGCCCCGGGTCGACACCTACGACAAACAGCCGGAGATGAGCGCCGCCGGCGTGCGCGACGCCGTCATGCAGCGACTGAGCGCCGACGACCCGGAGCCGTTCATCGTCGTCAACTTCGCCAACCCCGACATGGTCGGCCACACCGGGAACTTCGACGCCGTCGTCGCCGCCGTCGAGACCGTCGACGCCTGCGTCGGCGAGCTGGTCGATCGCGTCCTCGAGCTCGGCGGGAGCGCCATCGTCACCGCCGATCACGGGAACGCCGAGCAGATGTGGGACCCGGAAACCGAGGCGGCCCAGACCGCGCACACCATCTTCGATGTGCCCCTGTCCGTTGTCGGCGAGCCCTTCAAGGGCCGCTCGCTCCGCGAGGGCGGCAAGCTCGCCGACGTTGTCCCCACCATGTTCGAGATGATGGGCCTCGACCAGCCGCCCGAAATGACGGGCCAGTCGCTCCTTCAGTAGGAACCCGCGCGTGGCGATCGACCTCACGGGCAAGCCCATCGCGATCACCGGGGCCAGCTCCGGCATCGGCCGGGCCGCCGCCCTCGCCTGCGCCCGCGCCGGGATGCCCGTGCTCATCAGCGCCCGGCGCGAGAGACGCCTGCGCGAGATTGCAAGCGAGATCGAGCGCTCCGGCGGACGCGCCGCGACGTGCGTCGCCGACGTGAGCGAACCCGACTCCGGCGAGCGCGTCGTCGCCGCCTGTCGCGAGGCCTTCGGCGGGATCTACGCCGCGCTGGCCAACGCCGGCTACGGCTACGAGAAAGCCCATCACGAGAGCGAGCCGGGGGAGGTCCGCGCCATCTTCGAGACCAACGTCTTCGGCACGCTCCGCCTCATCGACGCCGCGACGCCGCACCTCATCGAGCAGCGATCGGGCCACCTGCTCGTGACATCGAGCTGTCTCTCGGCGCTGCCCACCCCCTACTACGGCGCCTACACCGCGACCAAGTCCGCCCAGCATCATCTCGCCAGCGCCATGCGCCTGGAGCTCGCGCCGCACGGGGTCTCCGTCTCCACGGTGCACCCGGTCGGCACGAAGACGGAGTTCTTTGACGAGGCCTCGCGGCGCAGCGGCGGAGCGCGGTACATGAGCGACGCCGACGGCCCTCTCATGCAGTCGCCCGAGCGCGTGGCTCGCGCCATCGTGCGCTGCCTGCGCAGACCGAAGCGCGAGGTGTGGACGAGCGCCCCGACGCGCCTGGGCCTCTACGCCTCGGCGCTGGCGCCCGGGCTGCGCGACCTCGCGTTTCGCTTCGTCAAGAGCAGGCGCGACAGCGAGCGCTAGCCGCGCAGCTTCCGTAGCTCCGTGACGCGGCACCGCTCCGCGGAGGCGCCGTGCTCGTCAAAGAGCGTCAGCGTGTTCTCGCCCTCGAGGAGCCACGCCGCGGGGAGGTAGATCCCGCGCTGGCCGGGGATCGCCTCGCCGTCCGGACCCGCCTCGAAGTACCGACCGAGATTCCGCCCGTTGAGAAACGCCTGCCCCTTCGTGAGGCCCCGCGGGTCGAGCGCGAGCGGCTCGCCGTCCGGGCTCGCGCGGAACGTGGCCCGCCGCCAGATCGGACGGCCCTCGCCGTTGTGATTCTTCGGGCACGGCTCAAAGAGGCGGTCCGCGGGCGGCTCCCACCGCGCAAAGGACCACTCGGCCTTCTCTGTCACATCGCTGGCGAGCTCCTCGAAGACCGCCTGCTTCCCGAGGAGGTCGAGCGCCGCCTGCGGATCGCTGAGCGTCGCGAGCTGCACCGCGTTCTTGCCCTGGCGGAGCTCATCGGCGAGCACGAAGACCCCGCGGGCGCCCTCGTCGATCGCCTCGACGACCTCGCCGTTGACCACGAGCAGCGCCTGGAACCCCTCGGGCAGCGGGCCGAGCCGCAGCGCGATCGGGCTCTTGCGGCGGTGCGTGAAGCTCCACGTCACGCGCTGGGGATGCGTGCGGTCGTCCTCATGCAAACGCGTCAGCGGCGTGCGGAACGAGAGCGGGCTCAGCAGATCGCCGCGCTCGAGCTTGGGCTTGCCGACCCGCAGCGGCTTGGTCTCCCAGATCGGGCCCCAGACGCCCTTGCGCTGGAGATCGCTCCACCCGCCCGCCGGGCGGCCCAGATTGTCGATGAGCAGCACGATCGCGTTCTCGCCCCGGGCGAGGGGGAGCGGGAAGGGCGCTTCGCTCGCGCCCGGGCCCAGACCGGCCACGCCCGTGAACTCACCGCTCGCGTAGACGTGCACCCGATCGTTCGATTGCGGGATCGAGACCTTCGGCCGCCGGGCGGAGGTCGTGCGGAAGGTCGCCCGGAGCCACCCGTACCCGTAGTTGACCCCGAGCTTCTCCAGGCTCTCCGGCCGGTCGATCACGGCGAAGCGCTCGCTCTCGCCGTCGACGAACTCGTCCGCCGCGGCGCACGACCAGCCGGTGAGCGTGATGCGCGCTCCGGGCGAGGCGCCGCTGTTCCAGTTGCCGCTCTGGGTCGCGCCGTCGCGGCCGATCCGCGTCCAGCTCTTGCACCCCTCGGCGGGTCGGCTCTCGGACTCGGCGCCGATGAGCAGCCCCTCGGGCGTGCGAATCGCCACGCTCGCCTGATCGGTGCTCAGCACGGCGACGGTCACGTCCTCGTGCTCGATGATCTCGGGCTTCTTGCCCCGCGGCGCCGTCGCGTGGAGCGCCGAGCCGTTGATCGACAGCGCGACGTCCGACCCGGCCGGCGCCGAGACCGCCAGGGCGCGCCCCTCGTTCCAGATCACCGAGGCGTTCGCGTAATCCAGCCGGTGGGAGCGATCGAGCGGCGCGTCGAGCAGGCACCAGACGACGGGCCGATCCTTCAGATCGACCTCCAGCGACCGCCCGTCGGGAAGAAGGATGTCCCGCCTGAGGTCCTTGCGCGCGGTCGACGCGCCCGGGCTGCGAAAGACGAACACGACGGATCCGGCGTCGCCGCTCGCCTGAACGACGGGAACGCCGCGCTCCCCGGGGGTCAGGCAGGCCGACGGGCTCGACCAGTCCGCCATCGCAAAGAGACGCTCGAAGCTCGAGGCGAACATCAGGAGCGGGCGGATCGCCCCGAGCGTCTCGGTGGGGCGGCCCGACTCATCGAGCGGGGCCCCGTCGTCGGCGCTCTGGGCGACGAAGCCGTCACGCGAGAAGGGCAGACGCCCAGCGGAAAAGCCGAAGCGCGAGCCGCCCGCGAAGGGACCGAGGTTCACCTGCGCCCCGGCGGCCATCGCCTGGGCGATCGCGTGCAGCGCCTCGCTCGGGGCCGGCGGCGCCTCCGCCTCCTTGCCCCAGACCGGCGGGCGACCGAGCTCAAAGTCCCACGCGAGGGCCGGCTGATTCGGACGCACCGCCCGAAGCTGCCGGAAGGTCGCGAGCCCGTCGTGATAGCCGTTCCACGCCTCGATCTCGCCCTCGGACCCGGCGAAGAGATTGTTCGTGTTCACGAGCGGGACGTTGAACCCGGTCTCGCGCAGACGCCGGGCCAGCTCGCCGAGATACGCCTGCGCTTCGTCCGCGTCCCCGCAGAACCAGCGGTGCTCGTTCTGAACGAGAACGATCGGCCCGCCAGAGCTCGCCTGGAGGCCGGTGAGCCGCTCGGCCACCGCGGCGATCCACGCGCCGCACGCGGCGAGGAACTCGGGCGCCGAGGAGCGGAGGGCGAGGGGCCGGCCGGAGCCCTCGTCGATCCCGGGATCGACCCACGCCGGGATCGCGCCGCGGTCCCACCCCGCCCCGAGAAAGGGCCCGGGCCGAAGGACGACGAGGAGCTTGCGCTCGCCGGCGAGGCGCACGAACCGCGCGACGTCGTGCTGGCCCTCGAACCGGAACTGGCCCTGCAGCGGCTCGTGCTCGGACCAAGCGATAGGGACGGTGACGGCGGTCAGGCCAGAGGCCGCCGCGGCGTCGAGCCGCGACCCCCAGTCCTCGGCGGGGATCCGCGCCGGATCGATGGTCCCGCCGACGAGCCACCGCCGGCGCCCGTCGATCAAAAGCCCTCGTTCGTCAAAGCTGACCGTGGCCATCAAGCGGACTCCAATCTCGAGAGCGGGCGCGCGGAAATACGAACAGTGGTTTCGTGCCGATTCTGCGCAGGATTCGGACGATACGGCCGCCGCCGCGCGGCGGCAATCCGGCGGCGCGCGCCTGGACCGCCCGGGTCCCGCGGGGGTCGCAACGCCAGCGCGCGCGATCGGTAGACTCGGGCCCAAGATCGGAAGAGCGTCGTGTAGGGAAAGAGTGTAGATCTCGGTGGTC
>CAZXGT010000025.1:0-23829 GCA_964639935.1 uncultured Phycisphaeraceae bacterium
TCCTGAGCGAGCGTTCGGGCGAGGACGTGCAGGTCCTCAACTGGTCGGTCCCGGGCGGGAAGCTGCCCGAGATGATCGTTCTCGCGGCTCGGGCCGCGAAGCACGAGCCGAGCGACATCGTCCTCGTCACCTACACAGAGAACTTCGTCGGCGAATCGATGACCGCGCGCCTCGGCTTTGGCATCTCGGACGTGCCGCTGCTGGTGGCGGATCGGAACGTCAGGGCGCTGCTGTCCGATGAGTTCGCCGATCGGTATCAGGTGACTCTCGTCGCGCCGCGGCTGAGCGTTCACACCGGCTTCGGCGCCGTGCGGTGGCGGACGATCGAGGGGACGGACGAGACGTGGGGCTGGACGCCCGAGGAGCCCGAGGTCGATCTCGCGTCGCTCGAGTGGACCGTCGATGCGTGGGACGAGCTCTCCTCGGAGGCGGCGCGTGACTTCGTCGCCACCGCTCGCCGGGGCGCGCCGGACGCGCGGGTCTGGATCGTCACGATGCCGCTCCCGGCGCCGGCGTGGACGCGCGAGGCGTGGAGCGAGTTCCGGGAGATGGACCAGCGCGTCCGGGAAGCCGTGGGCGACGCGCCGGGCGTGACCGCGCTCGAAGCGCTCGAGGTGGTCCCGGTCAGCGAGTTCTACACGCACACCCACATGACGCCCGCGGGGCACCGGATGCTCGCGGAATGGCTCGCCGATCGGCTCGAGCGATGACCCCAGGCGCGCGAGGCGGGCATGCTCTTTAACTCGATCGAGTTTCTGATCTTCGCGCCCCTCGCGCTCATGGGCCACGCCCTGCTGCGCGGCAAGCCCATGAAGATCTGGCTCGTGGTCGCGAGCTACATCTTCTACGGGTGGGCCGAGCCGTGGTACGTCCTGCTGCTCCTGCTCTCGACCGTGCTCGATTTCAACATCGGGCTCGCGATGCACGCGGCCAAAAGCGAGGCGCGCCGGAAGTTCCTGCTGATCCTGAGCCTCGCCGGAAACCTCGGCATCCTCGGGATCTTCAAGTACACCGGGTTCCTGACGCGCTCGCTCAACGAAGCGCTCGGGGCCGCGGGAACCGGCGTGCAGCTCCCGGTCTGGGAGCCCCCGCTCCCGGTGGGGATCTCTTTCTACACCTTCCAGACGCTCAGCTACACCATCGACATCTACCGCGGGAAGCTCACGCCCACGCGGAACTTCACCACGTTCGCCCTGTACGTCGCGTTCTTCCCGCAGCTCGTGGCCGGGCCGATCGAGCGGGCCACCCACCTCCTCCAGCAGCTCGAGGCGAAGATGTCCCGCACGGCCGAGGACGTCGCGATCGGCCTCACCCGGATCCTCTGGGGCCTCACGAAAAAGATCGTCTTCGCCGACTGGCTCGCGCTCTACGTCGACGCCGTCTACGGCTCCCACGAGGGCGCCAGCGGCTTCGAGCTGCTCATGGCGACCTACGCGTTCGCCTTCCAGATCTACCTCGACTTCTCCGCCTATTCCGATATCGCGATCGGCCTCGCGCGCCTCATGGGCATCGACATCCGCGAGAACTTCCGCTGGCCCTATCTCGCGCGCAACATCTCCGAGTTCTGGCGGCGATGGCACATCAGCCTCTCGACGTGGCTCCGGGATTATCTCTACTTCCCCCTCGGCGGATCGCGCAAGGGCCCGTCGCGCACCATCGTCAACGTCTTCATCGTGATGTTTCTCGGAGGCCTCTGGCACGGGGCGAAGTGGACCTTCGTCGTCTGGGGCCTCTGGATCGGCCTCGGGCTCGCGGTCTATCACGTCTGGTCGACGCTCCGCAAATCGAAGGCCGACGAGACGCGCCCGCTCCGCCCGGCGGACCTCCCGGGCGTCCTGCTGACCTTCCACGTGATCCTGATCTCGTGGGTCTTCTTCCGCGCCGACTCGCTCCCCGTCGCCTGGGATGTGCTCCGCTCGATCGTCACCGACTTCGGGTTCATGCAGACTCGGGTCACGGACCTGCAGCAATCGATCGCGCTGGCGATCACCCTCACCATCGCGGTGGCCGCTCATCTCCTGCGAGGCGTCGGCGCCACCGGCCCGCTGCATCGCGTCCGCTCGCCAATCGCCCTCGGGCTCTTCTGGGCGGTCCTGATCGCCATCATGATGGTCTTCTACGCCCCCGCCGGCGCCCGCTTCATCTACTTCCAGTTCTGAGCACCCGCTTCCACGGCGCCCGGCGCGTTGCCCTTGAGACTGAGTCTCAATAGGATGCTCCGACCGGATATCCTTCGCACGCCCTTTCCAGAGACGCGGGACCGCCGCCCGCCGGGAGCGATCGCAATGCACAACGCGCACAAGCGACTCGCCGCCCCGCAGCGCGCGCTGTTGGATCGCCCGCGCGGACCGGCCCGCAGGCGGGATGACCTCTCGTGATTCGCGACCAGCGCAACCACGCCGAAACCGTCGTCTCCTGCCGCGCGCTGAGCAAGCGCTTCGGGGACACCCTCGCGGTGCGCGACGCCGGCCTCGAACTCCACGAAGGCGAACTCCTCGCCCTGCTCGGGCGAAGCGGGTGCGGCAAGACCACGCTCCTGCGCCTCATCGCCGGCCTCGAGCGCCCCGACGCCGGACGCATCGAGATCGCCGGTCGCGTTGTCGAGGGCGACGGCGTCCACCTCCCGCCCGAGAAGCGCGGCGTCGGCGTCGTCTTCCAGGACTACGCCCTCTTCCCGCACCTGACCGTCGAGAAGAACGTCGCCTTCGGCCTGCCCCGGCGCGAGCGCCGAAGCGGCGTCGTGGGCGAGATGCTCGAGATGACCGGGCTCAGCGCCAAGGCCGGGCGTCGCCCGCACGAACTCTCGGGCGGCGAGCGCCAGCGCGTCGCGCTCGCCAGAGCCCTCGCCCCGCGGCCCTCGGTGGTCCTCCTCGACGAGCCCTTCTCCAACCTCGACGCCTCGCTCCGCGACGAGATGCGCTCTGAGGTCCGTCGCGTCCTTCACGAGGCCGGCGCCAGCGCCATCCTCGTCACCCACGACCAGGAAGAAGCCCTGAGCGTCGCCGATCGCGTCGCCGTCATGCTCGAGGGCTCCGTCGCGCAGACCGGCACCCCCGCGGAGATCTACCTGCGTCCCGCCACGCGAGGCGTCGCGTCGCTCCTCGGCGACGGCAACCTCCTCCCCGCGTCCGCCGCCGCCGGCGATTGCGTCAAGTGCGAGCTCGGCGCCCTCCGCTGCGCGCCCGGCGTCGAGACGTGCGCCGCCGAGGGCAAGGCGTGCGAGGTCTTCGTTCGCGCCGAGGCCATCCGGCTCTGCGGCGTCGACGAGGGCGCCCGCGGCGTCATCGAGACGACGCTCTTCTTCGGCCACGACAAGGCCGCTCTCGTTCGCATGGACTCGGGCTTCCTCATCCGCGTCCGCCTGAGCGCCAGCGACGACGTCGGCGTCGGACAACGCGTCGGCCTGCGCGTCGACGGCGAGGTCGTCGCCTTCTAGCTGTTATCGCCCCCGCGCAAGCGACAGAACCCCGCCGGCGCCCCCCGGAACCCGGCGATCATCCGTGTTTCCTCTTGCTCTCCCGCGAACCGCACGCCGCGCGGCCGATGTCGCCGCGTATGTCCGAGACGCCCCACCAGCTTCGTTTTCGGGCGGACGAACGCCGCGAGGTCGCGATGGCGGCGTCGATCGCGCTCCCAGAGGAGGCCGCGGCGCAGGTTCGCGTCGCCCCCGGCGTGCTCAATCGCTTCTCGCGCATCGAGGGCACGCTCATGGATATCTCAAGCGGCGGCGCCGGGCTTGTGGTCGGCGAGTACGTCCCCAGGTGGGCGCCCGTCGTCCTCGGCGTCCACCGCACGAGCGAGTCCGAGGGCGTGCTCCTGGCCGCCCGCGGCGTCATCCGACGGGTGCGGATGCTCGACCGCCGCCCCTCCTACCTGATCGGCGTGGGCTTCGAGGATCTCGACGAGCGCACGCTCGCGGACCTCGAGTCGCTTCTGAGTGAGATCGACGGCGTCCCGGCGGCCGCAAACCAGCCGCGCGAGTGAAGCATGCTCAGATCCGAGGACTTCCTGATCCGTGAGATGATCGACAAGGGGCTCGCCAGCCCCGAGGAGGTCGAGCGCGCCCGCAGCGAGCAGCCCGAGAGCGACGTCGCCGAGACGCTCGTCGCGTCGGGCGTCGTCGAGTCGCGCGACGTCGCGCTCGCGCGGGCGGTGGTCTGCGAGACGCCCTTCGTGGACCTCGAGCGCTACGACGTCACGCTCCAGAACGCCGAGCTCCTGCCCCGCGCCGTCGCCGAGGCGCACACCGCCTTCCCCCTGTTCGTCTTCGATCGCGGCGCCGTCATCGGGATGGCCGACCCGCTCGACTTCAGGGGCCTCGACCAGATCCGCCAGCGCCTCGCCCGCGACGTTGAGGCGGTCCACTGCGAGCCCAGGCTCCTGCGCGAGCTCATCAGCCGCGCCTACCGCCGCCTCCAGGATGTCGGGACCGAAGACGAGAGCGTCGACGCCGCGGGCGGCGTGGACGTCGACGACCCCGTCGTCGCGACCGTCAACGACATCATCACCTCCGCCATCCTCGACGGCGCGAGCGACATCCACCTCGGGCCCGACGAGGGGAAGGTCCACCTTCGCTACCGCATCGACGGCGTGCTCCAGCTCCGACAGGCCCCCGCGCGAAGCATGCACGACGCGATCGTCCGCCGCCTCAAGGTCATGGCCCGCCTCGATCTCACCCAGACCCGCAAGCCGCTCGACGGCAAGATCGCCTACACGCACCACGGCGAGACCGTCGACCTGCGCGTCAGCGTCATCCCTACCATCTGGGGCGAGAACGTCGTCATCCGCGTGCTCCGCCGCGCCGCCGAGCTCAAGGACTTCTCATCGCTGGGCATGAGCAACAAGCTGGCCTGGTCTCTCGGCGCGTCCCTCGACCGCCCCCACGGGATGATCCTGGTGACCGGGCCCACCGGCTCGGGCAAGACCACGACGCTCTACACCGCGCTCTCGATGCTCAACTCGCCCGAGCGCAACGTCATGACCATCGAGGACCCCGTCGAGGTGCGCCTCCCGATGGTCCGGCAGACGCAGGTGAGCGCCGAGACGGGGCTGACCTTCGCGACCGCGCTGCGATCGATTCTCCGTCAGGACCCCGACGTCGTGCTCGTCGGAGAGATCCGCGACCGGGAGACGGCGCAGATCGCGGTGCAGGCCGCGCTGACCGGGCACCTGGTGCTCTCGACGCTCCACACCAACGACGCCAGCGGCGCGGTCGCGCGCCTGCGCGATTTCGAGGTCCCGCCCTTCGCCATCAGCTCCGCCCTCCTCGGCGTGCTCGCCCAGCGACTCGTCCGCAAGGTCTGCGACGCGTGCGCCCAGCCGGTGAGCTACGAGCCGGAGGAACTGCGGATGTACGAGATCGACAGCGCCGACGCCGCCTCCCTGCGACGAGGAGTCGGCTGCCCCGCCTGCGGGGGCACGGGCTACCGCGGTCGCCTGGGCGTCTACGAGCACCTGCGCGTCACCTCGCGCGTCCGGAGCCTTATCGCGCGCGACGCGCCGCCCGTCGAGCTGGCGACGGCCGCTCGCGAAGAAGGCCTCGAGCCGATGTGGCGCGACGCCGCGGCCAAGGCCGTCGGGGGGCTCACCACGCTCGCCGAAGCCGGCCGGGTTCGGGCCGATGACCCGGCCGACACGATGGCGAAAGAAGGGGCCGCGGCATGAGCGCGCTGATCTTCTCCTACACCGCCACCGACGAGAGCGGCAAGCGCCGATCGGGCACCGTCCGCGCGGCGAACCAGTCCGCGGCCGTCCGCGAGGTCAAGGCGCTCGGGCTCACCCCGGTCCGCATCGGCGCCAGCCGGAGCGAAAAGAGCCAGCGCGCCCGCGGACGCGTCTCCGGGCGCCAGGTCGCGCAGCTCACCTACGAGCTCGGCACGCTCCTGGACGCCGCCGTCCCGCTCGGCGAGGGGCTCCGCGCCATCGCCGAGCAGGAAACCAACCCCGCCGTGCGCCGAATGGTCCTCCGCATCGCCCAGCGCATCGACTCCGGCGCCTCCGTGACCGAGGCCATCGCCGAGCACGAGCGCGTCTTCGGCCCCGTCTACGTCGCGACCATCGCCGCGGCCGAGCAGTCCGGGACCATGCGCAAGGCGCTCGAGCATCTCGCCGAGAATCTCGAGTGGCAGGCCGAGACCGGTCGGCGCATCAACCAGGCGCTGATGTACCCCGCAGCCGTCGCCGTCGCGCTCACCGCGGGCACGGCCTTCCTGCTGGCGTTCGTCGTTCCGAAGTTCACCTCGATGTTCCAGGAGCGCGGAGTGGAGCTCCCAGCTCTCACACGGATGCTCGACGCCGTCGGGACCTCGCTCTATGAGCAGTGGTGGGTCTACGCCCTCGTCGCGCTCGCGGCCGTGATCGGCGTGCGCTCGGCCTGGGCGTCCACCCGCGGGCGTGTCGTCATCGACGCGCTCCTCCACCGCGCGCCCTTCGTGAACCGGGTGCTCCGCGCCCTCGGCGTCACGCGCTTCGCCCGCGTCTTTGGCATCAGCCTCAGCGCGGGCATCAGCCTGACCGAGGCGCTCGAGCAGGCCGGACGCGCGTCCGGTCGCCCGACGCTCGCCAGGGAGTCCGAGGCCATGGCGCTGCGGGTGCGGCAGGGTGCGAGCCTGACCGACGCCCTCTCGAGGAGCAGATACCTCCCGGTGTTCGCCAAGCGGATGCTCACGGCGGGCGAGGAGGCCGCGGAGCTGCCGCGCATGTGCGCCGTGGTCGCGCGGCGCTACGAGCGAGAGGCCGAGCATCTGAGCAAGAACATGGGCACGCTCGTCGAGCCGGCGCTGATCGCCGTGCTCACCGGCGTCGTCCTGATGGTGGCGCTCGGGATCTTCCTTCCCATGTGGGACATGGCGGCCCTGATGCGCTGAAACGAATCACCCAGACCGAGAGAAACCTCCGCAAGGAGACGAAGCAATGGAACTGACGATGAAACGAGCCGGCGCGTGGCGCTCGGCCTTCACCCTCGTGGAACTCATCGCCGTGATGGTGGTGCTGGCGATCCTCGCCGGCGTCGCCGCGCCGCGGTTCTTCAACTACGGCGATCAGGCCAAGACCGCGGCCCTCGAGGGATCCCTCGGCGGGATGCGCTCGAGCCTCGCCCAGTTCTACGCCAACCAGGCCATGGAGGACTCGGCCCGCTACCCCACGCTCCAGGAGCTCGAGACGCCCGGAACGGTGATGCAGGAGGCGCTCCCGAAGAACCCCTACAACGGGCTCTCGAGCGTCCAGCGCATCACGAGCCGCTCGGCCGCCGACAACCGCTCGGTCTCGAGCTCCGACACCTACGGCTGGAACTACTTCTACGACAACGCGGCCGACCCCGCGATCGCCGTCATCTGGGCGAACTCCGACGACGAGACCGAGGTCGCCGACACCAGCGGCGACCCGCTGACCGCCAACGAGCTCTGAGGCGGGCGTGCGTCTCCGCGCGACAAGAGGGTTCACGCTCGTCGAGCTCGTCGGCGTGATGGTGGTGATGGCGATCATCACGGGCGCCGCCGTCCCGGCGATCTCCGGCGTCTCGCGCGCCCGCGAGCGGGCGGACCGAGACTCGGCGGCCGCGTCGCTGCGCCTGGCGCGCGCGCTGGCCGTCGCCTCCGGGACCCCTCACGCCGCGCGATTCGCCGGGCCCGGCGAGGCCGTCCGCGTGGAGCGTCTCTCGCCCATCAGCGGGAGCCCCGAGCCGGCGGTCGATCCGCTGGGCGAGCTCGTTCCCGCGCCAATCGCGAGAGCCGACGCCGCGGCGTCGGTCGGGGGCCGGCCCGTCACGGCGCGCGGGCTCAGGGTGTGGTTTGACGCCGACGGGACGCCGCTCGAGGTCGGATCGGATCCGGCGGGCGGCGAGGCGGCGGACGAGCCCGTCATCGTTCTTTTCGATTCCGGCGAGCGGCTCGCGGTGCGAGCCAGAACAGGGGCGATCCAGCGGTGATCGGCGCGGGACGAGCCAGAGAGATCACGCGACGCGCCGTCACGCTTGTCGAGACGCTCGCGCTGGTCATCGTGATCGCGGTCGCGACCCCGCCGCTCGTGATGGCGGCGACGGCGAGCGCTCGCGCCAGCGCCGAGAGCCGCCATCGCGCGCTCGCCTTGCATCTGGCGTCCGCGGCGCTCGAGACCGTCATCGCCGACGCCGCCTCGGGCGAGCCATCGCTCGATCTCGCGGCCATGGGCGACGCCGAGTACCTCGATGATCCAGCGGCCGGTGTCTACGCTCGCCTCGAGAGGGTTGGCGCCGCCGCGGACGCCGCGAGCGTCCGGCTCGAGGTCGTCATCGGTGAGAGCGTCGACGCCGAGGGGAGCGCGGTGGACCCCAGCGACGCGACGGCCACGCGCCTCGTCACGGCGACCGCGACCTACCCCACAAGCGCCGGACCCGAGCGAGTGGCGCTCCGCACGGTCGTGGGGAGGCTGTGATGCGGCGAGCCGGCGCGAACTCGGCGTTCACGCTCATCGAGCTCGTGGCGACGATGCTCGTCCTCGGGATCACCGCGGCCATGGCGGCGCCGCTCGCGCTCGAGCTCTCCAGGACCTCGCGCTCCGCGATGGAAACCCGCCGGGTCGTCGGCGACGCGTCCGGCGCGCTCGCGCACGTCGCTGCGCTTCTCCGCGAGGCCCCGTCGCTCGACGAGACCGCGCCCGGAGAAAACGGGCTCGCCACCCTGAGCGAGACCGGTTTCCAGCGAGCCGACGGGACAGGCGTTTCCATCGCCGGCGACACACTCGATCTTGTCATCGGCGGCGTCCGCTGGCCCCTGCTCGCCGGCGTCGAATCCTTCTCGCTCCGTGGCCTCGAAGCCGATGGCCTCACGGAGGCAAGCGACCCCGCGGACGTGCGCCGGGTGGAGATCGAGCTCGTCTCCGGCGGCGTGTCGCTCGCGAGCGTTGCGGCGCTTCGCGTCGCCGGGACGGCGGTCGATCTTCACTGGACGGCCGACAACATCGGCGAGGTCTACCTCAACGGCTCGCTCATCGACGCCGACGGCGACTGGCAAAGAGCTCGATCCGTCTCGGCGACGGCCCGGGAGGGCCTGAACGTGGTCGCGATTCACGCACGCGACACGGGCGGTCCCGCCGCGGCGCTTCTTGATGTCGAGCTGGAGGGCGCTCGCGTCGGCACGGGCGCCTCCTGGCGCGTCAGCCTCGCGGCGCCCGCCGGGTGGGAGGCGCCCAACTTCGACGACTCCGCCTGGGACGCGGCGACGGATTACGGTCCCTACGGGGTCGCCCCGTGGAACGACCGCGTCTCGGGCTTCGGCGACGACACGACCGGCCGGTGGATCTGGAGCGCGAGCAACGAGAGCGACAACGAGGTCTGGCTCCGCGGGAGCTTCGAGATCATCGACGGCCAGCTCGTCGTCCCCGGCGCGCCGGGCGCCGGGTCCACCTT
The DNA here is from genome assembly GCA_964639935.1 of uncultured Phycisphaeraceae bacterium. Classification (GTDB taxonomy): domain Bacteria; phylum Planctomycetota; class Phycisphaerae; order Phycisphaerales; family UBA1924; genus CALNYS01. The sequence goes on from CAZXGT010000025.1 coordinate 9,386, forward strand.
CACCCCGCCCGAGATCATCGCCTTCGGCGGCTCGCAGGACGGGCAGTACGGGCTGCCGACGGAGTTCGAGGTGCTCGACGGCGGCGCCACGCTCCGGCTCAGCGGCAACGCGTGGAAGGCGATCGCCCTCCCCTACACCGTCACCGAGAACACCATCATCGAGTTCGAGTTCGCCAGCGATCAGGAGGCGGAGATCCAGGGCGTCGGCCTCTCGCGGGATCTCAACATCGACGACGCCCGCGCGATCCAGGTCTGGGGACAGCAGGGATGGGCCCGCCATCGGGCGCCCGCCGTCGCCGCCTACTCCAGCGGCGGCGGCTTTCAGCGGTACTCCATCCGCGTGGGCGACCTCGATCGCAACTACCCGCTGGGCGAGGTCGCCGACCTCGTGCTCATCAACGACGACGACAACCGCGAGCACGACGACGGCGTGCTCGGCGAGTCCCGCTTCCGCCACGTGCGGGTGCACGAGGGGGGCGGGCCGTCATGAGCGGGCGTCCGAGAACCCGATCAGGCCGGGGCGGCTTCGCGGCCGTCGTGGCGCTGCTCTTTCTCGCGACCACGGCGGCCACGGTCGTCTCGTCGACGCGCGGCCGGGCTGAGACCACGCGACTCGAGCTCATCGAGGCGCAGACGATGCGCGCCCGCTTCGCGGCCGAGGCCGGAGCGGCGCTGGCGCGATCGGCCATGCGCGCCGGCCTCGACCCCGGAGCCGTCCGCCCCGATCCGTCCCTTCCGATGATCTCGATCGAGGAAACGGCCGAAGGAACGGAGACGGTGTGGATCGTTCGCGTTTCGGTCGGAGTCGCGCGGCGCGAGGTCCGCGTCCGTCAATAGAGGGCGATGAGCCGCAGAGGTGTTCGATGGCGCGACGCGTGAAGGCAGTGTGGCTCGATGTCACGGAGTCGTTCGTGGAGGCGGCGCCGGCGGACGACCCGCGCCGGGCCGTCCGGGAATGGCTCAAGGCGGGCGATGAGAACCAGTCGGCGATCGACGGCGAAGCGATCGGGCGGTGCCTCGACCGGCTCGGCGCCCGCGGGGCCCGCGTTCACGCGCTCTGGCGGCGCGACGGCGCCACGCCGCTCGCCGTGCGCACCGCCGCCTCGGGCAAGGCGGCGCGCGAGGCCGCGGTGCTCTCGCTCATCGGGACCGGCGAGGTCGACCCGAGCGCTCAGTCGATCGCCTCAACGCTCATCGGCGCGACCGACACGGGCGAGGCGAGCGTGTTCGTCTCCTCCGTCGACGCGGGCGTGATCAACGAGTTCGAGCGCACGATCCGCGAGGCCGGAGCAAAGCCCGGAAGGGTCGTCGCGGGCGACGGGCCCGCCGCCATCGCCGCCTCCCGCGACGCCGCGCTCTTTGAAAGCGATGATCCCGCGGCGTCGCTCGTCATCGGCGAGCACCACTCGGCGATCGCCGTGCGCTCCGGTGGGGCGCTGCGGCTGTGCCGGTTCATCGACGTCGGGGCCTCCACGCTCCGGGAGGCCTACGCCCGCTCGCTGCGAAGTGACGGCATGGAGCGCGCCGAGGCGAACGCCGCGGCCGAGCGCCTGCTCTTTGAAGCCCTGGGCGTCCCGGCGCCGAGCGACGGTCAACGCGAGCGAGTCGACGCCGCCGAGACGCTGCGGACGATGCAGCCGGTGCTCCAGCGCATCGGCGTGGAGCTCAAGCAGTCGATCCGCTTCACGCTCTCAGACGCTGAGCGGCTCCGCGTCCGCCTTCGCCTCGCCGGCCCGGCACGGTCCATCTCCACGCTCGAATCGATCCTCGCCGAGCAGATCGAGGCCGAGGCCGCGCCGGGCGAGAACCAGCCGGGCGGATGGATCGAGCTGGCTCTCGCGTGCGATGCGGCGTCGTGGAAACCGGCTGAGCCGGGCGAGGCGATCGGCGAGAGCGACCGCCGCGCCCCGGCGCTCTACGCGGGCGCCGCCGTCGCGATGCTCGCCCTCGTCGCGGGGGGCGCGATCGCCCAGCGCGCGGCGCAGGAGGCCCAGCACGCGGCCGAGGCGGTGGAGCGCTCGATCGACGTCCGGCGCGCCTCGGCGGCGCCCGAGTCCCAGCGCGAGGTCGCGAGGCATCTCGAGAACCTCCGGCGCGTGATCGCCTCGGAGGTCGGCACGGGAACGCACTTCGGCGCCGCTCTCGCGCTGCTCGCGGAGGCGACGGCCGGCGAGGCGGTCATCGAGAGCCTGAGCGGCCGGCGTGACGAGGGCGGGAGCGCCCTGGATCTCCGCCTGGAGGCGACGAGCGACTCCGCGGAGGACGCCCGAGCGAAGCTGCAGCGCGTCATCGCCCGGCTCGATGGCTCCGCTCTCAGCGCCGAGGTCTCGATCGGGTCGATGCAGATCGGTCAGATGGAGGGCGGGGGCGTCCGCGCGAGCGGTCGGGCCGGCGTGTCGCTCCGCGAGCGCCGAAGCGCGTGGTTGCATTCGGAGATCGAACGATGATGGAGTTCCTGCGCGACCGGTGGGCGGTGGTGGTGATCGCGATGGGCGCGGCCGCCGGCGCCTGGTTCTTCTGGACGCTGCCCGCGCTCGAGGCGTGGCGCGCCGCCGAGGCGCGCCGCGAGTCGGCCAATCTCGAAGTCGCCGCGATGGAGCGTCAGGCGCCGGGGGACGGATCGAGCGTCGAGGAAGCGCGGCGCGTGCTCGAGCTTCGTTTCGGGGGCGAGGGGATCAACGCGGCGCAGGACCGGGCGCACGAACTGGCCGAGCGGAGCGGCGCCTCGATCGTGCGTCTGAACTCCTCCGGGAGAACCGATGGGACGAGCGTCGGACCGGTGCGGGTGATGCGCGAGGGCCTGTCGATCGAGGCGGTCGGGACCTACGACGCGCTCGCTCGATTCCTCAGCGCGGTGCGCGAGGCGCCCATGGCCGCGGTCGAGAGCTTCACCATCACGCCGCCGGGCAACGGCGACGAGGCGCAGCTTCGCATGACGATGCGGACGCTCCGCCTGGAGCGCGCGAGCCGGATGATGGCCGACGGGGGCGACCAATGAGCTTTGTGGCGAAGAATCAGGACCGGCTCGAGACGCTCGCGTGCTTCCTCGCGCCGCTGGCGCTCGTCGGGATCATCGCCGTCGCCGGCGCGCCGCCGGCGCCCGAGGTCAGGCCCCCGCGCGCCTTGGAAACAAGCGAGGGCGACGCCGAGCCCATCCAGACGCTGGACCGGGCGACGCTCGAGGGCGACGCGCTCGAGGCCTTCGACGCCGAGACGGCGCGGCTGCTCTCGGCGGGGACAATCGCCTCGGTCTTTCCGGCGAGGGACCCCGCGCCGGTCGACGCCCATGAGCGATCCGCGCCCGAAGAGCCGGAGCGGCCCGAGTTCATCCTGACGTCGGTGATGAGCGGCGCCAACGGGGCGATCTGCGTGATCAACCAGAGCGTGCGCCGCGTCGGCGCCGAGGTCGCCCCCGGGTGGCGCGTCGCCGCCATCGACGCCGAGACCCGGAGCGTGACGCTCGAGGGTCCGGCCGGCGAGAGCGTGACGCTCCGGCAGGGTCTCTGACGGGCGACCCGCGGGCGGGTACGATCGGCCCATGGCCAAGGGACAGGATCTTTCGCGTCATCAGAAGAAGATCGTGGATCGGTACTACGAGCACCGCGACACGATCATGATCACCAAGCTCCAGGAGATCGTCTCCGACCTCTACCTCGCCGAGGGCAAGAAGGCCGAGACGCTCTGGAAGCGAGCGGCGACCGCGCTTGAAAAGACCGACGCGAGCCCGAAGAAGGCGGCGTCGGTCGTCGAGACTCGGGATCTCAAGGGGCTGGCGGAGCTCGTCGGCCAGCTCGCCGCACCGGGACGCTGAGCGACCGGCCGACCGGGTGTCCAACCGGACCTAGCCGAGCAGCAGCGAGAGAATCTGCGCGTTGGAGTTGTTCGCCGCGGCGACGGCGGCGCGCGAGGTGTCGCCGAGAATGCTCTCGCGCACGAGGTTCGACGTCTCCTCGGCGAAGTCGGCGTCGCGGATGAGCGACTCGGCCGCGGAGACGTTCTCGATCGCCGTGTCGATGCGGGCGCTCTCAACCTGCAGGGTGTTCGTCGAGAAGGAGCCGAGGCGTCCGCGCAGGGACGCGATATTCGACGACGCCTCGCGGATGACCGAGACGGCGGTCGAGACGTCGCCGTCGGTGGTGTCCAGCTCCCCGCCCGAGGCGATGTCCGAGAGGTCGTAGTACTCCTCGTTCGCCGTGCCCTCGTCGATCACGGTCTCGCCGAGATCCCGGGCGTAGGTTGAATCGATCTCGATCGCGTCCCCGGCGATGCCGATCGAGAAGGAGCCATCGAGCAGCTTCTCACCGTTGAACTCGGTGGTGCTCGCGATGCGATCGACCGACTGCAAGATGGAGTCGATCTCCATCTGGTTGGCCTCACGCTCGGCGTCGGAGAGCCCGCCGGTGTTGGCGTTGGCCACCGCGAGGCCTTCAGCCCGCTGGAGCAGGTCCGAGACCTCGCCCAGCGCGCCCTCGGCGGTGCGGACGACGGCGTCGGCCCGCTGGACGACGCGCGACTCGGCCTCGAGCGTGGCGAGGACGGAGCGCAGATTTTCAGACGCGATGAGCCCGGCGGGATCATCGGCGCCGGTGTTGATCCGAAAGCCGGTCGCGAGCCGCGTGAGCGTGTTGCCCTGGGCGATGAGGTTCTCGTTGAGCGCGCGGCGCTGGGTCATGCTGGGGTCGGAGATGATGGGTCGCATGGCGTGACTCCGTCCTGCTGGCGGCGCATGGGCGCGCCGCGAACGGTGAAAGGGTCTGATTCGCGGGGAGCGAGGCCAGCGCGAGCCGAGACTTCCCGCTCTGGCCGACCCGCGCAGGCGTCACAGGCGGTTCAGACGGCGCGGGTATGCTTGCTGTCATGGGCACGGAGGAGCCGAGATCGCAGGGGGGGAGCCTCGCGGGCGGGATCGAGGTCGCGCCGGGGCGGCGCGCCCCCGCCGACGCCCTGGGCTTTGAGTACGTCCTCGGCTCGGGGCCGGGCGGGCAGAACGTCAACAAGCGGGCGACGACGTGCCGGCTTCGCGTCAGGGTGACCGACCTCCCGCTCTCAGACGCCCAACGCCGGCGCCTGCGCGTGCGCGCCGGGCAGCGGCTCACCAAGGAGGGCGAGCTGGTCATCGAGTCGGGCGAGCACCGCACCCAGAACCAGAACCGGCGCGAGTGCATGGCGAAGCTGCGCGGGCTGATCATCCAGTCGCTCTCGCCGCCCAAGAAGCGGATCCCGACGCGCCCGACGCGCGGCAGCAAGGAGCGGCGGCTCGAGGCCAAGAAGCAGCGCGGGCAGACCAAGAAGATGCGGAAGAACCCGCCGTCGCCGTGACCGCGGGGGCCGCGTATCCTTTTCCATGCGCAGGGTCGCCTTCATCGCCGCCGCCATAATCGGGCTCGTCGGGTGCGGTCCGTCTGACCCGATCGCGGACGTGCGCGCGGAGATCGAGGCGATGGAGCCGAGCGACGAGGCCGTGGTGCGGCTCTCGCGGCGCGCCGAGGTGGTGGACGCGGCCGGGGCGCTCTTTCGCCAGAACTGCGCCACGTGCCACAACGCAAGCGGCGCCGGGCTCACGGGCCCGAACCTGACCGACGAGGTGTATCTCGACATCGACCGGCCGCTCGATCTCTACGAGGTGATCACCTACGGGCGGCACGCCAAGGGGATGCCCGCGTGGGATCGCTCGCTCGATGAGGCGGAGCGCCTGGCGCTGGCGGCGTACGCGGCGGCGCTGCGCGGGACCGACCAGCGCGGGCGGGCGCCGGAGGGCGAGGAGATCCCCCCGTGGGAGACGTTCCTCGAGGAGTGAGCGTCAGGCGGTCTGCTCGGCGAGGGTGGGGTAGTCGGTGTAGCCCTTGGCGCCGCCGCCGTAGTAGGTGCTCTTGTCGGGCTCGTTGAGCGGGGCGTCGATGCGGAAGCGCTCGGGCAGATCGGGGTTGGCGATGAAGAGCTCGCCCCAGGCGACGGCGTCGGCCTTGTCGTCCCTGATGAACTCGCGCGCCAGCTCGGCGGTGTAGGAGCCGTTGGCGATGTACACGTTTTTGAAGGCCTCGCGGATGGGCCCGAGGATCGACTGGTCGCGTGGGGCGCCAGCGAAAGCCTCGGCCGCGTGGAGGTAGGCGAGGTCGAGGTCGCTCAGAATCTCAGCGAGGGCGGTGAAGGTCTCGGCGGGGTCGTCGTCGTGCATGGAGTTGAAGTCGCCGGTGGGGGAGATGCGGTAGCCGACGCGCGCCGGGCCCCAGACGTCGACGACGGCCTGGGCGACCTCGCGCGGGAAGCGGAGCCGCCTGGCGAGGGTCCCGCCGTAGTCGTCGTCGCGCTTGTTCGTGCCGGAGCGAAGGAACTGATCGAGGATGTAGCCGTTGGCGCCGTGGATCTCGACGCCGTCGAAGCCGGCGTCCTTCGCGCGCTCGGCCGCGTCGCGGTATTGCTTGACGACGCCCGGGATCTCGTGCGTCTCGAGCGCGCGGGGCTCGGAGACCGGGACCATGCCCGAGTCCCTGTCGATGTAGGTCTTGGAGTCAGCGCGGATGGCCGAGGGGGCGACGGGCTGGGCGCCGCCGGGCTGGAGCGCGGTGTGGCTGATGCGGCCGACATGCCAGAGCTGGAGGAAGATGCGGCCGCCGGCGTGGTGGACGGCGTCCGTGACGAGGCGCCATCCCGCGACCTGCTCGTCCGTGTGGATGCCCGGAGTGAAGGCGTAGCCCTTGCCCTGGGGCGAGATCTGGGTGGCCTCGGAGATGATGAGCCCGGCGCCGGCGCGCTGGGCGTAGTACTCGGCCATCATGGCGTTCGGCGCGTCGCCCGGCTGGCTCGCCCGCGAGCGCGTGAGCGGCGCCATGAGGACGCGGTGGGGGAGCTCGAGGTCGCCGACGGTCAGGGGCTGGAAGAGTGGGTCCATGGGGATCGCTCCTTGGTGCGTCGCGGGGAGTGTAGGGGCCGGGGATAAGCGGGTCGTGAACAGCCGCCCGCGGCGTTCGGGTCGCGGGCGGCCGAGAGAGAGGAGCCTCGGAATCGATCTGATGGAGACTTGAGGCGGCGATCAGGCGACGGCGGGCTCGGTCGTCGGGATCGGAGCGCCCGCGTCGACCCTTGGTGGTCATCATGTTGGGCGTGACGCCGAGGGCTTTCTCAACGCCTTGGAAGAGTTCGGCGGCCTTGGGGTCGGCGTCAATGCGCTCGATGGGATTGATGCGGGGCATGGCTGGCTCCTTTCAATCCGGTGGCCTCTCGCGCCCCCGATGGGGCTTTGAGGGAGCGAACATGTAGACCGATCTGTCTATTTCCGCCGGGGTGATTTTTTCCCGCCCCCGCCGCCCAGAGCTCGAGAACGCCGATCTTTGGTGCGCGGGTATCGACGAGAGTTCCGGCGGGGAGTCGAACCGGGGGGCGTGCGGAACATGCGGGAGCGCGCGGGCGTTCATCTAGACTGAGCGGTCTGCGCGACCGTGGATGGGCGCATGGATGCGCAAAGGAGCTCGGCGTGATGGCTCGCGACTGCAGGGAGACGCTGATCGAGGCGGCGGCCGCCGTGTTCGCGCGCGAGGGCTTCCATTCGACGGGGGTCGACCGCGTGATCAAGGAGGCGGGCGTCGCGAAGATGACGCTCTACAACCACTTCGGCGGGAAGGACGAGCTGATCGCGGCGGCGCTGCGGAGGCGGAGCGAGCAGCACCTCGCGGCTCTGCGCGATGGGCTGCGCGGGGAGGGTCTCGAGCGGGCGCTCTCGTTCTTCGACGCGCTGGGCTCGTGGTTCACCTGCGGGGAGTTCTCGGGGTGTCTCTTTCTCAACGCGGCGGCGGAGTTCAAGGACCCGGCGCACCCGGCGCGGCGCGAGGCGGCGGCGCACGCGGACCGGATGCTTGCGATGCTCGAAGAGCTGGCGCGCGGGGCCGGGGTGGATGATCCGAAGGCGGCGGGCGAGGCGCTGATGCTGCTCGCGGAGGGGGCGATCGAGGTAGCGAAGGTGCGCGGGTGCGCGACGAGCGCCGTCTCGGCGAAGCGCGCGGCGAGCACGCTGCTCGAGGCCCGAGGCGCCCGATCGGCGTCTCTCTAGCTCCGCACGATCGCGACGTCGCCCTCGGGGAGCCAGCAGGTTCGCCCGTCGGCGAGCCGCGCCTGCACCCAGCCGGAGCGCGACTGGAGCACGCGGAACTCGACGCCCTCTGGCAGGGGCCTGGTGAAGGCGGGGTCGTAGGCGACGGCGTCCGGTCCGGTGCGGCCGGTGGTCTCGCTCGCGGTGACCACGCCGACGGGCGGAGCGTTCTGCGCGGCGTCGTCGGCGACAAGCGTGACGAGGGCGATCGCGAGAACAACGGCCCATGCCGCCGCGACGCTTCTGGCGGGCCACCGGCGGACGCCAAGGAGCCAGAGAGCCGGCGCGAGCCACACCGCGGCCCACGCCGTGAGGGCGATCGCGAGTCGGGCGTCCACGCCCAGCGCATGACGCCACGCGGTGAGGGAATCGAGCGTGGATCGCGCCGGCTCGATGGCGGCGCCGGCGGCGGCTCGCTCCCGCGCGACATCCAGGTTCGAGCGGGCGCGAGGGTCGGAGGGATCAAGCCGCAGCGCGCGGTGATAGAGCGCGATCGCGCGGCCCAGATCGCCCGCGAGCAGCCGCGCGTTGGCGGCGTTGGTCAGCAGGTCGGAGCTCTCCACGCCCTGCTGATCGACGATTGAGGCGTAGAGCGACGCCGCTCGGCGCAGGCCTTCGGCGGCGGCCGTCTCGTCGCGACCGAGCTGCGCGACCGCGGCCTCGAACGTCTCGTTGGCCCGGGCGAAGCGGGCCGCGAGCTCGTCGGGCGTCGCCGCGGGCTGCGCGAGCGCGGGCGCCGCGAGGAGAGCGACGAGGAAGATCGTCAACGGGCGGATCATCGCGGCTCCTTTCCGGCGTCGAGCTCCCCCAGGAGCGCCTCCGCCTCGGCGGCGAGGGACCGCGCGTCGACGGCCGCCGCGCCGAAGCGAGCGGCGTCGCAGCGCTCCTCGAGCTCGGCGAGTTTCGCGGCGAGCGGCACTTGCTCGCGCGAGAGGCGAGCGGCGAGCGCGTCGACGGCGACGGGGGGCTCGGCGTGCGGCCACCGATCGCGCAGGTAGCGCCGGATCGCGGCCGAGACGTCGTCGGGAGTGGTCGCGTTGCGGAGCGCCTCGCGGGCCTCGGGGAGAGCTCGTCGGCGTCGGCTCGCAGCGCCGAGGCGGTCGCGCCGGGCGCGGGCGAGAGCGACGGCGCCGGCGAGGGCGAAGAGGGCGGGGGGCGCCGCGAGGGCGGCGAGGGTCGCGGGCGCGAGGGCGACGGCGCGCAGGTCGCGAGATTCGTCCCGGAGCGCGGCGGGGCTCGTGACGTTGGCGACGAGACCGCCGGCGCGGGACTCGATGGCCTCGCCTGAGGGAGACGGCCCATCGGCGTCGCGCTGCGCGTCGGCGAGGGTGATGACGCGCGTCGGGGCGACCTCGAGCGGGATCGCGTCGGTGCGCGCCACGGCGTAGCGCCCGAGCTCGGGATCGAAGTAGGGGATCTCGATGGGGGGGATGGCGCCGACGTCGTCGCGCGTCGCGCGGAGCGTGCGCTTGAAGATCGCCGCGCGGGAGCCGCCGTCGGGCGCGTCGCTCCGGCCGTCGATGCGAAACGCGCCCGCGAACCCCGGGCGGCTCGCGAGGTCGAGCTCGTGGCGCTCTGGCAGGGGCTCCGGACCGCGGAGAACGACCGTCAGTTCGATCGGGTCGCCGACGCGGACGTTCCGGGGCTCGGCGGCGGCCTCGATGGAGAACTCGCCGACGAGCCCCGAGAAGTCGTCCGGGCGCCCCGCGTCCGGGAGCGGGAGGACGGTGATCGAGGCGGGCTCGCTCCTGGCGGCGACCGTCTCGGTGACGGCGCGGCGGTCGAACAGGCTCGCGCCCCGGCGACGGCGACCGGTGTCGGCTTCGATGATCGCGCTGGCCGAGGGGATCGTCAGCTCGCCCGGGCGAGTCGGGACGAGGATCAGCTCGGCGCTGTAGACGTCCCACACCTCGCCGCCGACGCGGCGCTGATCGCGAGCCAGCGCCACCGACCGGCCCATGAGCGTCGCGATCGTGGGGCGACGCTGGAGATCGGGGTCGCTCACGCGGGAGACCGCGACGTCGGCCCCGGCGGGCGCGGGCCACTCGAGCTCGGCGCCTCGGATCGTCCGACCCACGTACCAGCTCCACGTGACGCGCACCGGCTGCCCGACGTACACGCGATCCCGGTCGGTCAGGATCCGGATGCGGAAATCGTCGGCCTCCGGCGCCTCGGTCGCGACAACAGGCACGGCGCGCGAGCGAGCGGTGTCGCCCTTCGGCGCCGAAAAGAGAGCCGGCGGGATGGTGAAGCTGCCGGTTTCTTTCGGTGTGATCTCGTAGCTGAACGTGAAGGACATGGAGGAGAAGCGGCGCCCGTTGATGATCTGCGTCTGGGAGCTCTGCCCGGCGCCGGCGAAGGCGATGTCGAGCCCGTCGACGCGGATCTCGGGCGGCGCCGGCGGCTCGTCGGCCCCCGAGACGACGTACCGCAGGGTGAGCGTCTGGCCGCGGTAGAGCGAGGCGCTCTCCGGCTCGACGCGCACGCGCAGCTGGGCGAGCGCGGGCGTCGCGAGCGTGAGAACCAACAGCATGACCAAGAGGCGTCGCATCGAACTCACCAGTCCTTGTCCACGGGCTCGGCGCCCGAGCGCTCGGCGGCGCGGAGGCGTTGGAGTCGCTCGCGGTCGCGCTGTTCCTTCTCGAGCAGATCCTCGGCGAGCGCTTCGAGCGGGTCGGTGGCTTCCGTCTCGCCCCCGCCGCCGCCGGCGCTCGCGTCGGGCGCATCGGATGCCTGCTCGGACTGCTCCCGCTGGTCGGCCGTTCCCGCGTCGCCGGGTTCTCGCTGATCCGACTCGTCGCCGGGGTCCGGCTGTTCTGATTCGCCGTCGCGCGGGTCGCCCGCCTCGGAGCCCTCGCCCTCGCGCGGCTGCTCGTCGCCTTCGTCGCCCGTGAGACGCTCGATGGCTTCCCGGAGCCGCTCGGCGGCCTCTTGCTGGCGCTCGGACGCGGAGCCCTGATCGGCCCGCTCGAGCTCGCGCTCGGCGCGGCGCTGCTCGTCGATGGCCTGCTCGAGGCGCTCGCGGGCGCGCTCGAGGGGATCATCCGGCTGTTCGGCCGAGCCCTGTTGCTGCTGGCCCAGCTGTTCCTGCATCCGCTGGAGCTGATCGCGGGCCGCCCGGGTCTGCTCGGTGAGCTCGCGCTGGCTCTGCTCGGCGCGCTGCTGATCGCCAGGCGACTGCGCCTGCTCCGGCTGATCCTGCGACGATTGCGGCGAATCCTGCTGCCCTTGCGGTTGATCCTGCCCGTCCGCCTGCTCGCTTTGATTCTGTGGCTGCGCCCCCTGCTGCTGGGCGGCGGACTGATTCCGCTCGGCCTCTTCCCGCTGCTGCTGCTGGAGGTCCCGGAGCTGTTCAGCCATCTGCTGCATGGCCTGGCGCTGCGCGCGGATCTGATCGAGCAGCGCCTTGGCCTCGCGCCCGGCGATCTCGATATTCCGCGCGGCGTCGGCGTCCTGCGGGCTCAGCGCGAGGGCGTCGCGGTAGAGCCGGGCGGCGCGCCGGTAGGCGTCGAGCGCGGGCTCGGCTTCGCCGGTCTGCGCCAGAGCGCGGGCCTGCTCGATCGCCGCCGCGCCGAGGTTGTAGCGGGCGCTGGCGGCGAGGTCTTCGCGGCCGGTGATCGCGTCGACCCGTTGCAGGAGCTCCCGCGCCTCCTCGTGGCGCCCGAGCCGCTGAAGGGCGCAGGCGCGATTGAAGAGCGCGAGAGGCGCGTCGCCGGCGCGCCGGTAGGCGTCGATAGCGGCGGCGTAGGCTCCGGACTCGTAGAGCGCGTTGCCCTCGCGGAGCGCCGCGTCGCCCGTCGGCTGGGCGAGCGCGGCGCTCGAGACGAGCAGCGCGGCGGCGGTCGCGATGGGTTTAGCGCCGATCACGGATGATCCTTTCGATCGAGAGCAGGAGCAGAGCGAGCCCGAGCGGCCACTGGAAGAGCTCGGCGCGGCGCACGCGATCGACGGACTCGATCTCGCTCGCCTTCCGGCTCGAGGCGAGCCCGCGGTAGACCTCGTCGAACTCGATGAAGCCGTCGCCGACGGGCAGGAAGACGCCGCCCTCGACGGCGCGCGCCATGCGATCGAGCGCGCCCGAGTTCATCCGCGAGATCACCGGCTCGCCCTGATACCGGAGCGTTCCGCCCCCGGGCCCGGGGACGGGGGCCCCCGAGGAGCGGCCCAGGCCGATGGCGATGAGCCGCGCGTTGTGTTCGCGCAGCGCGGCGGCGGCGTCCACCGGGAAGCTGCCGTGATCCTCGCCATCGGTGATGAGCACAACGTCGCGGGCCCGCCCGGCCTCCTCGGCGTCAAAGAGCGTGTCGAGCACGGTTCGGAGGGCGTCGCCCACCTTCGTGCCGCCGCGCGCGACCGACCGCGGTCCGAGCTCCTCGATCGCCAGGCGCGCAAACGAGGCGTCGTGGGTGAGGGGCGCCTTGATCGCGGCGGATCCCGCGAAGGCGACGACGGCGACGCGGTCGCCCCGCATCGCGCTCAGCCCGTCGAGGGCGATGGTCTTCGCCCGATCGAGGCGCGTCGGGGCGACGTCGCGGGCGAGCATCGAGCGCGAGACGTCGATGACGTACACCACGTCGCGCCCGGAGCGAGCCACGGGCGTCTCCACCTCGCCGCCAAGCGGGCGCGCAAGCGCCGCGGCCGCGAGCCCGAGAGCCCCGAGCAGCAGCGCGCGTCGCAGTGCGGTTCGGCGCGGCCCCGGCGCGCGCAGGAGCCTCCCGTGCAGCGCCGGGTCGATCAGCCTCGCGAGCCGGCGCCTGCGGCGGCGATCGACCCACCAGCCGGCGAGCGCCAGCGCCGGGATCGCGAAGAGCGCGAGGAGCCAGGATGCTTCGGCGAAGGCGGTCATGCGATCGGCCTCCGGAAGGGGCCCAGACGCAGCGCCGCCTCGAGCGCGAGCAGCGCGAGCGCCGCGGCGAGGACGGAGGGAAACAGCTCGTCGTAGTTCGTGTACTCGGTGGTCGTGATGGAGGTCTTCTCGAGGCGGTCGATCTCCTCGTAGACCGCGCGCAGCGCCTGGGCGTCCTCGGCGGGTCGGTAGAAGCCGCCCGTGATCTCGGCGACCCGGCGGAGCGCGCGGTCGTCGGCGCCGGAGCCCGGAAGACGACGGCGCTGGCCGCCGGGCAGCACGATGTAGCGGTCGCTCGAGATGCCGATGGCGTAGATCGTGACGCCCCACTCGGCGGCGAGGCGCGCCGCGGCGACGGGATCGACGTCGCCCGCGTTGTTCTCGCCGTCAGTCAGCAGGATGATCACCTTGCTCTTGATGGTGAAGTCCTCGGCGAGCCCGTCCTCGCTGGCCCCGCGGCGGGCGATGAGCTCCTTCTCGGCCTCGTGGAGACGGGCGGCGGCGAGGGCGATCGCGTCGCCGATCGCCGTGCCGTCCTCGGCGCGCTGGCGGGCGGTTCCGACGGTCTCGGCGAGCTTCACAACGGCGTCGGCGGAGCGCGTGAGCGGCGCGATCGTCTCGGGGTAGCGGGCGAAGGCGATGAGCCCGAGGAGATCGTGCCGGCGGCCCTCGAGCTCCGTCTCGTCGTCGCCGAGAACGAAGGAGCGGAAGGCGTCCTGCGCGGCCTCGAAACGCGTCGCGGCGTCGCGGGCGGGGCCCATCGCGCTGGTCATGGAGCTCGAGCGATCCAGAACCATCATGATCGCCACGCCGTCGGCGGTCGTCTGGACCACGCCGAAGCCGGCCTGCGGGCGAGCGAGCGCGACGACGATCCCCGCGAGCGCGAGCCCCCGCAGCGCGCCGGGAAGGAACCGCAGGCGGGTGCGCCAGGTGGCGCCCGCCGTCTCGGCGATCGTCGCGGCCGAGAAGAGAGAGGCGGCCGGACGCGCAGCGCGCCAGCGCCAGACCGCGATCGCGATCGGCGCGAGCAGGAGCAGAAGCAGCCACGGGTCGGCGAATCTCATGTCGTCTCCCCGCGGTCGGTCGTCTCCGCGCGTGGGGCGGTTTCCTCGATGAAGCGCCGGACCACGCCCGCGGCCTCGCGAGCGGAGCGCTCGTCGGCCGAGCTCTCAGCGAACTTCACCAGGTCCGCGCGGGTGAGCAGGTTCGCGAGCTGGGCGTTCTGCTCGGGCGAGAGCGCCCGGCGCGTGCCGGAGTCGCGCAGAAACTCGTCGGTGGTCTGCGCGGGGGCGTGAAGCTCGAACCGGGATTCGATGTAGCGGCGGAGCAGCGCGGTGAGTTCCGTGTAATACGCCTTCCACGCACGGCGGACGATGAGATCTGTCGCCAGAAGGGCATCGAGCTCGAGGGTCGCGCGCTCGTGCGGCGGGACCGGCGCCGCGACGGCGTCGCGCCCCCTGCGGCGGGCGAGGAGCACGCCGCAGGCGATGAGTCCGGCGAGCGCGACGGCTCCCG
>CAZXGT010000026.1:0-23657 GCA_964639935.1 uncultured Phycisphaeraceae bacterium
GCGCCCGGGCGGGCGCCCCGCCCCGCGCCGCCCCCCACCACCCGCCCCGCCCCGCCGGCCCAGAACCCGCGGGTTGGGCGGCGCTGCTCTCCCGCCGCGGCGTCGCCCTCGTTGCCCCCGTCGCCTTGACGCAGCGCCGCCTCGACGCGCTCGCGAAGCCCCGACGGGGCGCCCGCGCCAGACATCGCGGCGCCGACCCGCTCGCGGAGCGCCCGCTCGAACGCCACGGCGCGATCGACCCGCTCGCTCGAGGCCGCGGCGCGGAACTCGCGCTCCTCGCCCGCCGGCAGCTCCCCATCGGCCAGCGCGCGAACACGCGACGCCTCGGGCGCGCTCGACCAGTCGATCTCGTCGCGCGGGTCAACCTGATGGCGTCGTTCGTCGTTCATCGGTCCTCGTCGGTCCCTGTCCTGATGCCGAGCTCGTCGGTGAGCGGCTCGAGCTCATCGGCGAGGATCTTCCTCGCCCGGTGCAACCGGCTCATCACCGTGCCGATCGGCACGCCCGTGATGGCCGCGATCTCGCGGTACTTGAGCCCTTCCACCCCCCAGAGCAAGAGCGCCTCGCGGTGCTCGGGCCGGAGGTCGTCGATCGCGTCGCGAAGCCGCTCATCGACGTGCTCCCAGTCGAAACTCGCGAGATCCCACGCCGGCGGCGGCGCGTCGGGCGCCAGGCCGTCGGCCTCGGCGCCGAAGAACTCGCCCACGCTGATCGGGCCGTTCTTCGCCCGCTTCACGCGCGAGTAGAAGGTGTTGTGGAGAATCGTAAAAAGCCATGCTCGGATCCCGCCGCCGCGCTCCTGAAACCCGTCGGCCGATCGCAGCGCGCGGAGATAGGTCTCCTGCACGAGGTCGGCCGCCTCGTTGGGCTCCCGGGCCAGGTGCATCGCCATCCGATGCACCGAGTCCAGATGCTCGAGAGCCATTTCTTCGAACCGGGTTCGCTCCAAGGAGCTTTCCCTTCACCATGAGAACGCGGGGCGCGCGTCTCTTATTCCCCGAGAGGGGCGGAGCGGCGAAGCGGGGGCGAATCCCCCGCACCAATGGTCCGATTGTACGGATGAGCGCGATTCAGGTGTCGCTCTCGTCTTCTCTGAATCGCCGGCTCGCCCGGCGTTTGGCCGCCAGGAGCCCGCTGCGGGCGTCTTCCGCGGGTTCCTCGACCTCGCCCGAGGGCCGGGCCCGGACGTCCTTCGGAGCCTCTGCCTCGCGGATCGCCCGCTCGACCGCGCGGCGCTCCGCCTGCCGCTGCTTCCGAACGTCCTGCTTCTCGGACGCGGGCGCCTCGTCCGGCTCCGACAGCGCCCGCTGCGCCCGCGACTGCTTCCACGCCCCGGCGATCGTCCGCGTCTCTCGCCTCTCGCCCGCCAGGCGGCGAGCCGTGGCCATCTCGCCGCTCAGGATGCGGTCCCACGCGACCCGCCGCGTCGCGATGTCGAGCACGTACACGCCCAGAGCCCACAGGAGCAGGATCGGCCAGAGCGGCTGGGCCGCCTCGACCGGCTCGAGATCGGTCCGATCCCAGATCGCGTCAGCCTGCGTCGGGTCCATCACGTCATGCACCCGCCCGCCGGTGGCCTCCGCCAGCTCCCGAAGGCGAGCGGCGTTGGATTCAAGCGAGCGAAGCTCGAGCCCCGCGCTCCTGGAGACGCCCACAAGCGCCGGCGCCAGCGCGCGATCGCCCTGCCTCGGTGTCGCCGCGACCACGTAGGAGCCGCTCTCGGTCGCCGGCGCCCGCGCCTCGTAGACGCCCGGGCCGACCTGGCTCAGCCGCAGCCTCAGGCTCTCCCCGCCCGGCGTGTAGACGATCGCCGGGACGTTCAGCAGGTTCAGCGGATCGCCCGACTCATCCGCCGCGTCAAGCCGGAGCACCAGCTCGTCGCCCTCGAGCGTCGCGGTCAGCTCCGCATCGCGCGACATCGGAGGGCGCGACGCGTACCGCGAGAGCTGCGTCCACATCGCCCGAAAGCCCGGCCAGTCGAGCCACGCCGAGGCCCACCGCGAGGCGTCGGACGTGAACACCGCCGCGCGACCCAGCCCCGTGTTCCAGTGCGCCAGCACCGGCTCGCCCGTCGGCGTCACCATCGCGAGCGTGATCTCGGGCTCCGGCCTCGGCTGCGTCAGAACCAGCCCGCGAAGCACGGGCGGATCGCCAAGCCCGCTCGTCGCCGGCGAACCGGCGTCCAGCAGAACGGGCTCGAACGGCTCCTCCCGCACGAGCGGCTTGCGCACCACGCGGATCTCCCGCACGAACACCCGCGGGAGCACGTTCGGATCGACCACCCGGTAAAACTGCCCGCCGCCCGCCTGGGCGATCTGCTGGAGCGTGAACGTGTCGGCCCCGTCGCCCACCGCGATCGCGGTCACCGTCACGCCCGCGTCCCGCAGGCGCTCGGCCGTCCGCACGCCGTCCATCGGATCCCCCGTGCTCTGGCCGTCAGAGAGCACGATCACGTGCTTCACATCCGCCTCGGCCGCGAGCATCTGCTCGCCCGCCTCGCGCAGCGCGGGGTAGAGGTTCGTCCCGCCGCCCGGCGCGATCGACCGGATCCGCTGCGCGTTGCGCGGCGGGTCCGCGTTGGGCGAGAGCGGGATGACGGTGTACGGCTGGTCGGCGAAGCCGTACACCGCGACGAGGTCGGTCCGATCGAGCGTCTGCACCGCCAGCGCCGCCGCCTCGTTGGCGATCTGCTGCTGGCTCCGCGCTCCGCCCAGCACGCGCCGCGCCATCGAGCCCGACGAATCGAGCACCATCGCGATCGCCGCCGAGGGAACGATCAGCTCCTCGGGAAGATCGAGCTTCACCGGGAGCACCGGCTCGAGCGCCGTCCCGTTCCATCCGCCGGCCCCCAGCGCGTCGGGCCCGCCAACGACCACCAGCCCGCCGCCGAGCTGCTGCACGAAGTCCGCCAGCACCGGGTGCGACGCCCGCGGGGTCTCGTCGGCCGCCACGTTCTGCATCACGATCAGGTCGTAGGCCTGCAGCTCGAGCAGGTCCGCCGGCGTCTCCCCCGGGGGGATCACCGTCAGCTCAAAGCCCGCCTCCTCAAGCACGCCCTCAAGCGGCGTCCGCTGCGCCGAGTCGCCCGCCACGCCGTCGATCAGGAGCGCCCGCCCGCGCCCGGGCGTGATCGTCACCGCGCCCGCCCGGTTGTTCACCGCCACCGCGTCGGCCGACTCGTCCGCCGGCTGGAACACCGCCTCGATCCGGTGCACCGCCCGATCGTCGAGCTGAAGATCAAAGAGCTCCACGTTCAGGCCCGGCCGCAGGCTCACCGCTCGACCGAGACCCTCGCCGGTCCCGTTGACGTCGATCCATCGGTCGCCCCGCCGCAGGAGGATCTCGCCCTCCATCACGTCAGACGCGCGAACGCCCACGCGCACCAGCACGCGCGACTCGGCCGCGGCCTGCGGCGGCGCGTCCACGAACTCCACGATCGCGTCGCTCGGCACGCGGTACTCGATCGGAACCACGTCCACGCGCAGGGGCGAGAGCGCCGTGGCCGTCTCGATCGCGTCGCCCGTCGTCTCCACGCCGTCGCTGATAATCACCAGCCGGGCGCGCGCATCCGGCGGGGCCATCGCCGCGGCCAGCTCGATCGCGCGCGCGATGTTCGTTCCGCTGCCGAGGTCCAGATCGAGGGTCAGATCCGCCGCGTCGGGCCCGCCTCGCACGGGCGCCGCCGCCGCGACGGCCCGATCCGCAAACGCCACCACCCCCAGCGAATCGTCCGGCGCCATCTCTTGCGCCAGCGCGTCGATCCACCGCCGCGCCAGATCGAGCGCCGGACCGGCCGCGTCGCGACGCACCGATTCCGAGACGTCGACCAGCGCGATCGTCGCCACGCGCTCGGCCCGCTGCACCATGCTCGCGCCCGCGAGCGCCGCGCCGGCCACGATCAGGAGCGACGCGCGAAAAAGCGCGACGCTCCACGCCCGCCACCGGCTCATCCCGCGGAGCCACGTCAGCGCGATCCAGAACGCCGGGATCGCCAGCGCGCCGACAAGAAGCCACCACGGCTCATCGAACCGGAGCGTCACGACCCGCCCTCGCCCGCGCCGTTATCGGGCGGCGCGAGCGGCGCCGGGGCCGGCTCCCCCTCGCCGCGCTGCCGGAAATAGCGCTTCACCAGCTCGCGGAACCGCGTCGGCACGCCCTGATTCTCGAGAGCCCGCTCGGCGCCCGGGGCGGCCTGCTCGAGCGTGCGCTCGGCATCGGCGCGGCTCGGCGTTCGGCCCGGTTTGGCGGGACCCTCCGCGTCGACCTCCGCGATCGTGCGCTCGCTCTCGGCCCCGCGCCGGATGTCCAGACCCTCGGTCTGGAGGGCGTCGCTTGAGTCGCCCGGCTCCATTCGCGCCTGCGGGGCGCGATCGGCCCCGCCGCCCGCGTCGGACCCCGTCGAGCCGCTCGGCGGCCGCTTCGCCAGACGATCGGCGCCCTCGCGGAAGCGCTCCGCCTGACGCGAACGCGAGGCCGCGTCCCGGCCCTGCTCGTCGAGCTCCTGCGCGATGCGCTGAGCCCGGTCGAGCCCATCGCCCTCGCCCTGTTGCGACCCGGGCGAGCCCGGCTGCGACCCAGGCTGCTCCCCGCCTTCTTGCTGACCCGGCCGCTCGCCGCCCTGGCGCTGCGATGGCCCGGCTCCCGGCTGCGACGCGCCCGGCTGATCGCCCGAGCTCTCGCCCTGCTGGCCGCCGGGCTGCTGATCCGGCTGATCCCCCTGCCCGGGCGACTCCTGATCCTGACCGCCCTCCTGCTCCTGGTTTGACGGCGGGGACGGCCCAGGCGTCTGCTCGGGGGTCGAGCCGGGCTGCGCCGGCTGGGGGCCGCTCGAGCCCGGATCCGTGGGCTGATCCTCGGTCTGCGGCTCCTGCCCATCCTGTGGGTCCGGCTGCTCCGCCTGCTCGGCGGCCCGCTCGAGCGATTCCCTCAGCTCGCCGGCCGTCTCCTCGGCGCGCTGCTGCGCCTCGCGATCTCGCGCCTGCTCGGCGAGCTCATCGGCGAGCCGCTGCGCCTCCAGCGGGTCGGCGCCCTCTCGCTCGAGCGACTCGCGAAGCCGATCCCGGTCCGTCTCGCTCGCGAGCTCCTTCGCTCGCTCGGGATCGACGCCCTCCTCGACGAGCCGCTCCTCCGGCGATGGCGGCGCCTCGGCGGGCGAGTCGTCGATCGCCTCGGCCGCCCGGCGAAGGCGCTCCGCGATCGCCCGGCGCTCCTCCGGCGAGGCGTTTTCGAGCCCGCGCCGCATCTCGCTCAGCTCCTCGGCCGCCGAGGCGAAATCGCCTTGCGAAAGAGCGTCCGAGAGCGGATCGTCGCGGCCCGTGTCGCTCACGCGCCTGGAGAGCTCCTCGATCGTCTTGCGGCGCTGGGCGGCCTCTTCCTCCATCCGCTCGGCGGCCTCGGTCAGCGTCTGCGCCGCCTTGGCGCCCGCTTCCTCCGGATCCTCGAAGCCCTGCTCGAGCTCCTCCTCGATCCGCCGAAGCGCCTCGAGGTCGCGGCGCGTCGCCTCGTCGACAAGCTCCGGCGCCGCTTCGATCTCGAGCTCGGTCTGCTCGCGAACCTCGGCGATGCGCTCCCTCGCCGCGTTCTGCTCGGCGCGCTGCTCCGCGGCGGCCCGAGCCTGCGTCACGGCCCCGCGCGGCGGGAGCCAGATCGCCAGCCCCACGAACGCCGCCGCGAGGATCGGCCACCACCGGTGCGGGCGCGCGTCGACGATGCGCACCCCCCGGCTCGGCTTCGTTTCCGCCGCGACGCGCTCGGCGTCGGCCAGCGCGAGTTGCTCGAACGGCCCCTCGGCCCGCGACGACTCGAGCTCGACGCCCGTCGAGATCGAATCGTGCAGGCCCAGCGCGTCGTCGAGCTCCTGCGCCGCGGGCGCCAGCGGCTCGGCGCGGAGCGCGCGAACCAGAAGCATGACGAGCACCAGCGCCGCCGGAGGCGAGATCAACGCCGCCAGCGGGAGATCGAGCGTCAGCCAGCGATCGGCGAGCACCAGCGCGACGCCAAGAGCCGAGGCGAATAGCATCCCGCGACCAAAGGTTCGCAGAAGGCGGCGGACGCGCCGGCGCCGCCGAGCCGCTCTTGCGATGCGCATCGCCTGACTCATCGACTCATCCTAGCCGGCCTCTCGGCCGCTGAATCCAAGGAACATCCCATGACCACCGCACCCGCCGAGTCCCGAACGCACCCGCTCGTGACCGCGATCATCCCGTCCATCAGGATCGCCCAGGGCCTGTTTCACAGCCTCTTGGACGGTGTGGGTCCCGACCGGTTCGCCCGCCAGCCCGAGGGGATCAACGCGAGCCACCCCGCCTTCATTCTCGGGCACCTCTCGCTGTACCCGCCGCAGATGCTTGCGGGCCTGGGCGTCGATGACCTCGAGCCGATGGACGAATCCAGACGACCGCTCTTCGAGGCCGGCGCCGAGTGCCGGGACGATCCCGACGGCTCGATCTACCCGCCCATGGACGAGATCGTCGCGGAGTTCGACCGGGTGATGTCCGGCGCGGTCGAGCGCCTGCCCAGGGTGGATCCGGAGCGGTTCGAGCAGGCCCCGCCCCCCGAGCGGAGCTTCGACGGCCTGATGCCCACGATGGGCGCCGCGACGAACTTCATCCTCGTCGCGCACCCGATGATGCACGCGGGGCAAATCAGCACGTGGCGGCGCGCGATGGGCCTGCCGCCCTGCAAGC
This sequence comes from uncultured Phycisphaeraceae bacterium, assembly GCA_964639935.1. GTDB lineage: Bacteria > Planctomycetota > Phycisphaerae > Phycisphaerales > UBA1924 > CALNYS01. The sequence goes on from CAZXGT010000026.1 coordinate 6,687, forward strand.
TCGGCTGATCACGCCTCGGGCTCGGGCAGATCGCGCAGGAACTCGGCGAGCTCGGCCGGCCGCGGGGACGCGCCGGCGCGCACGAACAGCCCGCTCGCGCCCAGGCCCAGCGCCAGCTGCGCGTCGCGCTCCAGATCGAGCGCCCGCGCGACGCAGACCCCCGCGTTGAAGTGATCGCCCGCGCCGGTCGACACCCGCGGGCGCCGGACGAAGGGCCCGGCCATCGAGGAGACGCCGGCGCTGTCGGCGATCGCGGCGCCCCGGCGCGTGTGCGCCGCGACCGCGCTCAGGCCGGTCTCGCGCTGTAGCGAGCTCGCCGTCTCCTCGAGGGCGCCCAGGTCCCCGGCGGATTCATCGCGGGCCGCCCGGCTCCCGCCGAGCAGGCGAGCGAGCCGCGCGCTCTCGGCGAGGTTGAGCCCGAGCGTGACCGGCGCGCGCTCGTTCATCGCGCGCATCGCGTCGACGGCCTCGCGAAGATCCCCGTCGGAGCGCTTCGCGGGGTCGGCGAGGTCGATGAAGACGCCCGCGCAGTCCGCCGCCGGCAGAACGCGCTCGGCAAGACGCCGCCAGATGTCGGTCATCGCGGGCGTCATCGTCCAGTTGCCCATCGCGCAGATGGCCCCGTCGAGCTCGCGGGCGAACTCGGCCTCCCCGCCGAGGGCGCCGGCGACGCGATCGAACGTGATCGCGCCCAGCGCCTGGGGCTGGCCCAGCATCAGCTTGCCGTCGTCGAACTCGAGGGCGTCGGTGCGCCCCGGCGGGCCGAGCGTCGCGACGCGGGCGATCCGGGCGAGCGGTTCGAAGACCGGCTCGACGTGGGGCGGCTCGCCCACGGCGCCGACGAAGCGGGTCTGCGCCCCGAGGCTGGCGGCGGCCATCGCGAGGATCGCGCCGTTGCCGCCGAGGCGTTCTTCCTTGATGACAAGTTCGAGGTTGGCGCTGCGGCCCGCGGCGGCGGCCGCGCGCTGCGCGAACGCGTCGATCGTGGCGATGCGGGTGTAGTCGCTCGGGGAGCGGCGCTCGTCGACCACGTCGATGAGACGGTCGATGAAGCCGTCGAACCCGGCCAGGAGCCGGCGCTCGGGGGTCCGGGAGCTCAGCGCGTCGGCGGCGGCGCGGGCCGCGTCGGTTCGGCGGGCGTCGGGCATCCGTGCATTGGACGCGCCGCGGCGCCGGGGAGCAAGCGGGGGGTGAACCCGCGCTCAGGCGGCCGGAGGCGGCCAGTCGTCGTCGCGGTCGGTTCCCGGCAGCTTGAAGGGCCGGTCGATCTCGTCGTCCAGGGCGTCGAGATCACGCTGGACCCGTTCAAAAGCGGCGTCGATGCGCTCGCTCAGGCGCAGGTCCGCGGGGCGGGCCTCGTCGCGCCGGGCGAAGCGGTTGACGTTCGGGAACGGGATGGGGTCATCGCGATGACGCTCTTCCGGGATGCAGAGCCGTAGTTTCGGCATAGCGCACCTCTTCCTGCGCGGTCCTTGCGCGCCCTGCAACCATCGGCTTCGATGATTCGCCGATGAAGCGTCATGGTCGGTCGATGAGCGGTTTTCGCCTCAGTTTGAGCGCGTGTGTCGCGTGTTTGGGCGTTATTGGGACGCGCCGCCCGCCCGGTGTTCCCCGATTCGCGGTTCCTGCCCCGCCCGCGCTCGCCTGAGGTTGCCGCGATGGCGCCAGATGACCAGCGCCGCGAGCGCCGACGTCGCCGCCAGCACCGGGACCATCGGGCGGTCGTTCCAGAGCGGCGTGAGACTCATCATCCCGACGGCGCCGGGCAGGACGGCCGCCGCCGCGACCGAGGCGACGCCGACGTACCGTGTCGCGCGGGCGACGCCGAGCCAGACGACCAGCGCAAAGAGGGTGGGCAGCGTCGTGATGGGCCAAAGCGCGAGCAGCGCGCCGAGCGAGGTCGCCACGCCCTTGCCCCCGCGGAACCCGAGCCACACGGGAAAGATGTGCCCCGCGATCGCCGCGAGCGCGACGCCGAGCCACCACGCCTGCGCCGCCTCGGAGCCCCCCGGGTCAAACAGCAAGCCGCTCCAGACCCCCGCGGCGAGCGTCGGCCCGGCGCCCTTGAGCACGTCGAGGATGAAGCAGATCGCCCCCCAGGGCTGCCCGAGCACCCGCCCGGCGTTGGTGGCGCCGATGTTCCCCGACCCGTGCTCGCGGATATCCACGCCGCGGGCCTTGCCGATGAGCAGCCCGACCGGGACGGACCCGACGAGGTAGGCGATGAGAAGGAAGACAAACCGGTCGAGCATCGGGCGCTCCTCGGGCGGACGTCAGATGCTCGACCGGTTCGAGTCGGTCGTCAACCTGTCGCGTCGAGACGATCAGTTCGGGCAGGGGCCCCAGGCGGCGATGAGGGCCGCGACGTCGGCGCCGTCGACGCCGCCCGAGCCGTCGAGATCGCCCGTCATGTCGACCGTGCCCCACCCGGCGATGAGCTGGGCCAGGTCCGCGCCGTCGACGGCGCCCGAGCCGTCGAGGTCTGCCGGGCAGGCGACGAGCGGCTCGCCGACGTCGCCCGTGACGACGAGGGCGTAGCCCTGGGGCCCGTCGTTGATCGCGGCGCCGATGAGGCGGGCGGTCCACTCGCCGATCTCCGGCGCGTCGATGTGCACCTGCTCGACGTTGTTGAGCGCATCGGGCGAGCCGCCCGTGACCGAGACGCCGCCCGAGAAGACGTTGCCGAGGTAGACAGCTCCCGAGGGGGAAACGACCTCGAGGTCGACGTCGTTGACGGGCACGAAGGCGGCGGCGGGCGCGGCCTCCTTGTCGGTGAAGGTCATGGTGACCTTGAGCCTCTCGCCCGAGCCGCGGACGGCGAAGGCGAACGCGCGCTCGTCGCCGGTGAAGAGCGCCTCGGCGCTGGAGTTGCGCACGTCCTCGACCAAAAGCGTACGCGTCTCGCCCGCGAAGTGCAGGGCGTTGTCCATGAGGATGCGGCCCCAGCCCTCGACGTCGCTCGGGTATCCCGGCTCGCCGGTCATATCGACGGCGGAGTTCAGGAGCGTCGCCTTGAGCAGCGCGCCCGATGGGGTGACGGCGTCGGCGGGGTCGGGGGCCCCGGTGGGATGGAAGCCTTCCATGAAGTACTGACGGGTGAGGGCGGCCGCGCCGGCGATCTGCGGGCAGGCGAAGGAGGTCCCGGTGCCGGCGCTCGCGGCGCCGCAGCCGAAGACGCTGGCCGCGCGGATGCCGCTGCCCGGCGCGAAGAGCTCGGGCTTGCGCCGCCCGTCGCTGGTGGGTCCGCGGCCTCCGGTGCGGTAGTTCGCCTGGAGCGGCGTGTCGTACGTGGCGCCGGTGGCGAGCACGTTGCGCGAGTTCTCCGGGGTGCGGAGGACAGAGAGGTTGGTGGCGGCGAAGACGACGAGGTCGTCCTCGTTGTCGTGCGTGAAGACGTCGATCGCTCGCGACCAGACGTTGTAGAAGTTCTGCGAGCTGCTGTCGTTGCCCCAGCTGTTGGAGTGGATGCGGGCGCCCTGAGAGTGGTGGAGCTCGAAGCGGTCGATGAGGGCCGACTCGTTGAAGCTCGGGGGGAGCGAGAAGGTCATCCTCGCCTTGTAGGCGATGCCCCGGAGATCGCCGGGCGAGCCGTCGTCGCCGGCGATCATCGAGCACACGGCCGTTCCGTGCGACGAGGAGCCGCTGCCGGAGTTGATCGCGACCCACTTGCGATGGTCCGGCCCGACGGGCGCGGAATCGGAGAAGGCGCAGTGGTCGACCTGCACGGCGGAGTCCATCACGCCGACGATCTGGCCCGTTCCGTCGAGCCCGTTGTCGTGCAGCCGGTAGAAGCCGTCCTGGTTGGTCTGCACCACCCAGCTCGAGGTGGCCATACGGAGCGAGGCCTCGGGTGCTTCCTCGATCGCCATCACGTCCTCGAGATCCGCGAGCTTGGCCGTGAGACCCTTGGGCGTGACAACGGTGAGCATCGGGTTGCCGCCGAGCTCGCCCCGGCTCAGGACGACCGCGCCTGGAATCGCGCCGGCGGCCCGGGCGGTCTTGTCGACGTCGGCGCCCTCGAAGAGCGAGAGGATCATGATGGCCTCGCCTCGCTCGCTCACATCCTGGCGGATGGCGGTGACGAACTCCCGATCCTCGGGCGGCGCGGCCGTCTTCCACGCCTTGTCGTAGGCGCCGTGCCAGCGGACGAAGTCCAGCTCGGCGAAGGCCTCGGGGTCGACGCCTTCGGTCGGAGCGATGAACGCGTGAACGGGGAGGTACTGGCCGATTTCGACACCCGCGGCCTTCAGAGCGAGAGCCCGCTCCTTGGTGAGCGGTCCGTCGAGCTGGATGACCATCCGATTCTCTGTGGCGGCGAGCGTCTCGACGCAGGCGCCCATGTCGACCGTCTTCACGACGCCGGCGCGGAGCACGAGGCACTGGCTCTTCGCCGCGGCGACCGGGGAGATCTCGCGGTGGGGGATCAGCTCGACCGTGGGCGAGGCCTGGCGGTCCGCCTCCGCCGCGTCCGCTCGGGCCTGATTCATCTGGGCGCTCGCGACCGAGCCGGCGATGAGGACGAGTAGGGCCGCGGGCCCGGCCGTGTGGAGAAATCGGATCTGCATGTTGTCACTCCCCGGGCGTTGGGGACAGAATGAGACTGTCCATCGCGCTACGAATACTTTGAAAATAGGACGTTCTCGCGCAAAAGCACACCAAAAACCCGCTGAACAGGGGGCGAAGGGTAGTTTTGCGGCGGCCGCGCGGGCGAACCGGGTGTTATTGGAGTGTTCTGTTCGGCGTGGCGGAAACTACTGCAAATTCACCGGCATCACGACGTAGGTGAAGTCCGATCCGGAGCGGAAGACGCCGGGCCGGTTGGGCGCCTTGAGCTCGATCACCACCTGCGGCTCGCGCACGACCTTGAGGGCGTCGGTGATGAACTGCGGGTTGAAGCCGATCTCGATCTCCTCGCCCTCGTAGCTCGGGACGGCGAGGTCGATGGAGGCCTCGCCCATCTCGGGCGCGCGGCTCGAGAGGTGGAGCGTGGCGGCCTCGTCGCCGCCGCGGGCGATCTTCAGGCGCACCCCGCGGGATTCCTCGTTGGTCAGGAGCGCCGCTCGGCGCACGGCGCTGGTGAGCGAGGAGACCTCGAACGTCGCCTTCTTGTCCTGATCCTTCGGGATGACGTCCTGGTAGGGGGGGAAGGCGCCCTCGACGAGCGAGCCCGAGAGCACCGCGCGCGGCGGCTGGCCCTCTTCGCCGAGTGAAAAAACGGCCTGGTTCTCGGTGATCGCCAGACGCACGCGCTCCTCGGGGTCGCCCAGGAGCTTGCCCACCTGCGCCAGCGCCTTGGTTGGGATGATCGCGCTGATGGGTTTCTCGGCGTTGTTCTCGAGGACGGACCCGCTCGCGAGCGCGAGGCGGCGGCCGTCGGTCGCGACGAGCTCGATCTTCTTGTTCTCGACGTTCACGAGCACGCCGTTGATGGCGTAGCGCGAGGATTCCTTGCTCGTCGCAAAGAGCGTGCGGCTGATGAGGCTTTGGAGTTCGCCCGCCTCGAGCACGACCGAGCCGCGATCCTCGGGGAAGCTCGCCGGCGGTGGGAACTCCTCGGGCGGGAAGCCGTAGACGGTGAACTTCGCGTCCCGCCCGCGGATCTCGACGGCGGACTCGCCGGTCGTTTCGATGGTGAGATGATCTTCGGCGTCCTCGGCCTGCACGATCTGCCGGAGCTTGTCGGCGGGGATGAGCGCGTCGCCCTCCCGCTGGACGTCGACATGGGCCGTGGAGAGGCTGATCGAGACGTCGGCGTCGGTGGCGGCGAGGCGGAGCTCGCCCGCTTCGCCCTCGCGAACCGCGCTGAGCTTGACGCAAGAGAGCTGGGGACGGGGCGAACGCACGGCGACCACGGGGGCGACGAGGTTCACCGCATCGAGCAGCGCGGCGCGATCGCAGACGACCTTCATCGGGGGCTTCTCCTGACCTTCCGGCTTGTCGACCAGGTCCGCGAGCTCGCGATCCACAGCGGCTCGGGCGGTCGGGCTCAGGAGTGTACCGGATCATCGGGCGGCGTCTTGCGGGCCCTTGCGGGCGAATCCCGCAGAGGGCGCCCCGAGCGAAAGAGGGGGCGAATTCGCGAGCCCGGACCGCGGGGCGGTTGTCGCGGAGCGGCCGGTGCTCGATACTGCCGGACTCGCGTCGGGACGCTCGCGCTCGGCGCGCCGACGCTCACTCGCCCTCTCCACGGGCGCCCCGGGTGATGTTCCCGCCGGCGCCGCGATCCAGTAAGGATGCCGCCCATGTCGTTTGAAGCCGCCGTTCACGCTCAGGCCATTGATATCGACAAACTGGCGCTCCAGATGTGCGCCGAGGCCGGGAGCGGGCACCCCTCCACCGCCCTGTCCATCGGGCACCTTGTCACGGTGCTCATGTTCAACTCCATGCGCTGGAGCCCCGAGCACCCGGAATACCCCACGAGCGACCGCCTCGTGCTCTCGGCGGGCCACGCGGTCCCGGCCGTCTACGCCGCCTACGCACGCCTCGGCGGCGTCATCGTCGACCGCGACGGCACGCGCCGCGCCATGACGATCGATGACGCCATGAGCCTCCGCGAGAGCGACTCGCCCATCGAGGGCCACCCGAACCCCGGCGAGGGTTTCCCCTTCTTCGACGCGGCGACCGGCTCGCTCGGCCAGGGCCTCTCCGTCGCGGCCGGCCTCGCCGACGCGGCGCGCCTCGACGGGACCGACCGGCGCATCTACTGCATCGTCGGCGACGGCGAGTCGCGCGAGGGGCAGGTCTGGGAGGCCGTCGATTCGATCGTCGAGCGCGGGCTCCGGTCGGTCCTCACGATCATCAACTGCAACGGGCACGGTCAGGCCGGAGCCGTCAGCGCTCAGCAGTCACCCGAGCGCCTCGCGGCGAAGCTCGAGGCCGCGGGCATGACGGTCAGGACGATCGACGGCCACTCGCCCAGCCAGATCATCGAGGCCTTCGACGCCTTCGCGGAGCTGGCCTCGGCCTCGAGCGGAGCCCCGATGGCGGTCATCGCCAAGACCGTCAAGGGCTGGGGAGCGCCCAGCGCGCTGACCGGCAACTGGCACGGCAAGCCCGCGACGGGCGAGACGCTCACGGCCGCGATCGAGGAGCTCGACCAGCGGGCGATCGAGCTCACCAGCTCGCTCGCCAGCGCCGATCACTTCGAGATCCGGCCGCCCGCCGAGGCGAAGGCGCCCCAGGGCCCCACGGGCGAGGCGCCCACCATGAGCCAGGCCATGCGCGCCGCCGACATGGACGCCGTCCTCGCCGCCGGCAAGCTCGCGACCCGCAAGGCCTACGGGCTCGCCCTGCGCGAGCTCGGCAGGATCAATCCCAACATCGTCGCCCTCGACGCGGACGTCTCCAACTCCACCTACGCCGAGACCTTCGCCAAGGACCCGGCGCTCGCGCAGCGCTTCATCGAGTGCAAGATCGCCGAGCAGCACATGGTCTCGGCGGCGGTCGGCCTCTCGGCGGCGGGCAAGATCCCCTTCGTCTCGACTTTCGCGAAGTTCGTCGCTCGCGCCTACGACCAGATCGAGATGGCGATCCTCTCGGGCGCGAACCTGAAGGTCGTCGGCTCGCACGCGGGCGTGACGCTCGCCGCCGACGGCCCGAGCCAGATGGGCCTGAGCGACATCTCGTTCTTCCGTGCGTTCACAACGATCAAGGATCGGCGCGGGAACCCGGCGGCGTACGTGCTCCAGCCCGCCGACGCCTACGCGGCCTACGCCCTGACGCAGACCATGGCCGAGTACGAGGGCTTCTGCTACATGCGCACGCTCCGCCCGGACGTGGAGTTCCTCTACTCCGACGATCAGGTCTTCAACCTCGGTGGGTTCGAGGTGCTCAGCGAGGGGCGCGATCTGCTGCTCGTCGGATCGGGCGCGACGGTGCACGAGGGCAACCGCGTGATCGAGGCGCTCGACGCCGAGGGCGTCAGCGCGTCGCTCGTGGACCTCTACTCGCTCCCCTTCGACGGCGACGCGCTGCTCGACGTCGCGGCGGCCAACAACGGCTACGTCGTGACGCTCGAGGACAACTACGGCGCGTCGATCGGCTCGGCCGTCGCCGACGTCTTCGCCGAATCGGGCGACGCGTTCACGCTCAAGCAGATGCACGTGAACACGTTCCCCAAGTCGGCGCGAACGGCCGAGGAGTCGCTCGCGATGGTCGGGCTCGACGTCCCGTCGATCACGAAGCAGTGCCTCCAGCTCCTCGAGGTCGGCGCGGTCTGAGCTCGGTCGGCCGGCGCGTCGCTCTATAAGGATCGGTTCACCCTGCGGAGACGCCCGGGGCTGATCTTCGCACTCTGTTAGGGTGTTATATGGACGCGAATCGCCGCGCATCCCCTGCGCGGGCGGATTTCGGGACGCTCTGGATGATCTGGGGTGTGGCGGTCGCGTCAGATTTTTGGGTTCTTGGTGGCGTGAGAAAGTGGCGAAGTCCGACAAATTCAAGGCGGACGTAGTTTGCGGCCGCTAATAGAGGTCGGTATAGTTAGTGCGTACTTCTCGGCAGGAGGCCGTGGGGTCAAGCACAGCAAGCGACCGCCCGTGCAGTCGAGACTGCAGCCACAGGATTGGCACAGTGGGCGGGTTTCAGAAACGGTCGGACGGGCAAACAAAGACGAAGCCCGCCAGAAGGAGACGACATGAACACGAAGACGCATTGCCTTGTGGCTGGTCTTGCGGCGGGCCTTGGCGCCACGACCGCGATGGCCGACGCCAACGTTTCGTCCGGCGCCACCGCCGACGAAGTCCGCGCGATCGTTGCTGAGATGCTCAGCGACGCCGAGACGCGCTCGAGCCTTCTCCAGGGCGGCGGCAGCGCCGGCTGGGACGACGGCTTCTTCATCGAGTCCGGCGACGGCTCGTTCCGCCTCAACATCGGCGCGCTCGTCCAGTTCCGCTACGTCGCGAACTTCGGCGAGGACCTCGGCGGCAACGTCGACAACGACTTCGACGGCGACTTCCAGACCCGCACCACCCGCCTGATCTTCGACGGGCACATCTACGACGACTGGTTCTTCAAGGTCCAGGGCAACTTCTCCGAGTCCGAGGCCACCTCGGGTGACTCGGACCTCAACCTCGAGAACGCCTACGTCGGCTACAGCTTCGAGGACGGCGGCTCCCTGATCGTCGGTCAGATGAAGGTTCCGCTCCTCCGCGAAGAGCTCGTCGACCAGGGCCACCAGCTCGCTGTCGACCGCTCGTTGACCAACGAGTACTTCACCGCCGGCTACACCCAGGGCGTCGCCTACAAGTGGGACTCCGAGTCCTTCCGCTGGACCGCGGCCCTCACCGACGGCGCCAACCAGCGCAACAGCGACCTCAACTCCAACGGGCTCGGCAACTCCGACTTCTCCATCACCTGGCGCGGCGAGTTCCTCCTCTCGGGCAGCTGGGAGCAGTTTGACGACTTCACCAGCCCGATGGGCTCCGAGGACGGCTTCCTGATCGGCGTCGCCGGTCACTACCAGACGGGCCCCGGCGACACCGCCAACGACGCCGACATCTTCGCCTACACCGGCGACATCTCCTACGAGGGCGACGGCTGGAACGTCTTCCTCGCCGGCATGGGTCGCGACATCGACCCCGACACCGGCGCCGACTTCCACGACTACGGCCTCGTCCTCCACGGCGGCATCTACGTCACCGAGGACACCGAGCTCTACGGCCGGTACTCGCACGTCTTCCTCGACGACGACGTCCTCGCCCCCGGCTCCGAGGACGAGAACGCCGCGTTCACCGTCGGTGTGAACCACTACCTTCACGGTCACGCCGCGAAGCTCTCCGTCGACGTCGTCTACTACCTCGACGAGGCTACCGCCACGCCCTTCGGCGGCGGCCTCGGAACCGACACGACCATCGGTCGTCTCGGCGACACCGACGACGGCGAGGTCTCCATCCGCGCTCAGATGCAGCTCATGTTCTGAGTCGGAACGCGTCTGACCTCAAGACGCATTCCCGGATTCTTCTACCGACCGGTTCCCTTGGGAGCCGGTCGGTTCTTTTTTGGCTCGATCGGTCCCACGGGCCGCTTTCGAGGATTCGCGCGATCCGGCGGCCCTGCGCGTGCGGATATACTCCCGGCTTCGATTCCCGCCGCCTCCGCGAGAGAAAGGTCGTCCGCCCGTGACACGCCCCGCTGAGAAAGAGAGCCTTCCCCGCCCCGAGCGCCGCGGGTTTACGCTGACCGAGCTGCTCGTCGTGATCGGGATCATCGCGGTCCTCATCGGGATCCTGCTCCCGGCGCTCTCGGGGGCCCGCACGGCCGCCCGGCGGGCGCAGGCGAGCTCGATCAGCCAGAACATCCTCGACGCGGCCGCGGCCTTCCGCGCCCAAGAGGGGCGTGCCGCCGGGTTTTTTCCGGCGACCGCGATGGGCTCGATCGAGAACGACACGCGCGGGTTCACGGAGACGGAGAACCTGCTTCTAGACCTCGCCGGAGGCGTCGTCGATCGCCTTGACGACGGCACGGCGCCCGTGCCCGCCCCTGGAAACAGCCTGATCGAGGTCGGTCCCTACGCCGCGGGCGACGCGCGCAATGTCGTGGTCGATCCGGGGCTCGTCGGCGCCGCTCAGGGCCCGGGGTATCTCAACGTCGACAGCGACACGCTCGAAGTCGTCGCCGGCCAGGCGACCACGGTCGATGAGTTCACGGGCGCCGACATGCGGGAGGTCGTCAAGGGCATGCCCGACCTCATCGACCCGTGGGGCGGGCCGATCCTGGCGTGGCGGCGCGACCCGGGCGCCTCGCTGACCGTCCCGACCGCCTCGGCGGAGGATCTCGAGTATTTCGCCTCGATCGAGTACCTGGGCGGCGAGCGCAGCGCCTTCTACTGGACCAGCAACGCGGGCTACCTCAATGCGGAAAATCTCGGCGGCGGGCAGCGCGACTACCGCGGTGAGAGCCTTATCGGCGAGGCGATGAAGGACGCCTTCCCCGACTTCGTCGTCGGGACGCTCGCCGGCGTGCTCGGAAGCCCCGGGCTCCCCGCAGAGCGCCAGAGCACGGGCGACCCGTGGCGCCCCGCTCAGCCCCGCGGCGACCTGATCCTCATGAGCCCGGGCCCCGACGGCGTGCCCCTGCGCCCGGAGTCGATCACCCCCGGCGAAACGGCCGCCAACTACGGCGGGGCGGAGATCGACGACGACGACCGCTGGATCTCCTACGTCCCGACCGGGAGCGCTCGCCCGTCCAGCCAGGGCGGGACGGCGACGACCGATCAGTTCGACGACATCATCCAGGGCGGCGGGTAAACCTCCAAGGCGCCCGGTTCCCGCAGCGTTCGCCGCGGCAGGCGGTAAGCTCTTCCCATGAGGAGCCCCCTGCATCGGAGCGCGCTGGCCGCCGGCGCGCTGATCTGTTCCGTCGCCTCCGCTCTTGCGGCCTCGCCCATCGAGCCCCCGACGAACGGCCCCAAGCGCGTCGACGCCCGCTGGCACGCCATCACGGGCGCCACCGTGATCACGCGGCCGGGTCGCGCCGTCGAGGACGCGACGATCGTCATCCGAGACGGCGTCATCCTGAGCGTTGAGGCCGGCGCCGACCCGCCGCCCGGCGCCCGCGTCCACAACGCCGAGGGCCTGCGCGTCTACGCCGGGTTCATCGAGCCCTACGCGGAGGTCGCGGCGCCCGAGCCCGATGAGAACGCGCCGGGTCGCCACTGGCGCCGGAACGTCACGCCCGAGCGCTCGGCGCTCGACGGCGACGGCCTCGGGAAGTCCGGCCGCGAGGCGCTGCGCAAGCTGGGCTTCACCGCCGCGGCGATCGCCCCCAAGGACGGGCTCTTCCGCGGGAGCGCCGCGCTGGTCGCGCTCGCGGGCGAGGGCGACGAGATCTCCGCGTCGAGCCCGCGCGTCGTCCGCGAGGCGGTGTACCAGTCCGCGGCGCCCGAGCGAGGCGGCTGGGGCGGCACGCCCCCGACGTCGCTCATGGGCGCCATCGCCGTGATGCGGCAGACCTTCTCCGACGCCGGCTGGCAGGCCGATGCCCTCGAAGTCGCCTCCAGGCGCAGCGAGGGCGTCGAGCCGGTCGAGCGGATCGACGCGCTGACCGCGCTCGGGGCCAACAACGCCGAATCAACACCGATCCTCTTCGATGCCGACACATCCCTCAACGCGCTGCGCATGGCGAAGGTCGCCGAGGAGTTCGGGCGGCGCGCGATCCTGCTCGGCTCCGGCGAGGAGTTCGAGCGAGCCTCGCAGATCGCCGATCTCGGCGTGCCCCTGGTCGTCCCCGTGCGGTACCCGGATGCGCCGGACGTGACGAGCATCGCGGCGGCCGAGAGCGTCTCGCTCCGCGAGCTCATGGCGTGGGAGCAGGCGCCCACCAACCTGCGCCGCCTCAAGGAAGCCGGCGCGCTGATCGCGCTCACCACGCATCGCCTCGAGAAGCGCGCCGAGTTCTGGCCGAACGTGCGCAAGGCGATCGAGATGGGCCTCTCCGCCGACGATGCGCTCGCGATGATGACAGTCAACGCCGCGAGCATCCTCGGCGCGGGCGATTCCCTCGGCACGATCGACGCCGGCAAGCTCGCGCACCTGGTCGTCTTCGACGGCGACCCCTTCACCGATGAGGACGCGACGCTCCGCGAGGTCTGGTCCGCCGGCAAGCGCCACCTGATCGAGGAGGCGCCCGCCGATGAGTTCGACGGCGCCTGGGCCTTCGCCGCGGGCGACGCGTTCTCGGGCGAACTGACGATCGAGAAGGAAGCCAAGGGCGCCTCGCTCGAGAGCGGGGGCGAGACCGTCAAGGCCCGCCACGTCGATCGCGCCGCGGACCGGATCAGCTTCGTGATCGACGGCGACGCGTTCGGGCTCAGCGGAACCTATCGCCTCTCGGGCGTGCTCGACGAGGACGCCATCGCCGGCCAAGGCGCCGCGCCCAGCGGCGAGAGCTTCGCGTGGAGCGCGACGCGCCAGCCGGCCGCGGACGACGGGGACGACGACGAAGCGGGCGACTCGGAGGGCAGCGACGAAAAGACCGCCGAACTCCCGCCCGAGAAGCTCCCTGTCCCCTTCGGCGCCTATGGCTTCACGGAGCAGCCGAGGGAAGAGTCGGTGATGGTCACCGGCGCCACGATCTGGACGGCGAGCGACCGCGGCATCATCGAGAACGGCGCGCTCATCACGCGCGGCGGCGCGATCGTCTACGTCGGCCCCGCCTCTGAAGCGCCGAGCGCGCGGGTCGACCGCACCATCGACGCCTCCGGCAAGCACGTCACGCCCGGACTCTTCGACGCCCACTCCCACATGGGCATCTCCTCGGGCGTTAACGAGGGCGGCGAGGCCGTCACGAGCGAGGTCCGCATCCAGGACGTGATCGACTCCGACGACATCGCCTGGTACCGGGCGCTCGCCGGCGGGCTCACCGCCGCGAACCAGCTCCACGGTTCGGCCAACCCGATCGGCGGGCAGAACACCGTCGTCAAGCTCCGGTGGGGCGCGGGCGATCCGCAGGCGTTCCTCGTCGACGGGGCGCCGGGCGGGATCAAGTTCGCGCTGGGCGAGAACGTCAAGCGTCGCTCGGGTCGCTACCCCGACACCCGCATGGGCGTCGAGGCGCTCATCCGCGATCGGTTCATCGCCGCCGCCGAGTACCAGAAGCAGTGGGAGTCCTGGAACGAGCTGAACGCCCGCGAGCGCTTGCGCCGCCTCCCGCCCCGCCGCGACCTCGAGCTCGAGGCGCTCGTCGAGATCCTCGAGGGCGACCGCCTCATCCACTGCCACAGCTACCGCCAGGACGAGATCCTCATGCTCTGCCGCATCGCCGAGGATTTCGGCTTCACCATCGGCACCTTCCAGCACGTGCTCGAGGGCTACAAGGTCGCCGAGGCGATTGCGCAGCACTCCCTCGGCGGGTCGAGCTTCTCCGACTGGTGGGCCTACAAGTTCGAGGTCTTCGACGCGATCCCCCACAACGGCGCGCTGATGCGCGAGGCCGGCGTCACCGTCAGCTTCAACTCCGACTCCAACGAGCTCGCCCGGCGCATGAACACCGAGGCCGCCAAGGCCGTCCGCTACGGCGGCGTCGAGCCGAGCGAGGCGCTCAGGTTCGTCACGCTCAACGCGGCGAAACAGTTCAAAGTCGAGGACCGCATGGGCTCGCTCGAGGCCGGCAAGGACGCGGACTTCGTCATCTGGTCCGGCGATCCGCTCAGCACGATGACGCGCTGCGAGTCCACTTGGGTCGACGGGCGCGAGCTCTTCAGCCTGGAGCGCGACCGCGAGCTTCGCCAGCGCGATCGCGCCGAGCGCGAGCGGCTCATCCAGAAGGTCCTCGCCGAGGGCAAGCCCACTGGCCCCGCCGTCAGGGACGTCCCCGAGGACACCCGCGACACCGACGCGCCCGACAAGCGCCCCACGTTTACCCGGGGCGAGCTCATCGGGCTCGAGATGCTCCAGGCGGGGCTCGATCCCGACCTGCCCACCTGCGGCGAGTGCGGGTTCATGGACCGCCTCGGACTTCACGAAAGCCACGCCCACGAAGGAGGCGAGCGATGAAACTGGTTCTCTCGATTCTCGCGATGATCGCTCTCTCCGCGTCCGCCATGGCGCAGGACCTCCTGCACAAGGCGCCCCCGCAGGAGCGACCGATCCTCATCACCGGCGCCACGGTGCACCCCATCTCGGGAGAGCCGATCGAGCGCGGCGGCGTCTACTTCGAGAGCGGCGTCATCAAGGCGGTGATGACCGAAGACGAAGCGCAGCGCTGGCGACGCTCGAGCGATCGCCCCGTCAACCTCCGCGTCATCGACGCGAGCGGCCAGCGCGTCTACCCCGGGCTCATCGGCGCCAACACCGTCACCGGCCTCATGGAGATCGGCGCCGTGGGCGTCACGGTCGACGTCAACGAGCAGGGCTCGATCACCCCCGAGGCCCGCGCTATCGCCTCGGTCAACCCGGACTCCACGCTCATCCCGGTCACGCGCCTCGCCGGCGTCCTGACGACGGGCGTCATGCCCTCGGGCGGCGTCGTCCCGGGCCGCGCCGCCGTCATCCGCATGGACGGGTGGACCTGGGAAGACATGGCCGTCGAGGACGACGCGGGGCTCATCATCAGCTGGCCGCGCCTGCGCCCGATCGACGCCTGGTGGATGGAGACCTCCCCCGCGGAGCAGCGCAAGGAGGCGATGAAGAACCGCCAGAACATCATCGACCTCTTCGACGCCGCGGAGGCTTACTTCGCCGCGCGCGAGGCGGATCCGACCGTTCCCATTGACACGCGCTACGAGGCCATGCGGCCGAGCATGGCCGGCGAGACCCCCGTCTTCGCCCGCGCGCAGGAGCTCGAGCAGATCCAGGACGCCGTGAGCGTGCTCACCGAGCGCGGGATGAACGTCGTCATCGTCGGCGGTCGCGACGCCCCCCTCTGCGCCGGTCTGCTCAAGGCAAAGGACGTCGCCGTCATGATCACCGGCACGCACAACCTGCCGGACCGCCGCGACGCGGCCTACGACGAGACCTTCACCCTCCCGAAGGAGCTCGAGGAGGCGGGCGTCCGCTGGTGCCTCGCCACGAGCGGCGGAACCTTCCAGACGCCCCACGAGCGCACGCTCCCGCACCACGCCGGCACCGCCGTCGCCTACGGCCTCCCCTACGACGCCGCTCTGCGCTCCATCACCCTCTCGGCCGCCGAGCTCCTGGGCGTGGGCGACAAGCTCGGCTCTCTCGAGCCCGGCAAGCTCGCGACGATCATCGTCACCGACGGCGACCCCCTCGAGCTGACCACCCGCGTCACCCAGGCCTTCATCGACGGGCGCGAGATCGACCTCCGCTCCAAGCAGACCGAGCTCTACGAGAAGTACCGCGAGAAGTACCGCCAGCTCGGGATCATCAACGACTGAGCGCCGCGCGACGCGCCGGCGGTATGCTCACGCCATGAGCGACACCGCCGAGCCGAAGCTGCTTCTCACCTGGTCCTTCGGGCGCGTCGGCGCGGAAGCCGCGTGGCCCGCGCTCTCGCGCGGCGAACCCGCGCTCGACTGCGCCATCCTCGCCGCCGACGCCATCGAGACCGACCCCTCCATCGACTCGGTCGGCATCGGCGGCCTGCCCGACCTCGAGGGCCTCGTCTCCCTCGACGGCTGCGTCATGACCGACCCGAACCGCGCCGGCGCCGTCGCCTTCGTGCGTCACTACCCCCACGTCTGCCGACTCGCCCGGGCGGTCATGGAGAAGACGATCCACATCACCCTCGCCGGCGACGGCGCCGAGGCCTTCGCCCAGCGCGAGGGCTTCGAGCCCGCGAACCTGCTCACCACGCAGGCCCACAACGTCTGGGAGCAGTGGCGAAAGGATCCCTCGAACATCGACATCGACAAGTACCGCGGGTGGATCCCCCCCGCCAACATCGAGGAGCTCCGCGGGCTCGGGAGCGGCGTCGCCAGCGCCGGCGGCGGCCCCGGCCTCACCCCGGGCCTGAGCGACACCGGCGACGTCCCCGAGCCCCACCACGACACCGTCGGCATCATCGCCCGCGACAAGGAAGGCAAGCTCGCCGGCGCCTGCTCAACGAGCGGCATGGCCTTCAAGGTCCCCGGTCGCGTCGGCGACTCGCCCATCATCGGACAGGGCCTCTACGTCGACCAGGAAGCCGGCGCCGCGAGCGCCACCGGCACGGGCGAGCTCATCACGGGCGTCTGCGCGACGTTCCTCGTCGTCGAGGAGATGCGCCGCGGCGCCGAGCCCGAAGCCGCCATCGCCGAGGCCCTCACCCGCATCACCAAACGCTTCACCCTCCGCGACGAGCACCAGGTCGCCATCACCGCCATGCGCCCCGACGGCAAATGGGCCACCGGCGCCATCCGCAAGGGCTTCAAGCACACCATCATGGACGAAAGCGGCATGCGCGTGGAGGAGCCAACCTTCACGCTGATGGAGTGAGTCGCGACCAGGCCCAGCGATTGCAATCGCTGGGCTTACCCGCCCACCACGTCCGGCAGCTTCTCGAGATCCTTCGTCAGCACGATCGGCCCGTCCT
>CAZXGT010000027.1:0-23124 GCA_964639935.1 uncultured Phycisphaeraceae bacterium
CGCGCTGGTGCAGGCCGATGGTGGGCTCGTCGAGGACGTAGCAGGCGCCGACGAGCTTGGAGCCGACCTGCGTGGCGAGGCGGATGCGCTGGGCCTCGCCGCCCGAGAGCGTTCCCATGCGTCGATCGAGGGAGAGGTATTCAAGCCCGACCGAGCCGAGGAAGCCGAGGCGCGCTGAGACCTCGCGGAGGATGGGCTCGGCGATGCTGCGGCGCTCGTCTGTCATCTCGAGCGAGCCGAGGACGCGCTGGGCGTCGGCGATGGAGAGCTTGGCGACGTCGGCGATGTTGAGGCGGTGCGGATCGCTCGAGAGCGCGTGGCGCTCGCGCTGTTGGACGACCTCGCCGGGCAGCGGCTCCTCCGAGCGGAGGTAGACGGCGAGCGCTTCGGTGCGGAGGCGGTCGCCGCGGCAGGAGGGACACGGGGATTCCGTGGTGTACTTGCCGAGCCAATCGCGCATGGTGACGGACTCGGTATTCTCGTACCAGCGCTGGAGAATGGGCAGGACGCCGTCCCAGCCCTTCTTTCCTCCCGGGATGCCGTGTTTCTTGCGGTCGGCGTCGGTGGCGCCGTGGAGGAGAATTCGCTTCTGCGACTCGTTCAGGTCCGAGACGCGGGTCGAGGGGTGCAGGTCGAGGAGCCGGCAGAACCGGCGGGCGTGCTTTCCGAACCAGACGCGGGCCTTCCACCAGGGCTCGATGGCGCCGCGGGCGATGGGCCTGTCCTCGTCGGGGATGACGAGTTCGGGATCGAAGGCGGTCTGGACGCCGAGGCCCTTGCAGTCCGGGCACGCGCCGTACGGGGAGTTGAAGGAAAAGAGCCGCGGCTCGAGTTCCTCGATGGAGCACTCGGGGTGCTCGGCGCACGCGAAATGCTCAGAGTAAACGGTCTCCCGCCACGGCGCGTCGCGCTCGGCCTGGGCCGCGATGGCGACGAGGCCGTGGGCGAGCCCGAGCGCGGTCTCGATGGATTCGGCGAGTCGCTGGCGCTCGCGCTCGCGGATCACAATGCGGTCGACGACGGCCTCGATTGTGTGCTTCTCGTAGCGGCCGAGGTTGAGCGGGTTCTCGCCGCCTTCCTTGAGCGCTTCGCGGATGTCAAGCACGTCCCCGTTGACGCGGATGCGCACGAGGCCCTGCTTCTGGAGCGACTCGACGGCCTCCTTGTGAAAACCCTTCTTCCCGCGCACGACCGGGGCGAGGACCATCAGGCGGGTTCCCTCGGGCGCCTGGAGCACGGCGTCGACGATCTGCGTCGGGCTTGTGGCGGTGATGGGGAGGCCGCAGCGCTCGACGATTGTTCCGTCCTTCTTTGTCTTGGTGGGCTTCCAGCAGGTGGGCTCGGCGCACCGGGCGAAGAGGAGGCGAAGGTAGTCGTAGATCTCGGTGCTGGTGGCGACGGTGGAGCGCGGGTTGGCTGAGCCTGAGCGCTGCTCGATGGCGATGGTGGGGGGGAGGCCTTCGATGTCGTCGACGTCGGGTTTGCGGAGAACGTCGAGGAACTGGCGGGCGTAGGCGGAGAGGGACTCCATGTACTTGCGCTGGCCCTCGGCGAAGACGGTGTCGAAGGCGAGCGACGACTTGCCGGAGCCGGAGAGGCCGGTGATGACGACGAGGCGGTCGCGCGGGATGTCGACGTCGATGTTCTTGAGGTTGTGCTCGCGGGCCCCGCGGACGCGGATGGCGCGGACGGGCTCGGCGCGCTTCTCGCCCTGCTTCGCGACGGCCTCGGCGGTGAGGGCGTCGTCGTGGCCGGGGAAGCGGTGCTCCTGGGACGCCTTCGCCGAGCGGTTCGTCTTTCGGGCGGTCTTCTTCTTGCGCTTGGCGGTGGACGGGGTCGCGTTCTTGGCGGCGCGGGCCTGCGGCATGCGGATCCTCCTACAGGAGGAGGATGATAGGCCCGGGCATTCGTGATTCCCGGACGCTCAGCCGGCCTTGCGAACGCGGCGCTGGACGCTCATGAGGTAGCGCAGGAGCGGCTGGCGGATCTGGTTCACATGACGATGCGATGGCCACGGGAGGATGAGGAGGCCGAGTTTGGCGGACTCGCCGCCCCGGATCTCCCGCGTCTGGCGCAGCTCGCACAGCACAACGGCGTTCTCGGTTTCGTCCGGGAGTCGATAGGAGAGAAAATACTTGTCGAAGAGGGAGAATCTGGTGTAGGGCACGTTGTCGATCCGGACGCCGAAGCCGCCGTCGGAGGCGTCGGTGATGATCCCCATGAAATGGTGCGCGTTCACGGGCGTCTGGTCGGGGGACTCACCGTTCGTGCGGTGAAGAAGGACCATGATCGGCTCGTGCAGCGCGAGCGACGTGCGGAAGGCCCCGCGGCGCTGGCCTCGCTTGATGCCCCCGGGAAGCGCGATCTCGGCTCCGAACGTTCGCTTCTCGGCGTTGAGGCGCACCGGGACGTCCAGCCGCACGACGGAGGTGGCGAAGGTGTACAGCTCGTCATCGATCTGAAAGAACGCGTCGACGATCTGTCGCACATGGAGCGGGTTGCCCATGCCGATCACCTGCGGCTTGTCGAGGAGCAGGTTCCCGGACTTGGAGAAACCGAGCAGACGCCCGCGGGCGGCCGGCCGGGTAACCCCGTGGTCGTGGGAGTGCAGTTCCACGACCGCCGAGCGCTCAGAGGCGCAGCGCAGGAGTTCCTGCGGATTCTCGACGCTCAGAGGGTTGGAGTGTTGCGACATAGCGTTCCCGCGGAGGCCCGATTGCGGATGTTTTCGGGCGGCGCGGGCGGCGACTTGACGATCGATCACTCGCCTGGGGAAAATCACCGAATCGGCTTGCGTTTCGGCTTCTTCCTGCGGGCTTGGGTTCCGGCGGCGCCCGGGGTGGGCGTGGCGCTCTCGGGATCGCCCTGAAGCTCGGAACGGCGGATGGAGCGTTTCCGGTCGCCCCTCTTGAGTTTCTGGACCTGATCGCGGAGGGCGGCGGCCCTCTCGAACTCCAGGCTCTCCGCGGCGGCGAGCATCTCCTCCTCGAGCTGGCGAGCAAGCTCTCCGGCCTCGAACTCCTCCTCGGTCTGCGCCACCGCGGCGCGCGCGGTGCGGCGGGCTGCGAGCTCCTGCTGGATGCCGGTCCGGATGGCCTTGACGATCTGCGTGGGCGTGATGCCGTGCTCGCGGTTGTATTCGGTTTGGATCGCGCGGCGGCGTTCGGTCTCGTCGATGGCCGACTTCATGGCGGGGGTCATCTCGTCGGCGTACATGATGACCCGGGAGTCGACGTTGCGGGCGGCGCGGCCCATCTGCTGGATGAGCGAGGTCGGCGATCGGAGGAAGCCCTCCTTGTCGGCGTCGAGGATGCACACGAGCGAGACCTCTGGGAGGTCGAGGCCCTCGCGGAGAAGATTCACGCCCACCAGGACGTCGAACTCACCGGCGCGAAGAGCGCGGAGAATCTCGATGCGGTCGAGTGTCTCGATCTCCGAGTGCAGGTAGCGCACCGCGAGGCCCTGCTCGTCGAGGTAGGTTGTGAGCTGCTCGCAGAGGCGTTTGGTCAGGGCGGTGACGAGGACGCGGCCGCCTTTTTCCGTCGCCTGGCGGCAGCGCTCGAGCAGGTCGGGCACCTGGGTGTCGGCGGGGCGGACCTCAACTTCGGGATCCACAAGGCCCGTGGGACGGATGATCTGCTCGACCACCTCGCCCTTGGTCTTCTCCAGCTCGTAGGGGCCGGGCGTCGCGGAGACGAACATCATCTGGGGCGGGACGACCTCGAACTCCTCGAAGCGGAGCGGGCGGTTGTCCAGCGCGCTGGGCAGACGGAAGCCGTGGTCGACGAGCACCTGTTTGCGCTGCTGGTCGCCGTTGAACATCGCGCGGACCTGGGGGAGCGTGACGTGCGACTCGTCGATGATGCAGAGCCAGTCCCCGGGGACGGGTCGGCCGGTCTCGGGATCGAACGTTCGCTCGCCCTCGCGGTGCGAGCCGGGGCAGGCGTCGAAGTAGTCCATGAGCGTGTAGGGCTTGGCGCCGGGCACGCGGCCGTCGAGGTGGCGGGAGTAATTCTCGATGCCCTGGCAGAAGCCGACCTCTTCGATCATCTCGAGGTCGTACTTGGTGCGCGAGAGGAGGCGCTGGGCCTCGAGGAGCTTGCCGGCCTCGCGGAGGTCCTTCACCTGCTCGGTGAGCTCGGCGCGGATCGAATCCAGAGCGCGGCGCTGTGCGCTCTCGTCCATGACGTAGTGGACCGCAGGGAAGATAAAGGTCTGCTTCTCCTCAGCGAGGATCTCGCCGGTGGCGGGATCGATGAGGAAGATGTTCTCGACCTCGTCGCCGAAGAGCTCGAAGCGCACGGCGTGCTGCTCGTAGGCGGGGTAGACGTCGATGGTGTCGCCCTTGACGCGGTAGGTGGAGCGGGCGAAGTCGATGTCCTTGCGGGCGTACTGCATCTCGGCCAGGGCGAGGAGGAAGTCGCGGCGCTTCAGGGTCTGGCCGCGAGTGACGGAGACGACCTTCTTGCCGTACTGGTCCGGCGAGCCGAGACCGAAGATGCAGGAGACGGAAGCGACGACGACGACGTCGCGCCGGGAGAGCAGCGAGCTGGTGGCTGCGAGTCGCAGGCGGTCGAGGTCCTGATTGCGCGAGGCGTCCTTCTCGATATAGATGTCTCGCTGCGGGATGTAGGCCTCGGGCTGGTAGTAGTCGTAGTAGCTGACGAAATAGCTGACGGCGTTGTGGGGGAAGAGCTCGCGCATCTCCTCGTAGAGCTGTGCGGCGAGCGTCTTGTTGTGGCTGATGATGAGGGTGGGCTTGCGGGTCTCAGCGATGACGTTGGCCATCGTGAAGGTCTTACCGGTTCCGGTGGCGCCCAGGAGCGTCGCGTAGCGGTCGCCGCGGTTGAGGCGTCGCGTGAGATCGGCGATCGCGGCGGGCTGGTCGCCGGTGGGTCTGTAGGGGCTGACGAGCTGAAAATCGCGGTCGATGGCGAGCATGAGAAGATGGTAGGTCGGCGGGTAGACTGCCGAGTTCATTGGAATGCTTTGGAGGCGAGTGATGAGCGAAGTGCGTGAGTATCGCGTCGAGGGGATGCACTGCGAATCGTGCGTCGAAAAGGTGACGTCGGCGCTCGAGGGGGCCCCAGGCGTGCGCGACGCGGAGGTGTCGCTCGGCCAGCGATCTGCGCGAGTCGAGGTCGAGGACGACGCGAGCGACGAGCCGCTTCGCGAGGCGGTGGCGAGCGCGGGCGACTACGAGCTGGCGCAGCCGAACGGGCGAGCCTCGATGGCCCCGGAGGACGAGGAGGGATCCGAGGAGAGCCTCTACCCGCTGCTTCTGATCGTGGGTTACCTCATCGGCGTGGTCGTGCTGATCGCGTGGGCGACGGGGGAGTGGGCGCCAATGACGATGATGCGGTGGTTCATGGGGGGCTTCTTTCTGACCTTCTCGTTCTTCAAACTGCTCGACCTGCACGGGTTCGTCACGGCCTACCGCGGCTACGACCTGCTCGCGAAGCGATCGCGCCCGTGGGCGTTCGCCTACCCGTTCGTGGAGCTGGCCCTCGGGGCGCTCTATGTCCTCGCGCTGTGGCCGGTGTGGGTCAACAGCTTCACGCTGGCGATCATGCTGATCGGGGCGATCGGCGTCTTGCGAGCGCTCCTGGACAAGCGGCGGATTCAGTGCGCGTGTCTGGGCACCGCGCTGAATCTCCCGATGACGAAGGTGACGCTGATCGAGGATCTGACGATGGCCGCGATGGCGGCGGCGATGCTGGTGTGGACGCTCACCTGATCCGCCGAGGCGGGGGGCGGCGAACGTAGGGGCGAAGCTCCTCGGGCAGGCGCCTGAGCCCTCGGCGGGCGGCCTTGGCGATCGCGTAGTGAAGCGACTCGTGCACGCGACGGTTCACGCCGTCGGTGATCGTGACGCCGTAGCGCTCCATGGCCGCGAGGGCCCACATCCACGCGTGGTACTCCTCGAGGCATCGCGGCTTGTAGCGGGTGAAGCCGATGGCGTGGTGGCCGATCTCGTGGAGGAAGATCGCGGCGGACATGGGGCCCTTGGGTCTCGGCGCTTCGATGAGACGAGAGATCGTCCCGTCGGCGTAGCGGACTTCCCAGGCGACGCCGGACATGCTTGTGCGCCATTTGCGGACGCGGACGTCGTGTTCGCGTAGGCACTCGCGCGTCAGGCGGTCATAGCGTTCAGCGGCGGGCCCTCTTGATCGCGTTTTTGAGGGACGGGCCCGCGCGGCGGCGGGCGGCGGGGGGCGTTTCTTTCGCCGCGGGATCAGGTCCCAGAGCGTGAGGGTCATCGGGGGCCGCCCTCGAAGAGGTCGCCCTCCTCGATCCGCCTGCTCTGGGCGAAGGCGCGCCAGGGCATGACGGGCTTGCCGGGCGCCTGGAGCTCCATGAGTTCCACGCCCCCGCGGCCGCAGGCGATGAGGCCTCGCTGGGCGTCGATGACGGATCCGGGGGCGGCCTGGGCGTCCAGCGCGTCGACCGATTCCTGCGCCCGGAGCAGCTTGACGTCCTCGCCCTTGAAGCGGACGGTCGCGGCGGGCCACGGGGAGAGCCCGTTGATGCGGCAGCGGGCCTCGCTGGCCGTCGCCTTGAAATCGACCCAGCCGTCGCGTCTCTTGTCGAGCTTGGTCGCGAGCGTCACCTTCGTCTCGTCCTGGGTTTCGGGGCGGAGCGCATCGCGGGATTTCTCATCGAGCACGCGAGGGACGAGCGCCGGGCCGTCTGCGGCGAGGCGATCGTGCAGCTCGCCGGTGGTCTCGCTCGGCTCGATCTCGAAACGCGACTGCGCGAGGATGAGGCCGGCGTCCATGCGCTCGGCGAGTGTGATCACGGAGTTTCCTGTGATGGCGTCGCCCGCGAGGATGGCATGATTGATCGGCGCGGCGCCGCGCCAGCGCGGGAGCAGGGACGCGTGGAGATTGATCGCGAAGCGGCCATCAAGGAGCTCGGGAGCGAGCTTCTGACCGAAGGCGATGACGACCCAGGCGTCGGCCTCGGCGCCGCGGATGCGCTCGCGGTCGGCGCCGCTCGCGTCGGCGGTCTTGAGCAGCTCAAGCCCGGCGGCCTCGGCCCACTCGGCGACGGGCGTTGGGGTGAGCCTGCGGCCGCGGCCGGCGGGGCGATCGGGCTGGGTGACGACGAGGGAGACGTCGTGCTCGCGGGCGAGCTTCTGGTAGGTGGGGAGGGCGAAGGCGCCAGAGCCGAGGAGGACGAGCTTCATCGGGCCCCCGCGAGCGCCTCGAGATCCCTGATCGCGCGGCGGTTCTTCATCCGGGAGAGCTGCTGCATCCGGTCGATGATGAGGACGCCGTCGAGGTGGTCGGTTTCGTGCTGGATGCAGCGGGCGAGGAGCCCGCCGGCGCGGAGGGTGAAGGGTTCGCCGTCCGGTGCGGTGGCCGCGAGTGTGACCTCGGTCGGTCGGCGGACGGCGCCGGTGATGTCGGGGAGGCTCAGGCAGCCCTCGTCGTAGGGCTCGAGGTCGTCCGAGAACTCCGAGAGCTCCGGGTTGATGCAGACGAGCGTCCCGGCGGTGGCTTCGGGCGGCTCAGCGTCCGCGGGGCGGTCCTCAGCGGGCGGGACGTCGCAGACGAAGAGCCGCCAAGGGAGCCCGACCTGGGGCGCGGCGAGCCCGATGCCCTCGGCCTCGCGCATCAGGTGAATCATGCGATCGGCGACCCGCTGGACCTCAGGCGTGATCTCGGCGACGGGGTTCGCTTTCACGCGGAGGGCGGGATCCGGGTAGTTCACAATGCGTAGATTCGCGACGTCGATGCTCATCGGTGCAAGTGTATGAGCCGTGGATCGCGGCGGCGACCCGCGTTGACGCTTCTCGCGGGCATGGCGTAGCATCCATGATTCGATTCCATCCCGGACGCCGCTCCCGCGCGGCGACCGCCTGAGACGCACGGGAGCCTGTGCCTTGGCCATTTTCGGCAAGAAGAAATCCTCCGAAGCCGACGAGAAGCCCGGCAAGAGCAAGGGCGGCAAGGAGAGCGGCGGGTTCAAGCCGGATCCATCGAAGGCGGAGGCATGGTTCAAGCACGCCGAGGTGTCTCACCAGTCGACGAACTACGAGTACGCGATGACGTGCTGGCTCAAGGGGCTGGGGTGCGACCCGGCGAACCGGGACGCGCTGGAGTCCTTCTATAAGTCGGCGCAGGCGTTCTCGGCGTCCCGCAAGAAGCCGGGCGCGACGAAGGACCAGGTCAGAGCGGTCGAGGGCAAGGGTCGGGTCAACAAGTACCTGATGGCGCTGCTGAACTGGGGGGGCAGGCCGCTCGACACCTCGGCGGCGCTCAAGGCGCTTGACGCGGCGGGCTCGCTGCACCTCCGCGAGAGCGCGGAATACCTGGGAACATTCGCGCTTCGCGCGGCCCGCAGCGAGGCGAAGCTGCGCAAAGACGCCTTCGTAAAGCTGCTCGACCTCTGCGAGAAGAACGAGCTCTGGGAGCTCGCGACGAAGGCGGGCGAGGACGCGTTGTCGTTCGATCGAGCCGACGGGCAGCTCGCCGACCGGGTGAAGCAGGTCTCGGCGAAGGCCGCGATGATGTCCGGTGGGTACGAGGAGACGGGGGAGGGAGGCTTCAGGAAGAATATCCGCGATGCGGAGGCGCAGGAGAAGGCCCGCCAGCAGCGGGCGGTGGTGACGACCGAGGAGTCCTCGGAGCAGGCGATCGCGGAGGGTCGCGCCGACTACGAGTCTCGCCCCGAGGATCGCAACTCGATTTACAAGTACGTCCGCGCCCTGCTCGCCCGCGGGCGCGAGGAAGACGAGAAGCTCGCGCGGGACATCCTTCTCAAGGGCTACGAGACGCTCAAGGAAGAGCGCCTCCGCGAGCAGGCGTCCGACATCGAGCTGCGCTGGGGCAAGCGGCGGATCGCCAAGCTCAAGAGCGCGCTCGAGGCGGCGCCCGACGACGAGGATGTCAAGAACAAGCTCGAGCGGGCGCGCGCGATGCAGCTCAAGAAGGAGATCGAGGAGTTTCGGGCTCGCGCTCGGGCGTACCCGACCGAGACGTCCTACAAGTACGAGCTCGGTCGGCGGCTCTTTATCGCCGGCAAATACGAGGACGCGATCACGCACCTCCAGGAGGCGCAGAACGACGCGAGGCGGAAGGTGCAGGTGCTCTCTCTGCTCGGGCAGTCGTTCCAGAAGCTGGGCTGGCACAACGAGGCGGCGGGCATGCTCAAGCAGGCGGCCGAGGCGCATCACTCCTCCGACGACGAGCTGGCGCTCGAGCTTCGCTACGGACTGATGCTCGCGCTCGAGGAGAAGGCCCGCGAGGAGCGCGACATCGACGCGGCGGAGGAGGCGGTGCAGCTGGCCTCGGCGATCGCGATGAAGCAGATCAGCTACCGCGATGTTCGCGCTCGGCGCGACGGGCTGCAGAAGCTCATCAAGGAGCTCAGGGGCGAGTGACGGCCGGAGCGAGCCTGTGAGCGGCCCCGTGGCGATCATCCCGGCTCGGCTCGGATCGACGCGGTTTCCGGAAAAGGTGCTCGCGGACGTCCTCGGCGCCCCGCTGATTCAGCGCGTGCGCGAGGCGGCGCTCCGGTGCGAGTCGCTGGCACGCGTCGTGGTGGCGACGGACGCTGAGCGCGTCGCGGCGGCGCTCGAGCCATACGGCGCCGAGGTCGTCATGACGCGGGCGGATCATCCGAACGGGACGAGCCGGCTCGCGGAGGCGGCCGAGACCCTTGGGCTCCCCGACGACTCGATCGTGGTGAACCTCCAGGGCGACGAGCCGGGCGTTGAGCCGCCGGTGATTTCTGCGGCGATCGGCGCGCTCGAGTCGACGGGCGCTCCGGCCGCGACAGTGGCTTCGCCGTTCGTCGCGGGTGAGGATCCGGCGAGCCCGAGCATCGTGAAGGTGGTTCGGGATCGCGAGGGGCGGGCGCTGTATTTCTCGCGAGCGCTGATCCCGCACGATCGAGACGGCTCCGGTGGCGTCGAGCCGCTCAAGCACGTCGGGCTCTATGTGTATCGACGCTCGTTCCTGCGGACCTACGCCACGCTCGAGCCGACCCCGCTCGAGGAGACGGAGAGGCTCGAGCAGCTTCGGGTGCTCGAGCACGGGTTCTCCATGGCGGTGGCGGTGGCCGAGGCCCGCCACCGCGGGATCGACACGCCGGCGGATCTGGCCGATTATCTCGACCGGATCCGGCGCAGCGACCGATAACCGGTCGCCCCTGCCGCACAGGCCGGACCGTGCGCCACGAATGCCCCGCCGCCGCGT
This sequence comes from uncultured Phycisphaeraceae bacterium, assembly GCA_964639935.1. Classification (GTDB taxonomy): domain Bacteria; phylum Planctomycetota; class Phycisphaerae; order Phycisphaerales; family UBA1924; genus CALNYS01. The sequence goes on from CAZXGT010000027.1 coordinate 10,206, forward strand.
GAAGACGGGCGATCTGGGGACCGATGGCAAACCCGCGAAACCTGAACGGTTGTCCGGTCTCATCCTCGCGCCGCGGGCCGAGCGAGTCCGGCGGGGGGATTGGCCATGGCGGCACACGACAACGGAGCCGAGCAGAACGCGACGGGCGCCAGGTCCGCCGGGGAGTCGCGCTGGGCGGACAAGCAGGTCTTCACAACCGGGGAAGCGGCGGAGGTCTGCAATGTCAGCCAGCAGACGATCATCCGCTGCTTTGACTCCGGACGGCTCAACGGCTTCCGCGTGCCCGGCTCGCGGTTCCGGCGGATCCCGCGCGCCGACCTCGTCCGCTTCATGCGCGACAACGACATCCCGCTCGACACGCTCGAGCCGGGAGCGCTTCGGGTGCTCGTGGTGGATGACGAGCCGGAGATCATCCGCCTGTTTGAGGACACGTTCGGCGTGGATGAGCGCTTTGAGCTCGAGACGGCGGCGAACGGATACGACGCGGGGCGGCTGACCGAGAGCTTCAAGCCCGAGGTGATCTTCCTCGACTACATGCTGCCGGACGTCAACGGCGATCTGGTGTGCCGGCGGATCCGAGAGCACGAGGATCTGATGAAGACGAAGATCATCTTCATCTCGGGCGTGGTGGAGCCGTCGGAGGTGGATCGCCTGCTGGCGGCGGGGGCGGACGAGTTCGTGAAGAAGCCCTTTGACATCAAGGAACTGATGGAGAAGGCGGCGGCGCAGATCGCCTCGTGAGCGAGGCCTCGACCTGCACGCCGAGTCCGGGGGAGGCGATGCCCGAGGCGCCGCACATCACGCCCGAGCGCGTCGAGCAGATCCTTCAGCGTCTTGACTCGCTGCCGACGCTCTCGCCCATCGCGGTGCGCCTGTTGCAGCTTTCCTCGAGCGATGAATCGGCGATCGGGGAGATCGCAACGCTCGTCGAGTCTGATCCGGCGCTGACGGCGCTGCTGCTGTCGATGTGCCGTCGGGCCTCGACGGGGCTCGGCGAGACGGTGACGACGGTCGAGCGGGCGGTGGTGATGCTGGGGCTCGAGGCGGTGCGGACGGCGCTGCTCTCGGTGCACGTCTACGAGCTTATGGAGCGGGGAGCCGACGAGCGGGAGGGGGCCGAGGCGTTCGATCGCGCCGGGCTCTGGCGCCGGCAGCTTGCGGCGGCGTGCGCTTCGGAATCGCTCGCGAGGGAAGCGCGGCCCGGCGGCGAGAAGGTCCAACCGGACGAGGCGTTCACCGCGGGCCTGCTTCACGGGCTCGGGAAGCTGGCGCTCGCCTCGGTGCTGCCGAAGACGTACCGGCGAGTCTGCGAGTTCGCGTCGGTGAGACGGACATCGCTGGCGGAGGCGGAGCGGTCGCTGATCGGGATCGATCATCACACGGCGGGGAAGCGTCTCGGCGAGCGATGGGGTCTGCCGTTGATGTTTCAGGACGTGATCTGGCTCCACGGCGCGCCGTCGGCGGCGCCGGAGGATCTGCCTCACGCGGCGCTGATTCGCCTCGTGAGCGCGGGCGTGAGCCTGTCCCGGGCGCTGCACATCGGATGGGGCGGGGACGGCCAGCCTCCGCAGGGCCTCCCGGAGATCGCCAGGGAAGCCGACGTTCCGCTTGATCGCCTCGAAGCGCTGGGTCCGGTGCTGCACGATGAGGTGACGCGACGGGCGCGGAGCCTTGGGCTCGACGATCTCGTCGATTCAGACATGCAGCTCCAGTCGATCGCCGCGGCGAACCGTGAGTTGGCTCGGCTGAATCGTGATCTCGAACGCCGGGCGCGCGCCGGCGCCATGCAGTCGAAGGTCCTCGAGGAGGTGACGGCGTTCCATCAGGGGCCGGCGGTCAGCGGCGTGGCGGCGGCGTACGAGGCCATCGCGCGCTCGGCGACGCGGGTGTTCGGGTCCGGGTATCTGGCGATCTGCCATCAATCGCGGGACGACCATCCGTGGACCGTCGCGGAGCTGGCGGCCGACGGGCGCCTGCGGAACCAGATGACGACCGCGCCGCCGCCGGGGGAGCGGTCGCTTGCGGAACTTGTGGATTTCTCGCAGCTCTCGGTGTCGAGCGCGGCGCTTCTCGGGTGGATGGCGGAGATGCTGCCAGAAGCGCCGGATCTTCGGACGCTCAGGCTGCTTCCGATGCGCTGCGCCGTGGGCGAGCCGGCGCTGATGCTGCACGATCGGCAGCTGCCCGCCGAGTTCGTTCATGGGGCTGGGGTGCGGGCGCTCACGTCGCTGTGGTCGGGGGCTCTCGGCGCGGCGTCGCGGCACGACGGGGCCCGTCGGCTTCAGGAGAAGCTCGCCGACGCGAACCGCCGGCTCGTCGCGACACAGGAGCGGCTGACGGAGGCGGAGTCCCTGGCCAGGCTCGGGCGGCTGACGGCGGGGGCGGCGCACGAGATGAACAACCCGCTGGCGATCATCCGCGGACGCGCGCAGGTTCTGGGCGATGCGGCACGCTCGGATGAGGCGCAGCGAAGCGTGCGGGCGATCGAGGACGCGTCGGCGCGGCTCAGCGACCTCATCAGCGGGCTGCACTTCTTTGCGGATCCACCGGCCCCCGAGAAGCGACCGACGGATCTCACGGATCTGCTGAGCCGCACGGTGACGGAGGTCAAGCGGGACCGGCAGTCGCGGGATCTCGAGTGCGCGCCGGTGAAGCTGACGGTTCTCGGGCCGCTTCCGCCGGCTTATGTGGACCCGACGCAGCTCGGCGCAGTCGTCACAGAGATGCTGCAGAACGCGATGGACGCGGCGCCTCGCGAGTTCGTGGAACTCCGTGCTGAAACGCGGGAGCCGGATGGCCGACTGTGCATTTCGGTGGTCGATTCGGGCCGCGGGATGGATGCGGAGACGCAACGGCGCGCCTTCGAGCCCTTCTTTTCCCGCCGACCGTCCGGCCGCGGCGCGGGGCTTGGCCTGAGCAAGGCTCATCGCCTCGCGGAGCAGCATGGAGGGCGCCTCGAACTCGAGAGCGTCGAGTCGGAGGGCACGGTCGCCCGTCTCGTGATCCCGCGGTGGAAGCGGGAGGATGAGGCGCCTGCCACGGCGGCCTGAGAGGCCGCGACAGGGGGAGAGAGTCGCCATGAGCACGCCGCACGCGCATCAGGAGAAGCATCACGGGGAATCACTCGGACGTGTCCTCGTCGTGGAGCCGGATTCGGTGTCCAGCGCCGCGATCGCGGGCGCTCTGCGCGGGGCTGGGGTCGAGTGCGACCCGGTGTCCAGCGTGGAAGAGGCGATCGGCGCCGCCGAGGGCGCCGCGGGCTCGCGATCCTACGACGCGGCGCTGATCAGCTTCACGCTCGAGGGCGAGCGGGGATTCGATCTGGCGCGGCGGCTCCAGCGGATGGACGCCGCGGTGCGCGTGGTGATGACCGGTTCGCGCGTGACGGCCGAGCAGACGGTGGAGGCGATGCGCGCCGGGGCGGTGGATGTCCTCCACCTGCCGATCGACGCCGGCGAGGCGAGGCTGTGCGTCGCGAGCGCGATTGAGGCCGCGCGGCGTCTGCGCCAGCAGGAGCGGAAGATTATCCGGCTGAAGAAGATCTGCCGGCGTCTTAATGAATCGCGCAAGAGCGTTCACGATCAGGTCGACGATCTCTGCGACGATCTCGTCGGCGCGTACCAGGACATGGCCGATCAGGTGAAGAAGATCGGCGCCGTTTCGGAGTTCCAGGCGCTCGTGAAGCAGGAGCTCGATATCGAGCAGCTTCTTCGGACGACCCTCGAGCACACGCTGCAGAAGACGGGGCCGACGAACGCGGCGGTCTTCCTCCCGTCGAACCACTCGGATTTCTCGCTTGGCGCCTATGTGAACTACGACTGCCCGAAGGACGCGGCGGACGTGCTGCTCGATCACCTCGCCGATGTGATTCCGCCCCGTTTCCAGGAGGAAGAGGGCGTCTTTACGTTCGCCTCGATGGATGACCTCCGGGAGTGGATCGGCGACGACGCGGCGTGGCTCGCGGACTCGACGGCGCTGGTGGCGGCGTGCCGGCGTGACGGGGAGTGTCTGGCGGTGATCACGCTGTTTCGCGATCGGTCGCGTCCCTTCGAGGAGGACGCTGTTGAGCAGCTCGGTTCGATCTCGGAGGTGTTCGCGGGGCAGCTCGCGAAGGTGATCAGCGTGCACCACCGTCACATGCCGGGGAGCCAGTGGTCGGGCTGGGAGACCGAGGACGACGACGGGTCGGGCGGGATGGCGGCCTGACGACGGTCACTGAGCGCTCGTGAGCCCGCCCTCGCCGGTGCGATTGACGAAGAACATCGTCGGGAGCAGGAAGTTCTGCTGGTCGTAGAGAAAGACGCGGCCGCTGACGGTCATGGTCACGCGCTCTCCGCGACGGGAAGCGACGGCCTCCATCTCGTCAAGAAGCCGGCAGGGCATCACGCCGAGAGGGGCGTCGATGGGCTCGGTCCCCGGCGCGTCGCTTGCGCCGGCGTCGAAGGTGAACATCCATCCACCCGAGGGGCTTCGGATGAGTCGGCCGCGGCGAAGCGTGATCACCCCGCCCTCGCGCTGGAGCGTTCGCGGGCGGCCGGCGTTCTCGGTGCGCGCGGCTTCGGCGACGCGGGTGGCGGACTCGAGCTCCTCGATCAGATCCTCGACCGCGATCTCCTCAGCGCGTTCCGCGAGCAGGGGCGGTTCGGGCTCCGACGTCGTCGCCGCGGGCGCGACCGGGGAGGCGGGCTCGGCGCCTTTCGCCTCCTCTTCAGACACGACGCGGAAGAGCAGCGGGAGGAAGTAGTTGAGGCCGCGCGAGGCAAAGACCTGGCCGGAGACCTCGAACATCACCTCGCTTGAACCGCTCGCCGCGATCTGCTCCATCGCCTGGGTGTTCGAGCACGGAAGAAGCGCCATCGGGCGTATGGGATCCTCGGCTCCGGTGCGCACGAAGACGACCGCGGACGCCTGTGTCCCGACCGGGCGGAGGCGGGCGAGCCGGCCGGCGATGTAGGCGCCCTCCGGAAGGAGGGGAAAGCGATCAGCGAGGTCGGAGGCGCCTTCGAGTGGAACTCTCACCGGCGACTGAAGCTTCGGGAGCTCGGTCTGAGCGACGGCGAGGCTGCAGGCGGTGATCGTGATCCAAGCGATGCGGCTCATCTGTCGCGTCTCCTCTCGAGGGCTTGCGGGGCGACGCTGAGCATATCGGCCCGAGCGGATGGAATCGGCTCGTTCGTCTCGGACCCCCCAGAAGTGCGGGCGCCGGATCTGGCGCGGTCAGTTTCCAAGAAGCGCGCGGTAGTGCTCGACGGCGCACCCGGGCGCCTGACCGGTCTGATAGTCCTCGGGCGTGAGACCGAGGAACGCCTCAGGCCGCGGATTGCGGGGCACGACGACCTGATCGCCGCAGGGGCAGATGGTCGGCTCGTTGTGACGGGGGTCGTCGTAGGCGAAGAGCTGATTGTTCAGAACGACCGGCACGGCGAGGGCGTCCGGGTGGTCGTCGCTCCAGCAGTACTCGACCGGGTAGTACCCGTCGGGCGCCCGCTTGCCGATCTCCACCTTGTACCAGAGCATCTCGCCGGTGAGGGGGTCCATCATGCGCGTGCGCGCATCCATGATGGTCCCTTCCGCAGGGCCGGTGGCCGACTGGAAGCGCGTGAAGAGGAACCAGACCATGCCGAGCGCGATGATCGCCAGAATGATCTTGCCCGCCAGGCCCGAGACGGCGTCGTTGAACCGATCGCGGAGACCGCGGCCGGAGGAGTGATTTTCGGTCGAGGATGAACTCTGGTCGAGGTCTTCTGTGAGTGATCGCATGGGCGGCTCTGCTCAAAGGCGTGCGGTTGGCGACTTGGCCGGCGAAGGAGAGAACAATCGCCTCGGCTCTTTCGCGGCATCTTAGGGGTTTCACGCCGAGGCGAGCGAGCCGCGAGAAGGAGCTTGCGCAGGCTTTACAGTCACTCGGGGCAGGGGCCCCAGGCGGCGATGAGCGCGGCGAGGTCGGAGGCGTTGACGACGCCGGAGCCATCGAGGTCCGCGGGCCCGACGCCGCCCCATGCGGCGATGAGGATGGCGAGGTCGGAGGCGCTCACGGCGCCGGAGCCGTCGAGATCGGCCGGGCACGGCGCGACCGTCGGCTCAGGAAGCGCGAGATCGACGAAGACCGGGTTGTGGTCCGCGGCGAGCGAGGTGAGGAAGGTGGGGAACGAGAAGGACGCCATCTCGGGCGGGAACGCGCCCGTGGGGATCGGGTTGGCGTAGAGGACGACCTGATTGACCGCGGTCCCGACGGAATCGAACCAGGCGAGGTAATCGAGCTTGGATCCGCCGCGTGTGTCCGTTTCGCCCGTGAAGGGTTCGACGGCGTTGTCGTAGACAGCGTCGGACCGGTCTGCGTCGGGGCCGTCGGTTCCGCCGTTGATCGCGGCGCGAGTCATCCATTCGGCCGGGCCGCGGCGCCCGTTGGTGGCCTCATCCTCGTTCCAGTCGCCGCCCCAGACGACGATGTCGTTCTCGCCGAGCAGGCCGTCGCTCGATCCGGGGCTGAAGATGGCGTTGTTGGGGTCGGAGAATCCGGCGCCGGCGCCGTTGAAGTAGTGATCGATGAAGTACACGATGTTCTGGGCGGCGCGGAGGCGGTCGTCGCGGTCGCTCGAGCTTCCGCCCGCCTTGAGGTGAGAGTTGCCGATGACGAGATCGCCAGCGTAGACGTCGTCTGGGAGGTCGATCTCGGCGTAGGCGAAGCCTCGGATGCCTCCGCCGCCGCCCGGGGCGTATCCGTCTGCGATGTTGAAGAAGTTGTCGAGGGCCACGACGCCGTCGCCGTTGACGTCGGCGAAGGGGAATCGGCTCAGGATAACGTTGCGGTTGAAGTTGTCGGAGGCGGCGCTGACGCGGATGAAGGGAAGGTCGTAGGCGGGGTCGTAGGCCTGGACAAAGGCGGTGACGGTTCCGCCCCGCCAGGGATCATCGCCGCCGCGAAAGAACCGATCGAAGACGGTCTCAAGGGTCGAGACCGAATCGGCCGAGCCGCCCGAGACGTCGCTGTTGCCGGCGTTGTCCCCGGTTTCCTGAAGGATGAGGACATCGGGTTTCATCGCGGCGATGATGCGGGCGATCGCGGTCCAGGAGTTGACGCCCTCGGTCTTGGTCGCGGTGGAACAGACGCCGTCCTCGACATTCCACGTCATGACCCGAAGGTGAGCCGGGTCGCTCTTGCCCCAGTCGCCCTCGGAGGGATTGAACGCGGCGGCGAGCCCAGTGGATGACGCCAGGGCGACGGCGAAGGACAGGGCGAGTCGGGTCTTCACTGGATGCTCCTCTCAGCGGCTTGGAAAGGACGCCCGCGGCCTTCCGGCCGAGGGCGTCCGAGGATGTTCTTTTCGATCAGTCGCTCAGGCGATCGAATCGGTTCACTGCGGGCAGGGGCCCCAAGCCGCGACGAGGGCGGCGAGGTCGTCGGCGCCGACGCCGTTGCCGGCGAAGTCAGCCGACGTGCCGAACTGGCCCCACTGGGAGATGAGGGCGGCGAGGTCGGACGCGTCCACCACGCCGTTTCCGTCGAGGTCCTGCGGGCAGTCCGCGGTGGCGGGCTTCTCGATGTTGGAGATGTAGAGCAGGACGTTGTAGGCCTCATCGAGGGTGCCGGGATCGTCCATCGTGTTGAGCGTGAAGTCGCCGTCCTGGTCGACGTCGTAGGTGATGCTCGTGGCGATCACGACGCCCGCGGTGGAGCGCGGGTCGGCGGGGGAATCGAGCTCGGAAGCGTCGATACCGCCCCACGTGGCCTGCTTGACGTTGCTGGACCAGAGCGTCGAGGAGTTCACGGAGTTGGCGTCGACGATCTGGAAGCCGCCAACGAAGTAGTCGAGGCCGGTGTTCTGGCTTTGGACCACGTCCGCGAAGGCGAGCACCTTCTCGAGGCGGTAGCCGAAGCCGCCGCCGATGTTGGGCTGGTACACCGCGCGAAGGAGCGTGGTGCGGAAGAACGGCTCGCCGCCATCGGGATCCTCGAAGGCGACGAGGCCGACGAACCAGACGTTGCCGGCGCCATCGATCGAGGGAGCCGAGAGGGAGGGGCCGGGGTTGGCCGGGTTGAGCTCGATGAACGGGCGGAGCTCGCCGATCTCGTTGCCGGCGTCATCGTAGACGGGCTTGCCGGAGACACCGGCGGGGCCGGCGGGATCGAAGTCGATCCAGGCGGCGAGGGAGTACTGAACGGCGCCGGTGTTCGGGTTGAGTCGAGCGACCGGGATGGCGTTGAAGGGATCCTGCTGCCCGCCGGTGAGGTAGGCGGTGCCGGCGGCGAGGACATTGCCCTGGGCGTCGGCGCCGAGCGCGACCTGCGAGTTGCCGCCGCGGAACGGGGTCTGACTGCGGTAGTGGTCGTACTCGCCGTTGGACGAGAGGGTGAAGCCCTCGACGGGGTCGGTGATGGGCGATCCCGGCAGCGTCAAGATGCGCTGGGAGCCGGCGATGACGTTGCCGTTGGCGTCGAGGGAGAAGAGGCTGATGGAGTCGGTCGGCCCGCCGCTGCTCTTGGAGAGGTTCCCACCGAGGGCGGCGCCGCCGTTGCCGAGGGCGTCGGCCCGGTAGGTGGCAAGGACGCCTCGGGTGTCGGTGGCGAGACCGCCGAGGAAGGTCGAATCGAGCGTCACGTTGCCCGGGGAGGTCTCGGCCGCGAGCTGCGTCGCGAAGGTGAGACCGACGTAGACCGGGCGACCGGCGACGCTCTGGGGGATGTTGCCGGGGACGGAGTAGACCTCGCTCTGGTTGGTGACGAGCCGCTCGGTGGCCGCGGCGTCGGCGCCGCCGTTGATGTTGATGCGGTTGACAGAGTCGCAGTCGCGCCCGAGCAGGCTGACGCGGAAGATGTTGTTGCCGGAGACGGAGTCGCCCGCCGAGGAGCCGAAGTCGTCGGCGCGGAAGTAGATGTTGCCCGAGGCGTCGACGGTGCCGAAGCCGAACTCGGCCGAGTCGCCGCCTGAGGCCATGGCCCGGTCGGTCGCGGCGATAACGCGGCTGACGTAGAGGCGGCTCGGGTTGGCCTTGTCGAAGTTGACGACGCCGCCGATGACGCCCTCGTAGTCGTCACCGCTGTTGGTCGTGGCGAACTCCGAGAAGCCGGCGGCGAACTGGAAGATGTCGCCCTCGGCCGTCGGGGTGATGAGCTGACCCATCGCGTTAGGGGCCGGATCGCCGATGAAGTTGACGCCGCCGCCGGGGAAGTTCCAGGCGTTGTAGCTCTCACGCGCGAACTCATTGACGACGATCTCATCGGCGCTGACTGACTGGGGACCGATCAGAGAGCTGAAGAAGTCCTGGCTGGTCTTGCTGCTCTTGAGGAGCGGAGCGATGCCGAAGGTCGTGCCGCCGGAGGTCTGGATGGGCGTGAGATCGACGACGAAGTCGGCGCACTGGCTCGAGGGGAGCCAGGGGATCAGGGCGTCGCCGACGAACGTGCCGGGGTTTTGGGAAACGGAATCCTGAGCCACCGCGGGGGCGGCCAGGCCGGCGGCCGCGACGATGGCGGCGAACGTGATGCTGCGGTTCATATCTCTCTCTTCTCCTTGCAGGATTGGGAACAGGTCTTTGCTTGGACCGCTTCTCCGAGAGGCCTCGGAGCGACGGCTTGCGGCTCACGCACGAGCCGGGCTTGACGGGTGATTCGGAGGGTGGTCAATGAGTTGTGGATCAGAAGATCTCGACGCGGGCGACGTAGGCGTGCTGGCCCTGAGCGCGGTCCTGGTACTCGCCGCGAAGAAACTCGGGAACGTCGTTGAGCAGAAGGGACGTTCCGGAGGGGAGCCAGTGATCGGGACGGCGGAACTCCCGTCGATCGGAGACGGTCTCAACGGAGCCGTCGTACTTCAGGGCGTTGGCGCGGGGCTGGGCCTGCTGGGAGTTGACGTGACGCATGCTCAGGCGCTCCATGTCGATTCCGGCGTCGTTGGCGCCGGAGGGCCAGGCGCGGGTGAGCGTGCGGCTGGCCGACTCGTAGTCCGCCCAGGCGCCGATATCGGCGAAGGCGCCGCCGTAGCCGCCTCTGGCCGCAACGTCGTGGTCGAGGGCGTCGAGATCGAAACGGAGGAAGCGGGCGCCGTCGGCCATGATGTACTTGTCAGAGAGCACCGCGCCGATCCGGTCCAGACGGGGACGGTAGCCGGATTGCTCGCCGAAGCTGTTCTTCCCGGGCATCCACTGCGCCCAGCTCCCGGACGCGTTCATGGTGCCGGTCTCGTCCCAGTACTCGGGACTGCGCTGGGCCCATGATGGGGCCTGATTGCCGCCCTGACCCCACCACATGAACTCGCGGGCGGCGCAGTAGCTCATGGAGAGCTGGGGCTGGAAATCGGTGCCGTCGATGCCGCTGGGGCGTTCGCCGTCGAGATAGGGGATGGAGATGTTGTAGTTGGCGGGGCAGGCGAAGATGCCGGCCGCTCCAGAGGATTTACCGCCTTGCGGAGTTGCTCCGTTGAGAAAGGCGAACCGCTCGTCGCGCTGTGCCGGGCGCTCGATGTCAAAGTAGTCGAAGGCGAGGGCGCCGGCCCAGTCGAAGGGCTGGGTAGCGCTTCCCGGGGCGTCGAGCGCGAGCCCGTCGTCGCCCTGGGTCATCAGCTGCTGGCCGATGGTGCCCGGGGCGGGGATGTAATCGTTGTTGTCAGCGGCGAAGGTCAGCCATCCCTTGCCGATGTTGCTCTGATTCGTCATGCACACGACGGTGTGCGCCGCGGTTCGGGCGGATCCCAATGCGGGCAGGAGGATGCCGATGAGCAGCGCGATGATGGAGATCACCACGAGAAGTTCGACGAGGGTAAAGCCGGCCTTGGCGCGGTTGGGGCGATATCCAGAGGGCATCGTGCGCTCCTTGACGGTCGCTTGGGTGAGCGAGGCGTGAGGTCAGGCGGAGGGTTCGCCGCTGCGACTCGGAGCCCGGCGAAGAGATCTCCAGTGAGAGGCAGAGTCTACCGGTCGCCTCGCGAGCGACGAGTCACGCGAGTGTGAACATTGTGTTAGAGCGAGCGCTGGGAGGTCCCGTCACTGGCCGAAGGCCGCCGGTCGTGGTACACCTGCCCGCCCTCGAGCGGGAGCCGCGCGTGAAGCAACGCACTTTCTTTCAATACGTTGTTCTCGTCGGGCTCCTCCTGCTCCTCGGACTGACGCTGCTCTATCCGATCTGGCTGACCGTGCGCGGCGGGTTCGCGGAGAACGTGGCCACAAATGAGGGGTTCACCCTCCGCCACGTCGCTCTGGTGTTTCAGGATCCGGTCCTCCGCGAGGGTCTTTACAACGCGTTTCTGATCGCCGTTTTGACGACGTTGCTGTCCTTCGCGATCGGGCTCCCGCTGGCGTTGCTCGGTGCGCGCTACGAGTTCCCGCTCAAAGGATTGTGGACGAGCGCGATCCTGGTGCCGCTGATCCTGCCGCCCTTTGTGGGCGCGATCGGGCTGCGGGCGATCCTCGGTCGGTTCGGCGCCCTGAACACGATGCTCGGTACGGAGCTTGACATCATCGGGCAGGCGCGGCTTGCGGGCGTGGTGATCGCGCTGGCGCTGCACCTGTACCCGATCGTGTATCTCAACGCGACGGCGGCGCTGGCGAATCTCGATCCGTCGCTCGATGAGGCCGCCGATTCGCTTGGCGCCGGTCCGATCCGACGGCTTCTGACGATCACGCTCCCGCTGATTCGGCCCGGGCTCTTCGCGGGCGGGACGGTGGTGTTCATCTGGTCGTTCACGGAGCTGGGGACCCCGCTGGTCTTTGATTTCCACGACGTGACGGCGGTGCAGATCTTCGCGGGCGTGAAGGAGATGAACGCATCGCAGCAGCCGTACGCGCTGACAGCGGTGATGTTGCTCTTTGCGGTGCTCTTCTATGCGGTCGGGAAGCTTGCCTTCGGGCGTGTGACGACGGCGGGCTCGATGAAGGCGTTCCGCTCGGCGACGACGGCGCGGCTCGCCCCGAGCGGGGCGTTGCTCGCCAACCTGGCCTTTGGCGTCGTCACGCTCGCCGCGCTGCTCCCGCATATCGGCGTCGTGTTCGAGGCGTTCGCCGCCCCCGGCTCGTGGTACCGCTCTGTGTTTCCCGAACGGTGGACGTTCGACAACATGGAGCTGGCGCTCGGGCATCCGCTGGCGTTCAACTCGATCGTGAACAGTCTGTATCTGGCCTTCGCCGCCGCGCTGCTTGATATCGGCATCGGGCTCGCCGCGGCGTACATCATCGTGCGGACGAAGATCCGGGGGCGTTCGCTTCTGGACTCGCTCACAATGCTCCCGCTCGCGGTCCCGGGACTCGTGATGGCCTTCGGGTACGTCGCGATCACGCTCCAGTGGCCGTTTGGCCCGGGCGACCCGCTCGACGGGGCCATCGACGTTGTGGGAGCGAACCCGAATCCCATCCCGCTGCTGATCATCGCCTACGCCGTGCGTCGCCTGCCCTATGTCGTCCGCGCCGCCGTCGCCGGGCTTCAGCAGGTGACGCCCGAGCTCGAGGAGGCGTCGGCGTCGCTCGGCGCGCCGGGCCGCACGACGCTTCGACGGGTGATCGTGCCGCTCATCGCGGCGAACCTCATCGCGGGCGGACTGCTCGCGTTCGCCTTCGCGATGCTCGAGGTGAGTGATTCGCTCATCCTCGCTCAGCAGGAACGTCACTACCCGATCACAAAGGCCATCCTCGCGTTCTCGGAGCGTCTCGGCGACGGCCCCGCGATCGCGTCAGGTATGGGCGTGTGGGGCATGGCCCTGCTCACCGTGACGCTCGTGGGCGTGAGCGTGCTGCTCGGGAAGCGGCTGGGATCGGTCTTCCGGGTGTGAACGGGGCGGCACGGACGACGTCGTCCGCAGGCGCCCGCCTTCTGATCGTTCCGATCGCCGGCTGGCCGGGGTTGATTCAGCGGGCCTGATTCAGCGGGTCGTGGCCGCGAGTCGCACGATCTGCTTGTAGTTCGAGCGGAAGAACATCGTGTAGCGGATCT
>CAZXGT010000028.1:0-16894 GCA_964639935.1 uncultured Phycisphaeraceae bacterium
AGGACGAGTGCAACCCCAACGACCCCTCCGGCGGCCCGACGACCTTCTTCGACAGTGAACGCATGCGCCGCCTCACCGACGTCTATTACTCCACCGCCGTCGATGAGCTCAACGTCGACCCCGTCGCCTTCTCGGGCGTCGTCGCCCTCCGGGTCGGAACGGTCCAGACCGGCTTCCGCTTCGCCACGGGCGTGCTCCTGAACGACCGCCGCCTCCTCACCGCGGCGCACGTCTTTGACACCGACAACGACGGGTTCTCCGACGTCAACCCCAACCAGGTCACGATCCTCTTCCCGACCTTCGGCCGCAACAACATGGTCGTCCAGTACGGGACGGCCGCCGAGATCGACATCCACCCCTCCTTCAACTTCGTCGGGGATCGCATCCTCGATCCCGAAGGAGGCGAGGTTGTGGAGAACGGACGCGACGACATCGCGATCGTCACCGTCAGCGGCGCCACCTTCTCCGACTTCGCCGATCAAGCCAACGACAAGGGCCTGACCCCCTACGACGGCGACACCCTGCAGTTCTACGAGATCTTCGAGGGCACGCCCCCCGATGTCGGCACGCAGGAAGTCTTCATCAGCGGCTACGGCGAATCGGGCGACGGCCGCTTCGGCATCCCCATGGACCTCAGCGTCCCCGAGGAGGAGTGGCCCATCGGCTTCGTCCCCGCGGGTGGTCGTCCCAACGACGCCATCCCGCAGCCCAACCTGCGACTGGGCAAGAACGTCATCGACTTCTACCCGAACATCGATGACGACGACGATCCCACGAGCGAGATGATGGAGGCCTACGTCTTCGACTTTGACGACCCCGACATCCCCTCCGTCGGCGGGCTCGGCGCGGGTTCGCTCGGCAACCGCATCGAAACCATGATCACCTTCGGGGACTCCGGCTCCCCCGCCTTCTTCCACTTCGACGCCAACATGGACGGCAACGTCGATCCGGGCGAGCTCCAGCTCTTCGGCATCAACACCAACGCCAGCGTCGCCGCCGGGCAGGAGACTCTCGCGACCTTCGGGTCCCAGGGTCAAGGCGCCATCGCGGGCGCCTACACCGGGACCGACGCCGACGGCAACCTCCGCTTCATCACCGCCGTCCTCAACCAGCAGCCCCCGCAGCCGCCCGGGGGACTGGACTTCAGAGACAGCGAGGGTCGCATCCACTTCGGCGCCCAGACCGCCTTCAAGTTCGACAACCTCAACCTCCAGCTCCGGCGTCAGCGCTTCGACGGCTCCGACGACGAGGTCGTCGCGCAGTCGGCCGCGGCCAGCAACGTCGAGCATGTCTTCGCGCAGAACCTCGAGCGATCCGGCAGGTACTACCTCCGCATCCTCTGGGCCGGGCCCGAATTCGACTGGGGTGGCTTCCAGTGGTTCGATAGCACTTCTTTCCGCCGCGTGCAGCCGATCGATCAAAACCTCACCATCGACGACATCGAGGACTTTTTCCCCTCCGAGGTCAAGTACGGGCTCGCCTGGTGGGCCGACATCCCCTTCAACCGCACCTTCGAGCGAAGCGCGGGCGGCGCGCGGGCCGAGTCGGCGATGATGCTCATGGGCGACATGAACGACGACCTCGCGGTCGACTCGACCGACCTCGCGATGATCCTCTCCCGCTGGGGAACGCCCGGGCCGATCGGCGATCTTGACCAGAGCGGCGCCGTCGACGCCGCCGATGTGCTGATCCTCCTCCAGAATCTCAACCGATAGACGCCGAGCGGCGAAACGTCGAATCCAGCAACGCCCGGGCCACGTCGCCCGGGCGTTTTTCGTTGGGACGAGGTCCCCGTCGGTTCAGCCGATGCGCTCAAGGCCGCCGAGGTGCGGACGCAGAACCTCGGGCACGCTCACGCTGCCGTCCTCGTTCTGATGCATCTCGAGGATCGGGATCAGCAGCCGCGGGCTCGCGGCGACCGTGTTGTTGAGCGAGTGCGCCACGACCGGCTTGCCCCCCTCCCCGGCGCGGTAGCGCAGGTTCAATCGCCGGCACTGATACTCGTACAGGCGCGAGGCCGAGTGCGTCTCGCCGAAGGCGCCGATGGGGCGCCCGTCCGCGCCCTCCTCCCCGCGACCCGGCATCCAGCACTCGAGATCGATCATGTCCGCGTTCTTGACGCCCAGATCGCCCGTGCAGCACTGCAGCTGGCGGTGCGGGAGCTCGAGCCGGCGCAGGAGCTCCTCGACAAAGCCGATCATCCTCCGGTGCCACGCGCGGCTCTCCGCCTCCTCGGCCCGGCAGATCACCACCTGCTCGACCTTCTCGAACTGGTGGATGCGGTAGAGCCCCGCGGTGTCGCGCCCCGCGGCCCCCGCCTCGCGCCGGTAGCACGGGGACCACGTCGTGTACGTCTTCGGAAGATCGCTCTCGTCGAGGATCTCATCGGCGTGCAACGCCATCAGGCCGACCTCGCCCGTGCCCGCCAGGTACATGTCGTGCGCCCCGCCGCGCCCAGTCTCATCGATCCGGTACGTCTGGTCCTCCCCCGCCGGGAAGAAGCCCGTGCCGACCATCGGCTCCTCACGCACCAGCGCCGGAGCGCTCGCCGCCGTAAAGCCGTTCTCGTCGACCATGAAATCAAAGGCGCACCGCAGCACCGCCTGGTGGAGCCGCATCCCGAGCCCCGTCAGCACGTAGCTCCGAGCGCCCGAGATCTTCACGCCCCGCTCGAAGTCCACGAGCCCGAGGTCGCGAACGAGCTCCAGATGCGTCCGGGGCTCGAACCCCTTGTTCTCCGCGAAGCTCTTCTCGAAGTCCCACCACGCGGGCGCCCACCGCGAGAGCTCCACGTTGTCGTCGGCCGACTCGCCCACCGGCACGTCCGGATCTGGCGGCATCGGGATGCGCAGGAGCTCGGCGCGGAGATCCGCCTCGGCCTCCGCCAGAGGGGCGTCGAGCGTCTGGATGCGCTCCTTCAGCGCTGCGGGCCTGTTCTTGAGCTCCGCGAGCTCCCGCTCGATGGCCTCGCGATCACCCGCCGAGGCCGACTTGAGACGCCCCATGAGCTTCCCGATCTCGGGCCCCATCGCCTTCTCGAGCTTCCGCTGCTCGGCTCTGAGGGATTCCTGCTCCTGCGTCAGAGCCCGCCGGCGCTCGTCGAGCTCGAGCGTCCGCTCGATGTCGACCTCCACGTTCTTCTTCCGGGCGCCCTCGCGATAGCGTTCCGGATCCTCGCGCAGCTGCTTCAGATCGATCATGCGCGCGATCCTACCGGAGCCGGGCGCCTCGCGCCGGGCCCCCTGAGGCGCGCAAGAAAAAAGCCCGAACCGCCTTTCAGCGGCGCGGGCTTCTGCCACACCCTTTCGAGTGCAGAGTTCCGGTAGGCGGGCTCATCCCACCGAAGTCCCCCAAAGCGCCGGCAAAGCCGACGCGAGACGTGTTCTTTGGCCGCTTGAGCCCAGCGACCCTCCTGGCCGCGGCTTCCCAACCGCGACCGGTGACGTGTGCCTGTCCAGAAGACAGGCCATTCTTCCCTCGACCTTCCCGTCCAAGGCAAGGCCCAGGTTGGGGAGGCTTCCACTCCTACCCACACGAGAAGCTACCCGCTCGACCTCACGAACGCCAGAGTTTTCGCCCCAACCACCCGGAAAAACCCTGAGAATCAGATGGAAGCACCTTCAGGATGCCTTCAGAGCCGGTCCTATCGGACGCCGTGAAAGGCTTCTCACTGATCCCCACTCGGACGCTGGCCCATCCCGTTGGTCGGCTCCGCGCCCCAGTGCAGCTTGTCCATCAGCGTCCGCCAGTAGCTCCACTCCGGGTTCCTCACGAGCGGCGCCCGACGATCGCCGAGCCACAGCCGCACGCGATCCCCCCGCTCGATATCCACCTGCTGCTGGCCGTCGAGCACGAGCGTCGTCCCGCCCCGCTCGGTCCGGTTGGCCCTCTTGATCGTCAGTTCCACCACGTCGTCGCGGGGCGCCACGATCGGGCGAAACGCCAGCGAGTGCGCCGCGATCGGCGTCACCGCCATCACCTCCGCCCCCGGCACGATGATCGGCCCCCCCGCCGACGCGTTGTACGCCGTCGAACCAAAGGGCGTCGCCACGAGCACCCCGTCTCCGCGCGCCGTCGGACCCGCCTCCCCGCCGATCGAAAGCTCGATCTCGATCATGCGGTAGGGAGGCCCGGCCGTCACCGCCGCCTCGTTGAGCGCGCAGCACGTCTGCTTCCGCTCGCCCGCTTCGCTGAAGACCTCCACCTCGATCACCGGACGCTGGCTGATGCGCAGCGCCTTCGCGCCGTCGAGCAGATCCGCCGCCTGCTCGAGGAACCCCTCGAGCGTGAACTCCGCGAGAAAACCGAGCCGCCCGAAGTTCACCCCCATGAGCGGGCGATCGCTCCCGAGCAGCTTCCGCGAGAGCGAGAGGATCGTCCCGTCGCCGCCAAGGGCGATCACCACGTCGGCGTCGGTCGTATCGCGCACGCAGAGCTCGTCGCCCTCGCAGACCCCGGCGAGCGCGCCGTGCGTCTCGATCGCCTCGCGAACGCGACCCACCGCCCGCATGGCGTTTGGCTTGTCCGGGTTGACCACGAGGAGCGCTCGGCGGGCTGACATGAGCCATTACCGCCGTGAAGGGGCGTCGAGCCGAGCTCGGGCCCGAGCGGTGCGCACGTCCGCGCCGCGTCCGGCCGCGGCGTCGCGCAGAGCCTCGGCGATCGACCCCGCGTCCAGCCCGGCCTCCTCGAGCTGCAGCGCCCGTGAGGACTGAAGGATCCAGCGGTCGGGAAGCCCTAGGCGAACCACGCGGGCCCCCGGGATCCCGGAGACCGCCTCGAGAACCGCCGAGCCGAAACCACCAATCACCGTGTGATCCTCGATCGTCACCATCGGGACGCCCGCCTCGGCGAGCCCCGTCACGAGCCGCTCATCGACCGGCTTGGCGAACCGCGCGTCGTAGAGGTCGATCGTCAGGCCGCTCTCCCGCGCGAGCCGCTCGATCGCCTCGGCGGCGGGGTGAGCCACCACCCCGTAGGCGAGCGCCGCGACGTCGGGCTCGCCCGAGGCC
Organism: uncultured Phycisphaeraceae bacterium; assembly: GCA_964639935.1. GTDB lineage: Bacteria > Planctomycetota > Phycisphaerae > Phycisphaerales > UBA1924 > CALNYS01. The sequence goes on from CAZXGT010000028.1 coordinate 5,013, forward strand.
TCGCCCGCGCGGAGCAGGTGGCGGGCCTTGCCGAGCTTGAAGGGCGGGCACGGCTCACTCGCGAAACGGTCGGCGACGACGTCGCGCGGGTACCGCACCGCGCTCAGGCTCTCGTCGCGCGTGCGCATGAACTCCATGGCCGCCCGGAGCGAAGGCTCGTCGATCGCGGCGGTGAGCACGGCGCCGGGCAGCGAGCGCAGGATCGCGACGTCGCAAAAGCCGTGATGCACCGCGCCGTCCCCGCCGACCACGCCCGCGCGATCCAGGCACAGACGCACCGGCAGGTCCTGCAGCGCCACCTCCTGGAACGCCTGGTCGAACGCCCGCTGAAGGAAGGTGGAGTACACCGCGAAGAAGGGGCGAAGGCCTGTCTTGGCGCACCCGGCCATCATGTCCATCGCGTGGGACTCGCAGATCCCCGTGTCCCACACGCGGTCGGGGAACTCGGGCATCACGCGGGCGAGGCCCGTGCCGTCCGGCATCGCCGCCGTCGCCGCGACGACCCGCTCGTCGGTCGCCAGGATGTCCTGCATCGCATCGGCGAAGGCCGCGGTGAAGCTGCGGCCCTTCTTCTTGAGCTCGACGCGGCAGCCCTCGACCCGGAACGACGGGGGCGAATGGAACGTCGTCGCGTCGCCTTCGGCGAACTCGAGCCCCTTGCCCTTGATCGTCTTGACGTGCAGCACCATCGGGCGATTGAGCGACTTCGCCTCGCGCAGGAAGCCGATGAGCTCGGGGATCTCGTGCCCGTCGATCGGGCCCACCGCGACCAGGCCGAAGTGCTCAAACCAGGAGCGCTCGCCGGCCTCGGGGATCCACTGCTTGGTCGCCTCGCCCGCGCGGTGGTACGCCTCCCGGAGGAGCGAGCCCCCGGGCATCTGCTGCAGCACGCTCTTGGCCTGTTTCTTGAGATCCCCGTAGAAGGAACTCAGGCGCATGCGGTCGAAGCTCTTGGCCATGGCGCCCTGGGGCTTCCCGATGCTCATGCCGTTGTCGTTGAGAACGACGAGGAACTGGCGGTTGAGCGTGCCCGCGCTGTTGAGGCCCTCCATCGCGACCCCGTTGACGATCGACGCGTCGCCCACGAGCGCGACCACGCGCCGCCCGTCCGGACGCTTCTCCGGATCGAAGCTCTCGCCCCGGAGCTGATCGCCCTTGGCCAGGCCTACGGCGGTGGAGATCGCCGTCCCCGCATGGCCCACCCGGAAGAGGTCGTAGGGCGACTCGCTCGGCTCGGGGAACCCCGCCATGCCCTCCCGCGTGCGCAGCTTCTCGAGCATCGGCAGGCGCCCCGTCAGCAGCTTGTGCGGATAGCACTGGTGCCCCACATCAAGCAGCAAGCGGTCGTGGGCGAAGTCAAAGACGTAATGCAGGGCGATCGAGAGCTCGACCACGCCCAGGTTCGGAGCCAGGTGCCCGCCGGAACGGCTCACCTGATCGATGATCGCCTCGCGGATGTCCGCGGCGAGCGCGGGAAGATCCTCGATCGGCAGGGCCTTCACGTCAGCGGGCGAGGAGATGCTCGGGAGTATCTTCATTGGCGCCTCGGTCGGATCTGCCCAGAACGACTTTCGGCGACTGAGCGGATGATTATTCACTATAGGGCTCCAGGAACCCCTCCGAGCGGCTTCGGGCTCAGCGATCACGCCGGTTCATGGAGCGGCACAGAACGCGCAGGGGCTCCGCGGACTCGCCGAAGCCCGACAGCGCCTCGAGCGCCTCGCCCTCGAGACGAGCGACCTCCGCCCGAGAACCCTCGACCCCGATCACGCCCGGGTAGGTCAGCTTGCCGCGGCTCTCGTCCTTGCCCGTTCGCTTGCCGGCGATCTCGGGCGTCTGCACGACGTCGAGAAGGTCGTCGACGATCTGATACGCGAGACCGATCGACTCGCCGAACCGCGTCAGCGCGGCGAGCGCCTCGGCGTCCGCGTCCGCCGAGATCGCCCCCATCCGGCAGCACGCGCGAAGCAGAGCCCCGGTCTTGTTCGTGTGGATCCGGCGCAGGAGCGCGAGACGCTCGACGCCCGCCTCGGCGCCGAGGGTGTCGTCGGTCTGCCCCGCGATCATCGCGGTGGTCGCCCGCGCCAGCTCGCGCGCCAGCTCGGCGCCGCGCGGGGCGCGGAGAATCTCGTCAAACGCGAGGCTCATCAGCGCGTCGCCCGCGAGGATCGCCGCGGCCTCGCCGAACGTCACGTGCACGGTCGGACGCCCGCGGCGCAGATCATCGTCGTCCATCGCCGGGAGATCATCGTGAACCAGCGAGAAGGCGTGGATCATCTCCACCGCCACCGCCGGCTGCAGCGCGGCGGGCGCCTCCGCCCCCGCCGCCTCGGCCGACGCGACGACCAGGGCCGGACGAAGGCGCTTCCCGCCCCCCACAAGCGCGTAGCGCAGCGGCTCATCGAGCTTCCGCGAGAGGCCCGCCCGATCCACCGCCGCCGCGAGTTCATCGTCGATCCCCGCGGTGAGGCGCGTGAGCAGCGGCTGATCGGTTGGCGTCGCGGGCGAGGGCATGGCATGCGATCCTACGCGTGATCCGCCGACGATTCCCTATCATCGCGGCGATGAACGGCGCGCTGGCCGCAATCGAAACGCTGATGGAGCGCGGCGGGTGGGCGATGTGGCCCCTCGCGGCGCTCTCGCTCGTCGCCGTGGCGCTCTCGGTCGAGCGCCTGCTCTTTTGGGGCGCGGCGCACCGCCCGGGACGCGGGCGCTGGCTGAGCCGCCTCGCCGACGCCCTGCGCGAAGGCCGCGCACGCGAAGCGCGCGGCATGTGCGAGAGCGCCGGCTCCTTCTATGGGACCTTCGCCCGGCGTCTTCTCGACCGCGGCCGAACCGAGGCCGCCGCGATGGAGCTCGCCGAGGAGGTCCGCCCGCGTCTGGAACGCTTCGGCGCGACGCTCTCGACGATCATCACCGCCGCGCCGCTGCTCGGCATCCTCGGGACCGTCACCGGGATCATCCGCAGCTTCGAGCTGCTCGCGGGCGAGATGGCCAGCGACCTCTCGGACCCGACCCAGATCGCCGGCGGCATCGCCGAGGCGCTCCTGACGACGGCGGCGGGCCTCGTGGTCGCGGTCGTCGCGCTCTTCCCCTACGCGATCGCCCGGGCGCAGCAGAGGCGGGCCCTCGGGAGGCTCGAGATGCTCGCGGCGGCCGCCGAGCAGGGGTTGAAGTCCAAGCCGAGGCCGGATCAGGTCGACGCCGGCGCGTAGTCGTCCTGATGCTGGAGCAGCTCGTAGATCTCGCCCGCGTCCGTCGCGGCGTAGATCTTCTCGCGGAACTCCTCGATCGTCATCAGGCGCGAGATCTGGCCCAGGGCCTTGATGTGCTCGCTCGTCTGCTCGATCGGGCTCGCCAGAAGCACCACAAGCTTGACCGGGCGGCCGTCGATCGACGAGAAATCCAGCGGCTCGGCGGGCTTGCCGATCGCCATCGCCAGACTCGAAACGACCTCGGACTTGCCGTGGGGGATCGCGAGCCCGTGCCCGATGCCCGTGGTTCGCTTCTGCTCCCGCGACCAGACGATCTCGCGAAAGGCCTGGGCGTCGGTCACCTTGCCGGCCTCGCCCAGGAGATCGACCAGCTCGTCAATGACGCCCTTCTTGTCCGTGTGTTCGAGCGGCGCCTTGACGCACTCGCGCGAGATGATCTCGTGCAGGTTCATGGCTCGATCTGCGTCTCCTCCGAGGCGGGCGGGCCTCGCTGGTCATTACCGAGGAGTCTACAGGCAGTTCGGACGGCGGGCCGGTCTGGTTCACCCTTCGCGCCGAATTCTCGCGCGCCGGACGCGATACCGGACCCAACCGGCCGAGCGCCTCAGCGCAGGAGCGCGGCGAAGGAGCCGTCGGAGTAGGTCGTCTCCGCCTCCCCCGGGCCGCCCGAGGGCATGCGCCGGTGCACGCGCGTCGACTCAAAGCCGTGCCAGCGCGTGGCCCACTCCACCATCTCCTCGTTCTCCCGCGGGTCGAGCGAGCACGTGGAATAGAGGATCGCGCCCCCGGGAGCGAGCAGCTTGACCGCGTTGGCGACGATCTGCCGCTGAAGACTCTGAAGCTCCGTGATGGCGGCCTCGCTCGCGCGGTAGCGGGCCTCGACCCGACGGGCGAGCACGCCCGTGTTTGAGCACGGGACGTCGAGCAGCGCGAGGTCCGCCTTCCCCGCCCAGTCGTCGAGCGCGTCGTGGTGGATCACCGTCACGCGATCGGCGTGCGGTCCGGCGGCGAACGCCTGCTCCAGCGCCGCCCGGCGCGGGTGATCGATGTCCGTCGCGACGATCCGCGCCTCGGGGAACGTCTCGGCGAGCTGCCGCGTCTTGGTCCCCTGGCCGGCGCAGGCGTCGACGATGAGCGACGGCGAGAGATCCGTCACCGACTCCACCGCGAGCGACGAGGCCGGGTCCTGCACCCAGAGGTCGTGACGCCCCTCCAGGAGCGCCACGAGCTGCGCGCGGGACCCCGTGAAGACGTGGTGACCCGGCGCCGAGTGCGCCGCGGCGAGCTCCGCCGGAGGCGCCTCCTTCGCGTGCGCCGTGTTGAGGATCACCGGAGGGCGGATGATCCCGTGCAGCGCCAGCGACCGCACCTCGCGCAGCGGCATCGATTTGCTCCAGAGCCGCAGAAGCTCCACCGGGTGACCCGTGGCGACGGCCAGACGCTGGAGCGAATCCTCGGGCAGCGCCTCGCCCGCGAGCGGGAGCGCGCGGCCGTCCGGGAGCGGGAGCTCGGACCTCCCCCCCTCGTAGCGCTCAAGACGCGGCGGCCAGCGCCGCGGCGTCGGCTCCGGCGGGGTGTCGTACGTGCCGACCCGCGCGCTCGGCTCCGGCTCCTCCCCGATCGTCTCCGCCACGCGCCGAAGCGCCGCGTTGACCAGGCTCCCCGGACCCTGACGCCGCGAGACCCGCTTGATCCACGTCACCGACTCGTTGATCGCCGCCCGCGGCGGGACCGAATCGAGCAGGAGCATCTGCGCCGCCCCGCAGAGCAGCGCCGCGCGAACGTGATCGTCGAGCTCGTCAAAGTCGCGGTTGAGCCCAAGCTGGACCATGTGGCGAAGCGTGACCCACCGGCGCATCACCGCGTCGTAGAGCGCGTGGGCGAAGGCCGCGTCGCGCCCGCTCATCCCCTCGTCGTTGATCGGCGTGATGAGCAGCTGGTTCGGGAAGCGCCGCGCCTGCTTGGCGACGCGCCGGTACACGCGGTCGCGCGCCGGATCCTTGCGTTCCTCGCGTTCGCCCTGGGACGGGCGCTGGCCGCGCCGCGGGCCGCCTCGCGCGGGGCCGCGAGCGGAGCTCGGACGCTTGCCCCGCGGGCCTCGCCGGTCTCGCTCCTGGCGAGGGCCGCGGTCGTTTGGAGTGCGATCAGTCATGACGGAGCGCCACGATAGGGTCCTGACGTGAAGCGACCGTGGCCGGGTAGATGCCGAAGATCAGGCCCGTCGCCGCGGCGACCGAGAAACTCAGGATGATGGACCACCCCGTGATCGCGGTGGGAAGCACCACGTCGTCGGGGAACCACCCGCCGACCAGCGGCGTCTCGGGCAATCGCGGAACGATCCACTCGACCCCAAGCGAGAGCGAGACGCCGAGCACGACGCCGACGACGCCGCCCGCCGCCGAGAGCACGCCCGTCTCGACGAGAAACTGCGTCTCGATGTGCCGACGCGTGGCCCCAAGCGCGCGGCGCACGCCGATCTCCCGCGTGCGCTCGGTCACCGTCGCCAGCATGATGTTCATGATCCCGATCCCGCCGACGAGGAGCGAGATGCCCGCCACGGCCCCGAGGACGAGGTTCCACGTCATCGCGCTCTTGCGGGCGTTCTCGAGCAGCTCGTAGGGGATGATGATCTCGATGTCTTCCATCTTCGGCTTGCGGCTCTCGATGAGCCGGCGGAGCTTCTTGGACTGCACGAGCACCTCCTCGCGCGTCGGCACCGCGACGAAGATCTCCTGCACCTGCACCTCAGAGCCCGAGAAGGAGCCGCTCTCGCGACGAACCACGACGTCCCCAAAGACGCGCCGCGCCGTCGTGATCGGGATGTGCACGTCGAAGTTCATGTCCCGACCGACCAGCGCCGCGCCGGCCCCGCCCGAGAGACCGATCGGCGACAGAACACCAACCACCTCGACCACCTTGTCGTCGATCCGAAAGTTCAGCCCGAGGGGATCCTGATCCGGAAAGAGCGAGCGAGCGATCTCCTGACCGATCACCGCCACAAGCGAGCCGTCCTCGACGTCCTGCTCGGTGATGTACCGGCCGCGCTCCACACGCAGACCCGCCACATCCCGGAGCTCCGGCGTCACGCCGAAGGCCTGACTCACCCGACGCCGGTCCGCGTTGAGCACCTGGCCCCCGACGCTCTTGAGCGGGACGATCGCCTCGGCATCTCCGAAGCTCGCCTCGATCACGCGCAGATCCTCGTAGCTCAGCCCGTAGCGGCTGACGAACGATCGGCTCTGCCCGCCGCCCGCCTGCTCGCTCTCAGCGGGTTTGATCGAGCGCACGATCAGATTCCGCGCACCGAGCCGCTCGAGCTGCTCCAGCGCCGAACGCTTGGAGCCCTCGCCGATCGACACCATCGTGATGACCGCCGCGACGCCCAAAATGATCCCGAGCGCCGTCAGGACCGACCGCAGGAAGTGCAGCCGGAGGTTCTTGAGGCCGAGCTTGATGATCTCGAGTGCGAACATGGAAGAGGGAGCATAGCCGCGAGGCGGTGGGGACGGAGGCGGCGGGTAAAGTGGTACCGATGACGGACGTACGGGTTGTGCGAGAGCGGGAAACGGCCGACGGCTGGGAGATGACCGTGCGCATCGGGCGCGGCGCCTCGGGAGATTCGCTCCACACCATCGCGCTGAGCTTCGCCGACTACGAGCACTGGACGCACGGGAGCGTGAGCCCGTCGGCCGCGGGCGAGGCCGTCGCACGCGCGGCGCTGGAACTGCTCGAGGGCGAGGAGTTCCCCGAACGCCTGGACGCCGCGCGACTCGCGCGCCGGGCGCCGGACTGGAGCCGCCGCGTTCGCCGCGCGCTCTCGAGCGAGGCCTGAATCAGCCCTCCGCGAGCGCGTCGTCGCCCGTCTCGGCCGGCTCAGGGTCGGCCTCGGGCGCCAGCTCATCCTCTCGGTCGCCAACGGACTCGTACTGCAGGCGCGCCTTCATCGCCTCAAGCGAGAACGGGTCCGCCATCGACATCATGCGGAAGCGCTGGTCCTGCACGCGGACGATCGTGTCCGGCTTGTTGAGCACGAACGCGGTCTGCGTGATCGGATCGACCGAAATGATCTCGCCGATCGCCACCGCGGCCTGATCGGGCAGATCGACGATCACGAGGCGATCCTCGATGGGCAGATCGCGGACGTCGCCGATCGGCTCGAACCGCTGGGCCTGCTCGACAACGACCGAGGCGAACTCGCGCCGGTTCAGCCGACCGAAGACCTGCTGATCGATCTCGCGCGTCACGGGCGGGGAGAGCCGCTCGGGCGTCGCGCGGATGCCGGCGACGATCTCGCCTCCCGCGTCGGAAGCCACCGTCGCCAGATTCCGCGCCGCGATCTGCGCCGGAAACCGCTCGGCCCGCTCTTGCAGACGGTCCCACGCTTGCTGGAGGCGGTAGTCCTCGACAACCTGCTCGCGGACCATGTCGAACGTTTCGGGCGGCCCCGCCGGACGCGCCTCGGCGACCCGGGCGTAGATCCTCGACCCAGCATCGCTCTGAAGCGGCCCGACCACATCGCCCACGCTGACGTCGTGGGGATCCTCGGGATTGAGCTCGGCGACATTCATCGCGATCTGCGGGAACGAATCGCTCGCGCGACCCGAGATCGGGCGGGCGTTGCGGAGCCTCGCGACGGCGCGAAGCTGCGAGAGCGTCGTCCACTCATCCCGCTGGCTGTAGACCAGCGGCGGGATGCGCCACCCTTCGCGCTCGCTGAGGCGCAGGCTCACGTCGCGCCCGAGCGAGCGGAGATCGACCGTCTCGTCGTCGCGCGCCGCGCGGGCGACCTCGGCCTGGATGAGCGTGTTGATATCGCTCATGATGCTGACGGCCGCCTGGCGCCGCATGTCCGCCTCGACGCCCTGACGCTCTTCCGAGAACTCGCCCGGATAGAGCTCGCGGTTCCTCCGCCACCGCGCGTTGACGTCGACCGGGTCCACCGGGATGAGCCGCTCGATCTCGCTCTGGGAGATCTCGATCCACTCAAGCTTCACGGCCGGATCGACGCGATAGCCGAACTCGAGCGCGCCGCCCCCGCGAGGAACGTCCTTGTGCTCGTCGTAGAAGGCCCGCAGCTCGTCCTCCGGCGGGCTCTCGGGCACGGCCGAGAGCATCGCCTCGGCCGGGACCAGCGCCGCGTGGAGCCCGACGGTCTCCACCGTCCGCCGGTAGGCGCTCAGAAGCTCCGGCGTGCTCAGGCGCTGCGTCTGCAGGTACACCCGCCGCATGCGAGCCACGCCCGAGAGCGTGGCGAGCGCTTCGAGCGCCGTTGACTCGGCGACGCCCGTCGCCGCGAGCACCGCGACGAAGGCCCGATCGACATCCTCGGCGCCCTGCGCCGCCGCGATCTGATCGAAGAGATCCCGCCCCGACGACGGGCCGCCGACGTAGCCGCTTCGCCGCGCCTCTTCCTCGAGCATGATCCAGTGGTCCGGGTCGGAGATGCCCAGGCTCGTCATCACCGGCCCGAAGACGCCCTCGAGGAAGCGCACATCGCGGTTGGCGTCGAAGCGATCCTGCGCGGTGATCTCGCCATGGTCATAGACCGCGACGACGCGCTCGCCGCCCCCGGTCCCCCACTGCGTCAACGCCTGGGGAAGGAGGAACACAACCATCAGCAGGCTCCCGCCGATGGCGAGGATCCACTTGTCGTACTTGCGGAGGAACTTGAGCATGTCGCGCGGCTCCGATCGCGCTGGCGGGCCCGTCGGAGGCGGCGCGCAGCGCCCGCGCCGCCCCTCGCCGGCGAGGGCTCTTTAGCGGTAGAACTCGACGATCAGGTTCGTGTTCACGTCAAACGGGATCTGATCGCTCGTGGGCAACCCCACAACCTGAACCGAAACCTCCGACGGGTTCACGTCGATCCACGCGGGAACCACGTGCCCCGCGAGACTCTCCATGTTGTCCCGCACGTACTGCTGCGACTTCTCCTTGATGGAGATGGTGTCGCCCACGTCCACCTGGAAGCTCGGGCGGTCCGTCTTGCGGCCGTTGACCAGCACGTGGCCGTGGCTGACGATCTGCCGGGACTGCCAAATCGTGCGCCCGAAACCGGCCCGACGGATGACGTTGTCCAGGCGACGCTCGAGAATCTGAAGCATCAGCTCGCCCGAGTTGCCCTTGCGCCGCTTCGCCTCGTCAATCGCGCGGCGGAACTGCTTCTCCGTCACGTGGTAGTGGTACCGCAGCTTCTGCTTCTCGTTGAGGCGGATGCCGTAGTCGCGCAGGCGGCGACCGCGGTACCCGTGCATGCCCGGGGGCGTCAGCTGCCGCTTGGAGGTGTGCTTGGGGGTGTCGGCGATCGGGACGCCGACCTTGCGAGAGAGCTTGACCTTCGGTCCGAGGTAACGCGCCATGAATGTCTCCGTCTTCGCTCCCGATGCCGTTCTCGCGGCCCGGGGCGGTGCGACGCGGTGTGCGTGCGATCCGGCGTGAGTGACCCGCGACTGCGGCTCAGGCCTCGAGCGCGACTCGCGCCCGGTGGATCCGGTCCAGATCAAGCATTGAAGCCGATCGGGCGGAATCCGTCAAACCGAGGCGACACGCCCCGGCGCCCGCGTTGCCGGTCGGTTCCCGCGCGGCTAGCGTGCGGGTCCCGCCCCGCCCTTCGCGCTGGAGGCCCCGCGTGCCGAAATCCCTTCATCTGCCGGTTCTCAACGCCCGCGGCCCCGCCTCACCGCCTCCGGATCGCCCCGACGAGCCGAGAGAAAAATGCGCCGTCTTCGGCGTCTGGGGGGCGTCAGACGCCGTCCAGCTCGCCTACTACGGTCTCTACGCCCAGCAGCACCGCGGGCAGGAATCCGCGGGAATCGCCGCGAGCGACGGACAAAGCATCCGCGGGCGCGCCGGCGCCGGGCTTGTCCCCGAGGTCTTCAACGCCCGCACGCTGCGCGAGCTGACCGAATCGACCGCCGGCCCCGAGGGCCGACCCCTCGGCGCGATCGGGCACACCCGCTACTCCACCTACGGCTCCAAGGAAACCAACTTCCAGCCGATCATCCAGCAGTACTCCGGCGGGCACGTCGCCGTCAGCCACAACGGGAACCTCGTCAACGCCGGCGTCATCCGCGAGCTCTACGAGCAGGCCGGCCACATCTTCCACACCACGAGCGATTCGGAGGTGATGCTCCACCTGCTCGCCTCGCCCGAGGCGCAGAAGACGAGCGACCCCCTCGCCGCCGCGCTCCGCCGGCTCGAGGGCGCCTTCTCCATCGCCATGCTCTTCCCCGACCGCATCGAGGCCGCCCGAGACCCCTGGGGATGGCGCCCGCTGTGCCTGGGCGAGACCGACGACGGCTTCCCCATCGTCGCCAGCGAAACGGTCGCGCTCGACGCCATCGGGGCCCGGCGCATCCGCTCCGTCGAGCCCGGCGAGATCCTCACGCTCTCGGACGCCGGGGTCTCCTCCCGCCGCTTCGCCGACCCCGCGCCCCGCCGGGCGCACTGCGTCTTCGAGCACGTCTACTTCGCCAACCCCGCCAGCCGCGTCTTCGGGCAGACGGTCCAGATCGTCCGCGAACGCCTGGGCGAGAAGCTCGCCGGAGAGGCCCCGGTGGACGCCGACTGGGTCATGCCCATGCCCGACTCCGGCCGCAGCGCCGCCAACGGCTACGCCCGCGCCAGCGGCATCCCCTACCGCGAGGGCATCGTCCCCAACCGCTACGTCGGCCGAACCTTCATCAAGCCCTCCCAGGAAGAACGACAGCGCGCCGTCTCCCTCAAGCTCTCGGTCGTCGACGAGATCGTCGACGGCAAAAAGCTCATCGTCGTCGACGACTCCATCGTCCGCGGCACCACCACCCGGACCAAAATGACCCAGCTCTACAAGGCCGGCGCCAAGGAGGTCCACCTGCGGATCAGCTGCCCGCCGATCCGCCACCCCTGCTACTTCGGCGTCGACTTCGCCCGCCGCGAGGAGCTCATCGCCCACGAGCGCACGGTCGAGCAGATGCGCGACTTCCTCGGCGTCGACTCCCTCCACTTCCTCACCCTCGAAGGCCTCCTCGACGCCGCCCACAGCGAATCCGTCCCCCGCGAGCACTACTGCACCGCCTGCTACTCGGGCGACTATCGCATCGACATCGAGAACCCGACGGCCGAGGGCGTGCTCACCGACCGCCAGATGTCGATCTTCAGGAATTGATCGCGACGAGTATCAGAAAGACATTGACAACGATCGAGACAGGAGCTGCCAGAGTCGCTGCGATGACCCATGCGAATCGCTGGCCGACTGAATACTCGCGGCAGAGTTCATTGGCTCTCCATCGTCCGCATTCATACGCGATAGAAAGCATTGCAACGAAACCGGCGACGAAGACCAACAAGGCGGCACCGGACCCGTACGAGGCATCACTCATCAGCAACGTTGCAATGATGATTCCGCCCATGAACGGGATACCAAGCTCTGCGATCAAGAGCCAGGTCACCGCTTGCACTGTAATGTCCTTCGGCGTTCGACGGGGTACCGTACTACACAAGCCCTTTAGGTCGTATCCGCATTCGGGACACGCCATGGCTTCCGCGCCGCGCAGGTCATACCCACACGAAGGGCAAGGCCGTGCATCAGTACGCCCGTCTAGCATAACCGGCCACAATCGGCCGCCTGTGGCGCCCCCTCATGCTCCAGCAGCCGCCGCTTGGTCTCCACGCCGCCGCCGAAGCCGGTGA
>CAZXGT010000028.1:16994-19722 GCA_964639935.1 uncultured Phycisphaeraceae bacterium
CCCTCATGCTCCAGCAGCCGCCGCTTGGTCTCCACGCCGCCGCCGAAGCCGGTGAGCTTGCCGCTCGAGCCCATCACCCGATGGCACGGGGTGATGATCGGGAGCGGGTTCGCCCCGCACGCCGCGCCGATCGCCCGCCCGTACGTGCTTCTGTCGCACCCCATCCGCTCCGCCAGCTCGCCGTAGGTGAGCGTCTCGCCGAAGGGGATCGCCCGCATCGCCGCCCACGCCCTGCGCTGGAACTCGGTGCCGCCCTCGTCAATCGGCAGATCGTCGAACGCCGAACCGTCGCCCGCGAAGTAGCGGCCAAAGCGCTCCCGCAGGTTGTGCGGGTCATCCCCCTCGCCGCCCGTCGCGTGAAACGCGATGCGGTTCACACGGACCTCGTCGAACTCCGCCCGCAGCGGGCCGATGGGCGTCTCGATCGTCAGCGCGTTCATGCCTTCTCCTTCGCGGGAATCGGATCGGGCGCCCCGATCGCGTCGGTCCCCCAGGGGATGTCGAACCGCTCGCGCGTCGTGCAGTAGCCGAGCCCCGCCATGCGCCCCACCGCCGCGAGCTTCTCGGGATCGATGCGCTTGCGGGCGTCGATCAGATCCTCGTGCGCATAGACGCTCACAACCCGCCCGATCACCACGTTCCCGCCGGCCGCAGCGCCGGGATTGAGCCGCACGATCCGGTCCGTCCGGCACTCGAACGCCACCGGCGCGCCCCTCACGCGCGGCGGCCCGACCACCGCGCTCGCCTCGGGCTCGAGCCCCGCCAGCTCCCACTCGCTCTCGCCCGCCGGGAGCCCCTCGGCCGTGATCGCCATCTGCCGCGCCTGCCCTTCGGTCACGACGCTCACCGTGAACTCGCCCGTGCCCGTCCCGGGGTCGACGTTCCGCAGCGTGTCCTTCTCGCTCCCGTCCGCGTTGTTCGCCGGGCAAAAGAGCAGCGTCATCGGATCGCTCCCGACGCCGTTGAAGAAGGAGAAGGGCGCCAGGTTCGGCTCGCCCGCCCTTGAGAGCGAGGACACCCAGGCGATCGGCCTCGGCACAATCGCGCCGATGAGCAGCTTGTAGCGTTCGACAACGTCCAGCGCTTCGGGGTCGAGGAGCATGCCGAGAGTCTACCGGCGTCGCCGCGCGGCACCTACCATCTCACCATGCCCGCCGCCTCCGCCCTGCCCGTGAGCTTCGCCGACGTCAGCGCCGCCGCCGAACGCCTCGCCGGCGTCGCCCACCGCACGCCGATCATGACGAGCCGCACGCTCGACGAGCGCGCCGGATGCCGCGTCCTCCTCAAGTGCGAGAACTTCCAGCGCGTCGGCGCCTTCAAGTTTCGCGGGGGCTACAGCGCCGTCTCCGCGCTGAGCGACGCCGAGAAGGCCGCCGGCGTCGTCACCTTCTCCTCCGGCAATCACGCCCAGGCCATCGCGCTCGCGTCCCGGCTTTGCGGCGTCCGCGCGACCATCGTCATGCCCCACGACGCCCCGCGCGTGAAGATGGACGCCGTCCGCGGCTACGGCGCCGAGATCGTCGAGTACCACCGCTCCGAAGAAGACCGCGAGGTCCTCGCCCGCCAGATCGCCGATGAGCGCGGCGCCACGATCATCCCGCCCTTCGACCACGAGATGGTCATCGCCGGCCAGGGCACGTGCGGGCTCGAGCTCTTCGAGGACGCCGGCGAGCTCGACTGGCTCTTCGTCTGCGTCGGGGGCGGCGGGCTCATCAGCGGGTGCGCGCTCGCCGCATCAGAACTCTCCCCGGACTGCAGGGTCGTCGGCGTCGAGCCGGCCGCGGGCGACGACGCCTGCCGGGGCTTTCGCACCGGCGAGCTGACGCGCATCGACACGCCCGAGACGATCTGCGACGGCGCCGCGACCAACTCCGTCGGCGAGCGCAACTTCGCGATCATCCGCGCCCTCGCGCACGACATGACGAGCGTGCCCGACGACGCGGTGCTCCGCGCAATGAGGCTCGTGTGGGAACGAACGAAGCTTGTCGTCGAGCCCACCGGAGCGCTCGCGCTCGCCGGCCTGCTCGAGGGCAACGTCCCCGGCGTCAAACCGACCGATCGCGTCGGCGTCACGATCTCTGGCGGCAACGTCGACGTCGCCCGCGCCGCGACGCTGCTGGAAACGGTCAGCTAGACGCCCCGCCACGGGCCCGACAGTCGCGAAGACTCCCCCACCTCCCTCTCACCATTCAGGGGGAGAGGGCCGGGGTGAGGGGGCTTCCCGTCTTCCACCCCTCTTCCCGCCTCATCTCCGCGGCCACACTCATAGAAGCGGGCTCGGCCGCTTGAGCAAAGGCCAACGCTCCGAACGCATCCCCTCACCCCAACCCTCTCCCCTTGCGAAGGGGAGAGGGAGCCGGAGCAGCGCCGACGCCTACCGGTAGATCAGCCACGCGGCAACGGCGAGCGGGCTGCACGCGAGCGACGCGACCATCCACTCGAGGCGCTTGCGCCACCCGAAGCGCGCCCGCGTGATCCGGCACGTCCGCCACCCCACGACCAGACCGCTCGCCGCCGCAAAGACCGCGAAGCTGCCGAGCCAGAGCTCGGGCCGCATCGGCTGGCGGCTCTGCGCGACCATCCACGCGACGAGCGCCCACGCGATCCCCGCGATGGTGTTCACCGCGAGCAGGCTCACCGTGTTGAGCACGAGCCCGAAGAAGCGGTTCTCGAGGAAGATGTCCTGCGAGATCATCGCGGGCCAGTGGTCCGCCCACCCGGCGAGATC
>CAZXGT010000028.1:19822-21412 GCA_964639935.1 uncultured Phycisphaeraceae bacterium
TCCGCGACGACCGCCGCGACGCTCCAGATCAGCATCGAGGCGGTGCGGTTGCGCGCGGTCGTTCGCGCGCGGGTGAACTGGGCCGTCACGATCCAGTGCACGAGCGCGAGCGCCGCGATCGGCCCCCACATCGGGACGTTCTCGACCGACCGCGCGATCGCCACCGCCGCGCCGCCCACGAACGGCCCTAAAAAGATCGCGACGAAGACGATCCCGCCGCCCTTTTTTTCGTCTCTCGCCGTCTCGTTCACACCGCACCCGCCTTCTCGTGCCCCGCTTTTTCATGTCTCAGCTGGCCGCAGGCGGCGCTGATGTCTCGCCCCCGGCTCGCCCGGATGTGCACGTTCACGCCGCTCTCGCGCAGGACCTCCTGGAAGCGCCGCACGCCCGCGCCCTCGGGGCGCCTGAAGGGCAGCCCCTCCACCTCGTTGTAGCGCAGCAGGTTGACGTTGGCGCGCAGACGCTTCGTGATCGTCGCGAGCTGCCTCGCCTGCTCGGGCGAATCGTTGACCCCGCCCATCAGCGTGTACTCGAGGGTGATCTCGCGGCCGGTCTTGCGGAACCACACGTCGCACGCGGCGGTCAGCTCGGCGATCGTCGTGTAGTGGCTCCACGGGATCAGCTCGCGGCGCAGCTCGTCGGTCGGCGCGTGCAGCGAGAGCGCGAGCGTCACCGGCGTGTCGATCTCCCGCGCGAGCTTCTCGATCGCCTTCGGCAGGCCGACCGTGCTCACCGTGATCTTCCGCCCAGAAACGCCCAGACCCCACGGGGCGCTGATCGCCCGGATCGCGTGCTTGACCGCGGCGAAGTTCGCCAGCGGCTCGCCCATCCCCATGAAGACGATGTTGGTGACGCGCCCGGCCCCCGGCATGCGCCCCAGACGCCAGACCTGCTCGACGATGCGCCCGCCCGAGAGGTTCCCGTCGAGACCGCCCAGGCCCGATGCGCAGAACCGGCACCCCACCGGGCACCCCACCTGCGAGCTGATGCACGCGGTGCGCCGCTCGCGTCCGGCCTCGCTCGTCGCGGGGATCATCACGCACTCGGTCTGCCGCGACGCGTCGCCCGCCTGCCCGAGAATCGGAAGGGCGGGACGCTCCCGCGCCCCGTCGGCGCCGTACTCGTTCCACTCGATGAGCAGCTTGCGCACCCCGTCGCTGGCCCGCTGCTGCGCGATCGTCTCCCCCGACTCGAACACCATCTCCCGCGCGAGCGCCCGCCGGTCGCCCGCCGAGAGATTGGTCATCGCCTCCGGATCCGCGACGCCCTTGTCGTAGACCCACTCGAGAATCTGCTTCGCCCGGAACGTCGGCATGCCGCGCTCGGCGCACCACTCAGAGAGCGTCTCGGGCGTGAACTGGAAGATGTGGTGCGCCGGCGGCTTCATCAGGTCTGGCCGATCGTGAGCGGCGTCGCGCCGTAGCGCTCGGCGGTGATCTCGGGCGGCTCGACGCGCAGGCGGCGCTCAGCGGGGTCGATCCCCTGGTCGCGCATCATCGTCTTGAGCGTTCGCGGGATGTCGAACTCCACGCGCTCCTCGGTGATATTGCGCAGCTCGATCCGCGCCCCGTAGCGCTCGACCACCCACCG
>CAZXGT010000029.1:0-21133 GCA_964639935.1 uncultured Phycisphaeraceae bacterium
GTTTCACGTGACTGGAGTTCAGACGTGTGCTCTTCCGATCTCGAACGGTGGCCCGCGGCGGCGGGGGCGGGCGCGGCGATGATCGGCGGCGCGCGGGCGGAGCCTGCGTCGTGAGCGCCCAGAACGGTCGCCCGCGGATCGGGCTGCGGTCGCTCTCGGTAGCGACGCCCGAGCGGACGCTCTCACGCGAAGCGGGGCAGGCGCTAAGCGTTCTGCTCGCGCCGGCGGGGGTTCGCGAGTCGTCGATCGCGGCGCTGCACCGGCGCAGCGGCGTGGAGCGGCGGGGCGTGGCGATTCTCGATGCGCGCGGCGAGCAGTCTCTTTACTCGGCGGACCCGGCGCAGCGCGGCCCAACAACGGAGCGGCGGCTTGAGCGGTTCACCGACAGCGCCGCGCCGCTGGCGATCCGCGCGGCGCGCGAGGCGCTCGATGACGCGGCGATCGGAGTGGACGCCGTCACGCATCTGGTGACCGTCTCGTGCACGGGCTTTGAGGCGCCCGGGGTGGACCAGCGCGTGATCGCGGCGCTCGGGCTCGGCGCCGACGTCCGGCGAACGAACGTCGGCTTCATGGGGTGCCACGGGGCGATCAACGGGCTCGCCGTCGCGGCGGCGCAGGCGCAGGAGGAGAACGCCGTCGCGCTGGTCGTCTGCGTCGAGCTCTGCAGCCTGCATCATCATTACAGCGACCGGAGCGATCAGCTGGTGGCCAACGCGCTGTTCGCCGACGGCGCGGCGGCCGCGGTGGTGAGCGCCGGCGCCGATTCGCCTTGTCTGACGGCGTTTTCGTCGCGGATCTTCCCGGGATCGGCCGACGAGATGGGATGGCGCATCGGCGATCACGGGTTCGAGATGACGCTCTCGCCGCGGACGCCGGGTCTGCTCCGAGACGCGGCGCCGGCGTGGATCACCGGGGCGCTCGCGGCGCGCGGGCTGACGCTCGAGGACATCGGCGGGTGGGCGATCCATCCGGGCGGACCGCGGATCGTGCGGGCGGTGGCGGAGGGCCTCGGGCTCGATGAGCGGGCGGTCGAGCCGTCGCTCTCGGTCCTGCGCGAGCACGGGAACATGTCGTCGCCGACGGTGCTCTTCGTGCTGCGGCGGTTGATGGAGCGCGGTGTTCCGCTCCCGCACGTGGCGGCGGCGTTCGGGCCGGGGCTCGCGGGGGAGCTGATGGTGGTGGAGTGAGCCGGGGCGCTAGCGCGGGGCGTCGGGTTCGTCCCTGCGGCGCGGCGGGACGGGGACGCGGAGCAGCGCGGTCAGCGCGATCATCGGGGCGCACATGGCGACGAAGGCGAGCAGGCCCCATCCGAAGGACCCCGTTCGGCTGAGGCTCGCGCCGAGGATCACGGGCCCGAGGCCGGTGCCGACGCCGGAGATGAGCGTGGCGACGGAGCGCACCGCGCCGTGGTGGCGGCGCCCGAAATACCGGGCGAGCGTCGGCGCGCCGGCGCCGTAGGCGACCGCCTGAGCGAGGCCGAAGCAGGCGAGCGCGACGTGCATGATGGCGGCGCCGCCGGGGAGGGCGGGAAGGATCGACGCGACGCCCAGGAGCGTGAGGGAGATGGGGAAGAGAAGCCGGGCGTGGACGCGGTCGGCGATCCATCCCGCGGGGACGATGGCGAGCATCATCGTGAGCGACCATGTCCGGAGAACAGCGGCGGAGAGCTCGGGGTCGGCCCCGCGCGCCTCAAGGAGCGGCTGGGAGTGAAAGATCAGCGCGGTCCCGATCAGGCCGTTGACCGAGAGGGCGATGGCGATCGACCAGAAGGCTCGCGTGGAGATTGCCTGCGTGAGCGTGAAGGCGGGGTCGCGCTCCTCGCTCGGGTGGGGCGGCTCGGTCGGTCCGGGTGATTCCTCTCGCGACGGGAGGCCGTCGAGGCGTTGTCCGACGTCGCGCGGGTGGTCGCGGGAGACGAAGATGGTCAGCGGGAGGATGGCGACGACGACCATGGCGCCGAGCGCGGCGTAGGCGGAGCGCCAGCCGACATGGTTGATGAGAGCGATGGCGAGGGCGGGCATGACGGCGAAGCCGGCGTAGGTGAGCATCGTCTTGAGACCGTTGGCCACGCCGTGGCGGCGCTCGAACCAGAGCGCGACGGTGTGGCCGGCGAGGAGCCCGAGCGCGCCCTGCCCGAGAAACCGAAGAAAAAAGAAGGCGACGGTGAGGCTGACGACGCCCCGCGCCTGACCGGCGCCGACGCACGCGAGCGCGAAGAGGATGGCCACGACGCTCGTGACGGCGCGCGGGCCGAAGCGGTCGGAGGCCTTCCCGACGAGAACGAGCGGGAAGGCGGCGAGGATCGTTCCGATCATGTACGCGTAGCCGAGGCGCTCCTCGGAAACGCCGAGCGATTCGCGGAATGAGGTGTTGAACTGGGAGACGACGACGGTCTGCCCGGGTCCGGTCATGATGAAGACGACAACGGCGACGGCGAGCATGACCCAGCCGTAGAACACCCCGCTTTGTCGCTTCGATGGCGGCATAGCGGGCACGATAGGCGGTTCATGAAATGGAAGTTAGGCGCGCGTTGAGCCCAGACTGAAGTTCGGGTAGGTTCGGGTCTCGATTTGGAGTTCATTTCGCACCCCGCCGCGACCCGCAGGCGTTGCTGTCGCTTGGAGTTTCTCTCCAGCGCGCCGCCTGAAAGACTTGAGACAGGAGATTGTGATGACCATCGCTGAGACGTCCGCGCCGAATCTGGACAGCGCGAAACGGGAGCTCGAGATCGCGCTGCCCGCGCCCGGCGGGAAGCTCGAGCAGGACAGGGAGTACGTCGTCGTCAAGCACGGTGAGGACTGGCGGCAGATCCGTCTGCACGATTACGACGACGTGTACTCGGTGCAGGGGCTCTACGAGCGGTGGGTGTACGACATCTTCAAGTGCAACTCGCCCCGGAAGATCCGCGAGCTGCTCGAGGAGTGCATGGCGCTCTTCCGCAGCGACGCGAGAGATCTTCGGGTGCTGGATCTGGGCGCCGGGAACGGGTGCGTGGCCGAGGAGCTGGCCAAGGCGGGCGTGAAGCACTTCGTGGGCGTGGACATCTACGACGAGGCGGAGACCGCGGCCGAGCGCGACCGCCCGGGGCTCTATGACGGCTACGTGGTCGGCGATCTGACGGATCTTCCCGAGGCGGATCGGCGGACCCTTCGCGATCACCGGCTCAACTGCCTGACGTGCGTGGCGGCGCTCGGGTTCGGCGACATCCCCCCGCAGGTGTTCGCCGAAGCGTTCAATTACATCGAGGACGGCGGGTGGATCGTGTTCACGATCAAGCGCGACTTCGTGGACGACGCGGATACGTCGGGCTTCAGCAAGCTGATCCGGCATCTTCTCGCGAGCGGCGTGATCGAGCTCGCGGCGCGCGAGGTGTACACGCATCGCGTGTCGACCGACGGGGAGAACCTGCTCTACTCGGCGTTCGTGGCGCGCAAGCGGGCGGACATCTCGGACTTTGACTTCGAGTGATCCGGCTCCTGCGTCTCGCGGGCGACGCGGCCGGCGATGTTGCAGGTGTCGTGCAGCGCGCCCGAGACGTAGCGGGCGAGGCGATCGGTCCATCGCTTCGGGACGAGCTTCTCGGTCTCGGCAAAGAGATTGACGCCGGCGAGCGTGTCGCGGTTGAGCAGGCGGTGCGTGACGCCCAGCTGGAGCGCGGTGGAGCGAACGAGGTCGCCGGTCAGCTCGGTCTCGCGCGGGTTGTGGCTGCCGCCGTAGCTCCGCTCCATGATGAGCACCTGGCCCGAGGAGGCGAGCGACCGCGGCGGCGTCTCTTGCACGACGTCGCGCTCGCATCCGACGCCGAAATCTCGCGTCACGTCCTCGAGCACCGCGGCGACGCGCGTCACGAAGCGGTCGATCAGGTCGGCGTCCGCGGCGCGGAGGTCGAAGGAGAGGCGGGTCCGACTGGCGGTCGAGATGACGGAACAGGGCTCGAGGCGGATGCCCAGAAGGCCCTCTCCCCCCTGCTCGACGGGGCGCACGAGGGCGCCGAAGGCGAAGGAGTTGAGGTGATAGAGGGCATCGGCGAGGTCCGGCGCCTGGAAGTCGGCTTCGAGGACGGCAAGGGTGACGGTGGCGGTCTCGGGGATGACGTTGCGATTGGCGCCCGGAGTGAGCGCGAGCTCCCCGACCTGGAAGACGCCGCCCCTGCCGGCGCGCTCGATCCAACTGGCGAACTCGCGCGCGAGTCGCGCGGCGGCGACGCCGGGATCGCGGCGATCGGCCATCGACGTCGCGCCGGCGTGATTGAGCTCGCCGGTGAGCACGGCGCGGATGCCGAGGTCGGGGCGCGGGAGATGCGTGATGTCGCCGCCGGGCTCGGTAACGCCAACGGTGACGCGGACGGCTCTGAACTCCTCGCTCCGGGCGAGCTCGCGCAGTCGCAGGTTGAGCTCGAGCGCGGCGGCCTCGGAGCGCTCGCCCGCGAGCGCGAGGTCTTCCTGATGGATGCCCATGACGCGCTCGACCACCGCGAGCGGGACGGCGGCGCGGTCGAGCTCCGGCCCCTGCTCGATGTGCCGCTCGTAGGTGTGAGGCGTGAAGAAGATCGCGGGGTCGAAGCACCCGGCGAGGAGCTCCTCATCGGTCTCGGCGTCTGAGAAATCGTTGACGATGAAGACGCCGCCGCGGGCGGCCTCATCCTTGAAGAGGCGGATGAAGCCGGCGAGCTCGTCGCCGAAGCGCCGGCCGTCGAGATCGGTCATGTCGTCGATGCGCTCGGGCGAGGCGAGCCCGGCGACGGCGGCGCTTCCCGGCATGGCGACGCCCTGGCCGGCGAAGGTCATCTCCTCGTTGTTGAAGGCGCTGACGATGAGGCGGACGCGGGACTCCGGGGCGCCGAAGTCGATGTCGTAGTACTGCTTGAGGTCGTGGACGGCCTGGGCGATCTCGACGCCGGAGAGCACGCCGAGGCGCCCGTCGAAGCGGCCGCCGTCCTTGACGGTGTCGATGTGGGAGACGAAGGCGATGGCGTGCTGGAAGAGCTCGGCGATATCGAGCTCCCGGCGTTGCACGGCGTCCTTCTCCTCGCGCGAGAGGGAGAGCCCGTGGAGGTTGCCGACGCGGTCGATGCAGACGTGGAGCCCGGCCTCGTCCATCTGCCGCGCGGTCTCGAGGGCGGCGCGGTTGAAGCCCTCTGAGAGGGCGCGGGCGTCGATGGCGCCTCGCTCGTCCTCGGAGAGCTCGGCGAGGACGTCGAGGCGACGGCGGAGGCGCACGCCGAAGCCGCGGAGGGGTCGCTCGTCGCCGGCGGACTCGAGGTAGCGCTCGCACCGCTCGCCAGCGAGCAGGACGCCCGCGAGATGCTCGAGGGACTCGGCGTATTGCATCCCGATGGCGACGTTGGCGAGGGGCTCGAGCCGCTGGCGCGACCAGGCGGCGTCGCGCCGGATGGACTCGTGGACGCCGAGACGGTCGACGAGGGTGCAGATCTTGTCGTAACGCTCGGCGGTCTGCTTCCCGCGGTCGAAGCGGCTGGCGATCAGGTCCTTGGTGAGGACGCGGAAGGCGTCGCCGAGGCCGGTCTCGGCCTGGCGGGCGGCGTCCTGCCACTGGTCTCCGGTGGGGATGTTGTTGGCGTAGGTCCAGGTCTCGGGGTCCCCGAGCGATCCCTGCTCGGCGCCGGTCATCTCGCGGATGAGCTTGGAGTGGGTGTAGCTGTCGAGCTCGTCGAGGCGCTCGAGGTCGTCCTGCCCGAGCCGCGTCCTGACGAACGCGCGCTGCTCGCTGGTGAGCCACTCGGGGTGCAGGCGGAAGCGCCCGAGCATGGGCGCTCGAAAGAGCAGGCAGTCGGGGGCGTGAAGACGCCGGCGGATGAGCGGGGCCTCGAAGAGCTCGTTCGGATCGAGGGTGAGATCGGCGACGCGCTCGACAACGGCCTGCTTCTGGTCGTCCCAGAAGCGGACGACGGTGAAGACGTGGCTCCTGGCGTCGACAAACTGGACCATCGGCCGGTGGTGCAGGGTGTAGGGCCCGGCGTGGACCTCATCGTCCTCCTCCACGACGATCTGCATGAAGTCCGTGGTGAGGATGTCGCGGAGGCGCTGGTTGCGGAGATCGCCGAGCTCGTAGAGCGGGTTGTCGGCCATCATGGAGTGCGGCCGCTTCTCGGGGTCGCGCTGGGCGAGCGCCTCGGGGGAGAGGTCCGCCTCGAGGGCGAGCCCGCGGCCGACGGCCCAGACGGGGACGCCGTGGCGAACGAGAAGCTCGATGATGATGTTGGTCTTCTTGCCGCACCCGTACTCGGCGACGGAATAGGGCAGGGCGAGGTGAGCGAGGATGATCCGGCGGAGATCGTCGGCCTCGGTCAGG
This sequence comes from uncultured Phycisphaeraceae bacterium, assembly GCA_964639935.1. GTDB lineage: Bacteria > Planctomycetota > Phycisphaerae > Phycisphaerales > UBA1924 > CALNYS01. Next base: position 6,313 of record CAZXGT010000029.1, read on the forward strand.
AGCGGGAGCTGGGTGGACTCATCGCGCTCGATGACGGGCGGGACGGCGGTTTCGGATTCGGTCTGGAGAAGCATTGACAATCTCGCGCGGAGGGCCGCGTCAGAAAATGGAGGAATCGGTGCGCTGAACCAGAAGCTCCAGCGCCCGCGTTCCGAGAACGGAGTTGCCTTTGGGCCCGAGACGCGGGCTCCAGGCGGCGGCGGCGAACTCTCCGGGGCAGACGGCGACGATCCCGCCGCCGACGCCGCTCTTCCCGGGGAGGCCGACGCGGAAGGCGAAGTCGCCGGACTCATCATAGAAGCCGCAGGTGAGCATGATCGCGTTGATGCGCCGCACCTGACGGCGGGTGAGAAAGTGCTCACCGCGGGGGAGGGATCGGCCGTGGTCGGCGAGGAAGGCGAAGGCCCGGGCGAGCTCCTGGCAGCTCATCGCAAGCGAGCAGATGTGCACGTAGAAGTCGAGCACCTCGGCGAGGTCGCAGCGGATGTTGCCGAAGGAGCGCATGAGGTTCAGCAGCGCGCGGTTGAGGTGGGCGGTGCGGAGCTCGGAGGCGGCGACGGCCTCGTCGAAGACGAGATCGCGCATGCCCGAGACGGAGCGAACGAAAGCGAGGAAATCGTCCTTGGGACGCTCGAGGCGTTCGACGAGGATGTCGCAGACGACGAGGGCGCCGGCGTTGAGAAGCGGGTTGCGGGGGACGCCGCGCTCGTACTCGAGCTGGACGAGGGAGTTGAAGGCGCTGCCGGAGGGCTCGACGCTCACGCGGCGCCACATGGCCTCGGGCTCGAGGGTCATGGCGCGGGCGAGCGTGAAGACCTTGGCGATGCTCTGGACGCTGAACCGCTCCGTCGCGTCGCCGGCCGAAAGCAGCTCACCCTCGACCTTTTGAAGGGCGATGCCGAATCGCTCCGGATCGACGGTCGAAAGCTGGGGGATGTAGTCGGGGACCTCGCCGACCGGCGGCTCGCTCGCGAGTTCCTCGGCGATGCTCTCAAGGAGGCGTTCCTGGATGTCCGCACGCCGCGTCATGGCTCGCACGATACCGGGGGCTTCGCGTAGGATCCGGCATGGACACGAAGTTGAAAAATCGGATTGCGGTTGTTGGTCTTCTGATTCTGGGCGTGGCGATGATCGTGATCGGCGCGATGGGGTCGATGGCCCCGCCGATTATCACGGGCGTGGGCTTTGCGCTGATCGCGTGGGCGTGGCCCGGGGGCGCGGGCTGAGAATCGCCGCGGGCGGTGATCAGGCGTTGGCGGCGGCGCCGTGCTTGCGCGGGTCGGTGCGAGCGATGATGTCCGAGACGCCCTGCTGGTTGAAGCCCTTGTAGCCGTTGTTTCGCTCGAGGTTCTCGAGGTGGGATCCGAGCGCGCCGTTCTCGCGGAAGTTGGTCGCCTGTTCCTCGGTGATGGCCCCGCGCGTCAGAAGCGCGTCGATGCGTTCGTCCTCGACGGGCCACCGCTCGCCCTCGGTGAAGGCCTGACGGAGGAAGGGGAAGTTGGTGAAGGGCGGCATGGTGCCGATGCCCTCCTTCTCGAGCTGCTCAACAAGCGCGGCGTGGTCGAACTGGCACTCGAGGTGGTGCATGCCCGCCTGGAGGATGGATTCCCCATGAAGGGCGGTCCAGAGGCCGACGGTGCCGACCTCGTCGCGGCCCGCGAACCCCTCGTGGGCGAAGTCGCCCTCGACCTCGTGGGGGTCCATGTCGACGTCGGCGAAGATGACGAACCCGCCGATGGGCTGCTCGAGCACCTGGGCGCCCCACCCGGCCTCGGCGCCGGCGTAGAAGCGCTCGCGGCAGACGAAGCCGAGCGTCTCGAGGACGTCGATGATCAGCGGGAAGTTCGCGCGCCCGCAGCGGTAGGTGTGGTGGTCGTGGTTGGCCCAGCCGAGGCCGAGGGCGTTCTGGCGGGCGTACTGGACGCGGGCGGCGCGGTTGCGCTTCTGCCAGTACCAGCGCTCGGCCTGGAAGAAGAGATCGGCGGCGTAATCGGTTCCGAGATCGCCCGCGGCGGCCTCGATGATCCGCTTGGTTTCGCTCAGGCCCTCGGCGTCGTCGGCGAAGCGTCGCGGACGGCGCATGAAGCGCTCGAGATGCTCGATCGCGCGGGCGGTCTTCTCGTCGGACCACTCGGGCACGCGCATGCCGACATAGCCGTGGCGCTCGACGACCCACAGCGCGGAGTTGCCCTCGCGCGAGACGCAGGCGCGTCGCATCGGGGCGAAGGGGACGCCCTCGGTCTCGACGTCCTGAAGGTCCCAGGTGAAGAGGAAGTCGCGGACGGAGTCGACCTTGACGCCGACCTCAACGCCCTTGACGTCCGAGAGCAGGATCGATGGGAACAGGGCGCCGTCGTGCTCGTAGCGCTTCATGTTGGGCGCGGACTCGTCCTTGCGGGTGAACCCGGCGCTCTCGAGGCGTCGCTGGAGGTCCGCGTCGTCCGGCGCCGCGATGAAATCGACCCAGTCGGAGAACCTCGTTCCCGCGTCCTCGCTCATCTTGCGGGCGAGCGTGCGGGAGAACCCGCAGCCGGCGAGGTGCGCATCGAGCAGCTCGTTGATGACGGCCTGACCCTCGGGCTGGGGGGTCCACTCGTAGTTCGGGGGATGGGGGAGCGTTCTCGCCTGCGGCATGGTTCACTCGTCCTGATGCAGAAAGGGTTGCAAGGGAGGTTTTGGTCTGGACGCCTCGTAGGGATTTCGCCCTCGGGGATCCGCAATGGAGGACTATAGATGGCTCTCCCGCCGGCCGGGACGGGAAAAATCGGGGAATCGCGCGCCGGGCTACTCCGCTGATTCCCGGACGGCGTGGCGGCGAAGGTCGGCGAGATCGACGAACTCCAGAGCCGAGAGGTGCGTGGCGGGGAGGATCACGGGCGGGGCGACGCCGGCGTCGAGCGCCTCCTTCCAGCGGGCGGCGCAGAGGCACCAGCGGTCGCCCGCCCTGAGACCCGGGAACCCCGCCTCCGGGATCGGGGTGGAGAGGTCGTTGCCGCGGTTGCGGGTGAACTGGAGGAAGCTCTCGGTCATCTCGGCGCAGACGACGTGGACGCCGACGTCGCCCGCCCCGGTCTCACAGCAGCCGGTGCGGTAGAACCCGGTCTTCGGGTCGTGGCTGCAGGGCTCGAGGGGCTGGCGGAGGACGTTGAGCGGCTTGGACGGCATGGGCGGCTCCGGCGGGCGTAGTCTTCGGGCGATGAACGAACTGCGGGTGTATCACGTGCCGGGCGAGCCGGCGGAGGCGGGTTTCGCGCACGGTCGCGCGCTCCACGACCTGCTCACGCGACCTTTCATCGAAGCCTATCTCCGAAGACTCGGCGAGACGAACCGGTACACGCGGGAGGATCTCTCGGCCCAGTGCGAGCGGTGGCTCGCGGGGCTGCCGGAGCATTTCCGGGAGGAGATCGTGGGGATGGGGGACGGGAGCGGCGTGGGGACGCGGCTGGTCGCGGAGTTCCTGTACGCGGACATCGCGCGGCCGACGGCGGGCGCGGGGGAGCGTCGCTTCGACCCGGCGGCCGATCCGGAGCCGGCGCCCGGGGAGCACGATCTGCCCGATCACACCGAGATCGGCGGCCCGATGTGCTCGGGCGTGGCGGCGCGCCTGAGGGACGGGAACGTGTGGATCGCGCGGAACTGCGACTGGCTGATCCCGACGCTGACGCGCGGGACGGCGGCGGTGGCGCACGAAACGCCCCATCGCATCCCGGTGATGGCCGTCGGGATCCGCGGGGACATCGACGTCGATACCGGGATCAACGCGGAGCGTCTCTGGCTTCATCTGCACACGCTGCCGGCGCTGGACGACCCGCCGCTCGATCGCACGCGCATCAGCTGGCTGTTCTGGGCGCGGGAGGCCCTCGAGGTGTGCGCGACGATCGACGAGCTCGAGGCGTTCATCGAGCGGACCGCGCGGGACCGCGGCGTGCTGGCGATCGCCGGGGACGGGAAGACGAACGAGGCGGCGGTGTTCGAGTGCGGCAAGGGCGAGCACGTGCGGCGCGACGTGGATCTCTCGACGCCGGCGTTTGCGACGAACCACACGCTGAGCAAGGAGATCGACGCCGAGCGCGAGGCCAAGAGCCGGGCGGGGAGCACGGTGGGCCGATGGTGCGCGATGCGGGCGCGCCTTCGGGAGCGGGCGCCGAAGCGGGGCCCGGACGACCTGATCGACCTGCTGGCCGATCCGGGGGTGGAGATGCGCACGCCCCGATGGCTTCGGACGATCTACTCGGCGGTGGTGCGCCCGAGCGACGCGAGCGTGTGGTTCGCGTCTGGCGACGCGAGCGGCCGCCCGGCGGCGAGCAGCGGGCGGTGGGCGCGCGTGACGCCGCCGTGGCTGTCGCGCTGAAAGAGCGGTCCGGCCACGGCGGCGACGGGTGGAACAGTCTGTCTGCCGCGACTCAGCGGCGGCGTCGCGCGGCGGCGAGGCCCGCGAGACCGAAGAGGGCCGCCGCGCCGGGCGCGGGGATCTGCGAGACGTTGAAGGTGAGGCTGACGGTCGTCAGCGCTTGCCCGGTCTGCTGGAGCCAGAACGACTGCGCCGACTCGCCGAGGATGGGCGAGGGATCGAAGTTCTGGAGATCGTCGAGGATGTTGGTCCCGACGAGAAAGCCGTCGGTCAGGACGAACCCGGTCAGGAGCGAGGGATCGGGCGCCATGGGGTCGGCGGGGAAGGTGTCGCCGGGGGCGAGCCCGATGAAGGCGACGTCGTCGCCGGCCGACGAGGACTCATTGAGAATGATCGTGTCGAGCTGAAGCCCGGTGGGGATCGTGATGGTGAAGTAGTCGATGTTCCCGTTGACGAAGTCGTTGGAGTTGACCGTCTGCGAGACGATGGTGTTGGCGCCGAGCTCGAGCGTGAACTGCGTCGGGTTGAAGCGGTCGCCCGAGAGCTCGCCGTCGACCGGCTCGGTGAAGTCAACGGCGTGTGCGGACACGCCAAGCGCGGCCGCAGCGATGGCGGCGAAAGCGATCTTCATTGGTTTCTCCCCTCCGACGGCGCGAGCTTGCGCCGCCGTGATGTGTTTCTCACGCAATCCTAAGCCATCCACCGCCCGAGTCGAGGGAAAATCCGCGGTTCGGCGCTCTGCGGGGGCTTATTGGACCGCGCCGGCGGGCGCCAGGCGGAGCGTCGTGACCGCGCCTTGGGCCTGAGCCTCGGCCGAGAGCGGGAGCGGCGCGTACCCGCCGTCAAGCCAGAGCGGGACCTGGCTGACGAGGCGGTCGGACCCCATCCAGCCGTCCTGACCCCCGAGGAGCACGACGCGGTTGTCGTCGAGGGCGCCCATGTCCATCAGAAGCCGGGCGTTGGCGCCGAAGCGGGTGTTGTGGCGCTCGTCCCCGACGCCGTGGGCGGCCTTGAGGACGGTGGTGGTGGATCCGGCGTAGGGGTGGTCGCCGAAGGTGTACCAGCCGCCGACGAGCGGGACGTTCGCGATGGGGTGCGCGATGCGGAGGCGGTGGATCTCGCCCCAGGCGACGCCGGGCTTCCAGCCTCGCCCCGCGGCCTCGACCGCGGCGATGAGCGTTCCAAGGTCCGCGGCTTCGAGATCCTCGCGGACAAAGTCGTGGACATAGGGCGCCGAGCGGATGGTGTTCCTGATGCGCTGGGTGTAGCGGTCGGCGTAGAGATCGTCGATGAGGCGGTCGAGGACGCGCTGCCAGGTCGCGGCGCCGACGGTGTCGACGTCGTGGCGCCCATCCCACGCGGCGAGCTCCGCAAGCATGGCGCTGGCGGCCGATGAGAGCTCGGCCTCATCGAGGCGGGCGAGCAGCGCGCGCGCGGCGGCGTGGGCGGCGATGGAGTAGGTGTCGAGCTGGAGCTCGGCGAGCTTCTCCATCGTGACGGTCTCCTCGCCCGAGAGCAGCTCGATGAGGCGCGCGACGCGATCGTTGGAGTTGCCCTGCGGGACGAGCGGCTCGGTGGTCGGCGTGGGGATGTTGTTGGCGCTGACGAGGAAGCCGGCGTCCGGGTTGTAGCTGAACGGGAGCGCGGAGCTGGGCGCGCCGGGGGACCAGACGAACGCGGCGTCGTCGGCGGGAACGGGGGCGAGTCGCGAGGCGGCGGCGGCGGCGGGCATCGCCTCGAGGGCCATGACCTGCCCGATGTTCCCCTCCGCGTCGGCATAGAGCATGTTCTGGCCCGAGACGGCGTAGGAGCCGAAGGCGGCGCGGAACTCGTCCCACGAGGTCGCGCGTGAGGCCCGAAGGAACGCCGAGGCCTCGTCGCTTGGGAAGTGACCACGCCAGGTCATGGCGATGTCGCCCTCGCCCAGACGCTCGAGCACGCTCGCGTCGGTGACGACGGGGCCGAAGGCGGATTCGCGGATGGCGGCGGTGCGGTCAAGCCAGAAGCGGACGCCGATCGGCTCCTCGCGCCGACCGACAGGCGCCCAATCCTCCGGGAGCCGGTAGAGCACGGAGCTCGAGGCCTGCATGTTGGTGCCGGTCCAGCAGATCTGTTCGTTGCGACCGACGAGGATGAAGGGGAGCCCGGGGAGCGTGAGCCCGACGGCGGCGCGCTCGGGCGTGCGGTAGCCGACGATGGCCCAGAGGTTGGGGATCGGGATGCCGAGGTGGGGGTCTGTCGCGACGAGCGCGCCGCGCGAGGCCGAGCGCTCGGCGGAGACGACGACGGCGTTGCTGCCGGTGCGCCCGATGTCGGTGAGGATGGAGAGATCGGTTTTGGTCTCGGGTCCGAAGCTCGGGATGCCGGCGTCGCCGAAGGCCCAGAGTCGCGAGATGAAATCGTTGTAGCCGTCTTCGTCGCGCAGCGCGAGGATGGAGATCCAGCGTCCCCAGTGCACGTCGACCGAGGCGAGCCGCCCGAAGGTCAGCACGTCCTCGACGGTCCACGGTTCGTCAAAGGTGAGGCCGAGCGCGACGGCGTCGGGCGGGCGGCCGTCGACGGCGTCGCGGTAGGCGTTGAGGCCTTCGACGTAGCGCTCGATCCAGGCGCGCGTCTCGGGCGGGAGGGACCCGGCCATCTCGGGGACGGCGCGGTCGAGATCGATCGCGCGGATGCCGGCGTCGACGGGCGCGGCGAGCGGGCCGGCCATCTCCGCGAGACGCCCCTGTGACACCTTGCGGAAGAGCTCCATCTGCGAGAGACGCAGGTGCGCGTGGACCAGCCCGAGGCCGAAGGCGGCGTCGGCGTCGGACTCGGCGTGGATCGAGGGGATGAGGTGCTCGTCCCAGTGGATGCTGATCGGCCGCTCGAGCCCGGGCCAGGGGCGATCGAGGGCGTCGAGGCGGGCGTGGGCGTCGATCGTTCCGAGCCCGGCCGGCATGACGGCGCAGCTCGCGAGCGCGAGAAAGGCCCCGCCGAGAAGGGCGAGGCTGGCGACGGCGCGGAGGATCGGGCGTTTCTTGCGGTGGTTGGGCATCGGTGAATACTTAGCGAGAGCGGCGACCGCGGATGCGGGGATATGAGGGAACATTCAGGCGGCGATGGGAATCGTCTGATCGGGACGTGCGTTGCATACTGTGAAGCTACAGGGCTGTTTCTGTTTCACACGACGACACACGAGGTTATTCCCCATGCCGACGGATCACGCCGACGGGCCAGCGCTTCGCGCCCTGTTTCTCAACTGCACGCTCAAGCGATCGCCGCGGGAGTCGCACACCGACGGGCTCATCGAGATCTCCCGGCGGATCATGGAGCAAGCGAACGTGACGGTCGAGGCGGTGCGGCCGGTCGATTACACGGTCCCCCCGGGCGTGCAGCCCGACATGACCGAAGCCGGATGGGAACGCGACGACTGGCCGGCGATCTACAAGAAGGTGCTCGCGAGCGACATCCTCGTGCTGACGACGCCCATCTGGCTCGGGCAGATGTCCTCGGAGTGCACGAAGGTGATCGAGCGGCTCTACGGGCAATCGGGCGAGCTCAACGAGGACGGGCAGTACGTCTATTACGGGCGCGTCGGCGGGTGCCTTGTGACGGGCAACGAGGACGGCGGCAAGCAGTGCTCGATGCACGTGCTGTACTCGCTTCAGCATCTCGGCTTCGCGATCCCGCCGCAGGCCGACAGCTACTGGCTCGGCGAGGCGGGACCCGGCGCGTCCTACCGCGACGAGGGCTCCGGCGGGCCCGAAAACGACTTCACCAACCGGAACACCACGTTCATGACGTGGAACCTGATTCACCTCGCCCGGCTGCTCAAGGGCGCCGGGGGCGTGCCGGCGCACGGGAATCAGCAGACGGCGTGGAAAAACGGCGAGCGGTTCGGCCACCCGGGCGCCGAAGCGGTGCGGAGTCTCACGGGCGGTCCGAGCCAGCGGCCCGGGCCAGCGACCGATCCTGCGAACGACTGAACAGAACCACGGATTGCTCTTCAGAAGCAAGAACAGGAGACCATCGTGCGAAACTCGCTCATCACGGCGCTGGCGTTGTCCCTCGGCGCGGTCGCGCTGGCCCAGCCGTTCATCTCCCGCGGCACGATCGCCGAGGAAACCGGCGTTGAGATGACGACCGTCGCCGAGGGGCTCGAGCGTCCGTGGGGCCTCGCGTGGCTCCCGGACGGCTCGATGCTGGTGACCGAGCGCCCGGGACGGCTCCGCGTGATCAGCGCCGAGGGCGAGCTTCAGAAGACGCCCGTCGGCGGGACGCCCAGTGTCTACGCGGGCGGTCAGGGCGGGATGCTCGACGTGGCGATCGACCCCGACTTCGAGAACAACCGCTTCGTCTACCTGACGTACACGGTCGGCGATCGCCGCGCGAACCGGACGCGGGCGGGGCGCGGCGTCCTCGAGGACGGTCGGCTGCGGGACTTCGAGGTCATCTTCGAGAACGACGACGCGAAGATGGGCGGGCAGCACTTCGGCTCGCGGCTCGCGTGGCTTCCGGACGGAACGCTCCTGATCAGCATCGGCGACGGCGGCAACCCGCCGGTCTCCTTCGAGGGCGAGCACATCCGCTGGCAGGCGCAGGAGCTGGACACGCACTTCGGGTCGGTCGTGCGGATCAACCCGGACGGCTCGGTCCCCGACGGCAATCCCTTCACAAACCGGCGCAACGCGAAGGCGGAGATCTGGACCTACGGGCACCGCAACATCCAGGGGCTCGTCGTCGATCCCAAGACGGGCGACGTGTGGGCCAACGAGCACGGCGCCCTCAACGGCGATGAGATCAACCGGCTCCGAGCGGGCGAGAACTACGGGTGGCCCGCCGTCACCTTCAGCCGGGACTACGGGACGGGGCGCCTGATCTCCGACGACGTCTACGGGCCGGAGTATGTCCAGCCGGCGCTCGTGTGGATGGACAACAACGCGCCGTCCGGCCTGACGATCTATCGCGGGGACGTCTTTGGCGATTGGGACGGCGACCTCCTCTCGGGCGCTCTGATCACGCAGGACGTGCGGCGGATCGACCTGACGGCGAACGGGCAGGTGCGACGCGAGACGCGGATCCCGATCGGCGCGCGCGTGCGCGACGTGCGCGTCGGGCCGGACGGCCATGTCTACGCGCTCACCGACGAGCCCAACGGGCGGCTGATCCGGCTGGCGCCATCCTCCGGCTCGTGATGCGCGGTCGCGGGTTCACGCTCGTGGAGCTGCTGGTCGTGATCGGCGTGATCGCGATGCTGCTCGGGCTCATGCTCCCGGCGCTTGGGGCGGCGCGGGAACACGGGCGCGCAGTCGTCTGCCTGTCGAACCTTCGGCAGGCGGGCGCGGCGTGCGCGCTGTGGGCGCAGGAGCGCGGCGGCGAGGGGCCGAACATCGGCTGGCCGTGGGGATCGGCGCCGAACTGGGCGCTCGTGGTGCAGGACGTCGCCGGGCGCGAAGGCTACTCGCCCGAGAGCGTGCTCGTGTGCCCGGAGCATCAGGCGCGGACGGCGCACGAGCTGACGCGGACCTATGCGATGAACGCCACAGGTCAGGCGGGCCTGCCGGGCGATGCGCGCAGCTTCGACAGCGCGGAGAACCCGGGACGGCATCGGTTCGATCTGATCGCCCGCCCGAGCGAAACGCCGATGCTCGTGGACTCGGCGGCGTCGCCCGCCGCCCCGGGGCTCCCGCCGCCGAGCCGGACGTACAGCGTCATCGACTTCCGGCAGGCGGATCACGTTGAGGAGCGCCTGGCGCGGATCCACGGGGACGACCGGCGTTTTCACGCGGTGCGATTCGACGGCTCGGCGGGATCGCACGAGGCGGTCGAGCGGCACTGGGCGGAGCCGCTGCCCTAGTCAGCTCGCGCGCTGGAGCAGCACGAGGGCGTACCACTCTCGTGGGTCGGTCCAGGCCTCGGCGATCTCGAGGTCGGCCCGGGCGGCTTCGGCGGCGATCCGTTCCATGGTGAACTTGTGGGAGTTCTCGGTGTGGATGCGCTCGCCTTCCTCGAGGGAGACGCGGCGGCCGTTGATCTCGACCCGCTGCGGGCGCTTGAGCACGAGGCGCATCTCGATGCGTGAGAGATCCTCGACCCAGACGGCCTCGTGGGCGAAGGCGTCCTCGTCGAAGCCGGCGTCGAGCTCGCTGTTCATGCGCGTGACAAGGTTGAGGTTGAACGCCGCGGTGACGTCCTCGGAGTCGTCGTAGGCGGCGCGGAGGGCGTCGCGCTCCTTGACGAGATCGAACCCGACGAGCAGCCGGCCGTCGTCGCCCGCGTAGTCGGTGAAGGCCCGGAGGAGGCCGACGCGTTCCTCGGGGAGGAAGTTGCCGATGGTCGATCCGGGGAAGAAGACGACGCGGTTGTCGGCCGGCAGGTCGGCCACGTGCGCAAAGCCGTGCACGAAGTCGGCGCAGACGGGGCGGACCTCCACCTCGGGGAACGCGCGGGCGATGCGCTCGCTCGATTCGGCCAGGGCGCTCTCGGAGATCTCGACCGGCGCGAAGGCGCGCGGGGAGTCCAGCCGATCGAGAAGCCGCTCGGGCTTGCGCCCGTCGCCGGCGCCGGGCTCGACGAGGACGACGTCGGGCCCGAGGCGATCAGCGATCGCGTCGAGCTGCTCGTCGAAGATCTCGGCCTCGACATCGACGGGGTAATAATCGCGCGTGTCGAGGATGCGCTCAAAGAGGCGGGAGCCCTCGGCGTCATAGAGGTGCTTGGCGGGGATGAACTTCTCGCCAGTGGGGCGCGTGAGACCGTGGAGCACGTCCTCGGCGAACGTGTCCTCCTCACGCTTGTCTCGAACCATCGTGTGGAGGTTCGCCGTCGCTTCGGTCCTTCTCACGTCGTTCTCCTGCGTCTCGCGGAGGTCAGGAACGCGCAAGCCGCACGCCCGTGAATTGCCATCTGGCGTCAGGATAGAAGAAATTGCGGTAGGTGACGCGGACGGAATCGCGGGGCGTGACGCAGGAGCCGCCCCGGAGCACGATCTGGTTGCACATGAACTTGCCGTTGTACTCGCCCTCGGCGCCCCCGGGCGGCGCGTATCCGGGGTAGGGCTCGTAGGCGGAGCGCGTCCACTGCCAGGCGCTGCCGGCGAGCCCGCGGAGCGGAAGGTCCGGGGCGCCGACGCGCGGGTGAAGGTCGCCGGATTCGAGAAAGCCGCCGGTCGCCGCGGCGCGATCCCAGTGCTCGCTCGCGGCGGCCTCCCATTCGTGCTCGGTGGGCAGGCGGGCGCCGGCCCAGCGCGCGAAGGCGTCGGCCTCGTAGAAGCTCAGGTGCGTCGCGGGGGCGTGGGGATCGAGCGGGCGCCGGCCAAAGAGCGTGAACTCGCTCCAGGATCCGTCCTCTTCGCGGCGCCAGTAGAGCGGCCGGCGCCAGCCCTCGCGCTGGACGGTGGACCACCCGTCGTCGAGCCAGAGCAGCTGCGAGTCGTAGCCCCCGGCTTCGATGAACTCGAGGAACTCGGCGTTGGTGATCGGGCGCGAGGCGAGCTCGAAGGGTTCGAGGAAGACGCGGTGGCGCGGCGCCTCGTTGTCGTGAGCGAAGTCGTCCCAGTCGCACGCGATCGGGCGACCGATCTCAACGATCCCCTCGCTCGTGCGCGCCCACTCGAGGCGCTCGGCCGGCGGCGAGGGCTCGGGGTCGCGCTGCTCATAGGCCGGCTGGATGGGGTTCTCGCTCAGGAGGAGCTTGATGTCGGTGATCAGGAGCTCCTGGTGCTGGCGCTCGTGTTCCATGCCGAGGCGGATGAGGCGGGCGATCTCCGGGAGGTCCGCCCCGTTGCAGGAGCCCACGAGCCTGGCGAGGCGGTCGTCGACGGTGTCGCGGAAGGCGAAGACCTCGCCGATGCCGGGGCGGGTGAGGAGCCCGCGGCGGTCGCGCGGGTGCCGCTCCCCGAGCCTGGTGTAGTAGCTGTTAAAGAGCAGCGGGAAGCAGGGGTCGTAGGGCTCAAAGCCCGGCTCGAAGCGTTTGAGGATGAAGGTCTCGAAGAACCATGTGGTGTGCGCGAGGTGCCACTTGGTCGGGCTGGCGATCTCGGCGACCTGGACCGTCATGTCTTCCGCGGAGAGCGGCTCGCAGAGGCGGTGGGTTGTTTGACGCGTCTGGCGGAAAACGCGGAGGACGTCGTCGCGGTCGATCTCAACCGATGCGGAGGGGCCTGTGACGGGCATTGGTTCCTCTCAGACGGCGACGATACAAGCGTGTCGCCGATGCACTTTAGAGCCGAAGGCCGCGGGAGACGAGGATTCTCTCGGCGCCATCGAAGAGCAGCTGAGCGATGATGGCCATGACGGCGGCGGGGACGGCGCCCATGAGGATAAGGGAGAAGTCGTCGAGGCGGATCCCGGTGAGGATCGGCTGGCCGTAGCCCCCCACTCCGATCAGCGCGGCGAGGGTGGCGGTCCCGACGTTGATCACCACGGCGGTCTTGACGCCGGCGAGGATCATCGGGAGCGCCATGGGGAGCTCGACGTCGACGAAGCGCTGGACGCTCGTGAGCCCGATCGCCCGGGCGGACTCGCGGACCCCGGCGGGGATGCCCGTGAGGCCCGCGTGCGTGTTACGGACGATCGGGAGAAGCGAATAGAGGAAGAGCGCGGCGATGGCGGTGGCGGGCGCGAGGCCGAAGAGCGGGATGAGCAGGACGAGCAGGGCGAGCGACGGCATGGTCTGCATGATCCCGACGAGCCAGAGCACGGGCGGGGCGAGCGCGGGGACGCGCGCCGCGACGACGCCGAGCCCGACGCCGACGACGAGCGCGAGCGCCATCGAGACGGAGACGAGGTGGAGGTGCTCGAGCGTGGTGCGCCTGAGGACGGCGAGGCGCGTCTCGACGCGGGCTTCGGTCTCGATCCCGAAGAGCTCGGCGAGGGCGTCGCGCGCGATCACGGCTTCGGGCACGCGGGAGGCGCCGGCGCCCGGGCCGATTTTGGCGAGGCGGTTGAGGCTGGCCATCCGTTCCTCGTCGATGGCGCCGCGGAGCTGGCGGAGCGCGCGGACGGCCTCGGGGCGTCGCTCCTGAAGATCGGCGCGGACGAGCAGAACGGCGTCGTAGCGCGGGAAGTAGCCGAGGTCGTCGTCGAGAACGACGAGGTCGTAGTAGGCGATCTCGGCGTCGGTGGCGTAGAGGTCCATCGCCTGGATGTTTCCGGACTCGAGAGCGCGGTAGGCGAGATCGTGCTGCATGCCGGCGGCGGGGTTGTCGAGGTTGTAGGCGGCGCGGAGGCCGGGCCAGCCGTCGGCGCGCTCCATGAACTCGTTGGAGAAGCCGAAGCGGAGCTCGGGGTGATCGCGGAGGTCCGAGATGGTCTCGAGGTCGTGGCGCTCGGCGGTCCGGCGCGTGACGCCGATGGCGTAGGTGTTGTTGAAGCCGAGGGGGCCGAGCATGAGAAGCCCGAACTCGTCGCGGAGGAGTTCCCGGAGCTCGTCGCGGGAGCCGATGTCGCGACCGGCGAGCAGCTCGGCGCGGATCGTGCCGGTGTATTCGGGGTAGACGTCGATGTCGCCGCGGGTGATGCCGGAGAAGAGGACGCGCGAGCCCCCGAGCTCCCGGCGGTGGCGGGCGGGGACGTCGGCGGAGCGGAGGAGCTGGGTGGCGATCTCGCCGAGAACGACGGACTCGGTGAAGGTCTTGGATCCGACGATCACGGTCTCGGCGCGCGCCGCCAGCGCGCAGACGAGCAGGGCGAGCAGCGCGGCGGCGGGCTTCACGGGCTCGCCCCGATGAGCGGCTCGACGCGCTTGAACTGGGCGTCCATGAATCGGCGGACCCAGTCGCTCGCGGGGCGTTCGCGCAGCTCGCGGAAGGGCCCGCGCTGGGCGATCTCGCCTTCGCGCAGCAGGATGATGTCCTCGGGGGCGAGGTAGGCGGCCTCGGCGAGATCGTGAGTGACGAGGACGACGGCTTTGCCGAGCCGATCGAAGAGATCGCGGAGCTCGCGCTGCAGGTCGGCGCGGATGAGGGGATCCAGGGCGCCCAGGGGCTCATCGAGGAGGAGCGCCTCGGGATCGAGCGCGAGCGCGCGCATCAGGGCGACGCGCTGGCGCTGGCCGCCCGAGAGCTCGGCGGGGAAGCGGTCCAGAAGATCGCTCGGGAGGCGCACGAGCTCGGCGAGCTCGGCGACGCGGGCGTCGATCCACGCGCGGTCGCGGCCCGCGCGCCTGGCGGGCAGCGCGACGTTCCGGCGGGCGGTCAGGTGCGGGAAGAGTCCGCCGGACTGGATGGCGTAGCCGAGGCGCTGGCGGAGCGCGGGCAGATCCGCGCGGGCGAGATCCTGTTCGTCGAAGACGACGCGTCCGGAATCGGGCGTGATCAGACCGATGAGCAGACGCAGGAGCGTGGACTTGCCGCAGCCGGAGGGGCCGATGAGGGCGGTGGTGGCGGCGCCCTCGAAGACGGCGGTGACGTCGCGCAGGGCGACGGCGCCGGAGAAACTCTTGCTGACGCCGTGGACCGCGAGCATCGATGCAGTGTACGCGGCGCCG
>CAZXGT010000030.1:0-19766 GCA_964639935.1 uncultured Phycisphaeraceae bacterium
TCAGCAGACCCGCCTCCATCACCTCGACCTCTGTCGAGTCGACCATCAGCGGCACCGTCGAGCTCTGCGCGTAGAGCCCGATGAGCTTGCGCATGTCCGCCGCGCCGTCTCGTCCGACCTCGTCCACGCACACGTCGAGCATGTGCGAACCGTCGCGGATCTGCTCCTTTGCGATCGAAACCAGCCCGTCCCAATCCCCCTCATCGAGCAACCGGCGGAACTTCCGCGATCCGTTCGTGTTCGACCGCTCCCCGACGATCAGGAACGAGTTGTCCTGCCGGAAGTCGCTGACCGAATAGAGGCTCGTCGCGCCCGGATCCATCGACGCATCGCGCGGCTCGGCCGCCGGCGCCTCCGCGAGACTCTTCGAGAGCGCCTCGATATGGGCCGGCGTCGTCCCGCAGCACCCGCCGACAAGACCGATCCCCGCATCCAGAGCGAGCTTCACCGTCTTTTCAGCGAACGCTTCGGGCTCGAGCGGGTACACCGTCTGGCCGTCGCGCAGCTCCGGCAGCCCCGCGTTGGGCACCAGGCTGATGTGCCGATCCCAATGCCGGCTCAACCACTGCACGTGCTCCACCATCTCCTCGGGCCCCGTCGCGCAGTTCAGACCCAGCGACGCGATCGGGAAGCTCGCCAGCGTCCGCGCCGCCGCGCTGATCTCCGTCCCGAGCAGCATTGTCCCGTTCGTCTCGATCGTCACGCTCACAAGGATCGGGATGTCCTCGTGCGTCTTCCCCTGATCCGCGAGCGCCGCGAGGCATCCGTTGATGGCGCACTTGACCTGCAGCAGGTCCTGGCACGTCTCGATGATGAACGCGTCCGCGCCGCCCTGGATCAGCCCGATCGCCTGTTCCCGGTACGCCTTGAGCAGGACCTCCCAATCCACCTGCCCGAGCGTCAGCAGCTTCGTGCCCGGGCCGATCGATCCCAGAACAAACCTCGGTTTCTCCTCCGTGGAGTGCTTGTCGCAGGCTTCCCTCGCAATCGAGGCCGCCAGCCGGTTCATCTCCCTCGTCCGATCCTCAAGCTCGAACTCGCCAAGCGTGATTGTGCTCGCGCCGAACGAGTTCGTCTCAACGCAGTCTGCGCCAGCTTCGAGAAACGACTCGTGAATCCCGCCGACCACGTCCGGCCGCGTCAGGACGAGAACCTCCGAACAGTTCTCTTTGTCGAGATAGTCCTCGTGAAGCGAGCAGTCGCAGGACTGAAGAGACGTCCCCATCGCCCCGTCGATGACGAGGCGGCGCTGGGACAGAGCATCAAGAAAACGGCTGGGCATGATCGGTGTCCTCAAGCGGAAGCAGCAAGAGCGCGGGATGTCTTGACGCCGAGGCTGCGATAGATCTCGAGCGTCGCCCGGGAGCGATTCAACGTGTAGAAGTGCAGACCGTCGACTTGGTGATCCAGGAGGTCGCGACACTGTTCCGTCGCCCAGTGCACGCCGACGCGCGCCACCGACTCCGCGTCATCACAACGGCGAAGCGAACGGATCAGGGACGCGGGGTATCGAACGCCCCCCGCCAGCTCGGCCATCTTCTCGTACGCCTTCCACGAGGTCACGGGCATGATCCCCGCAAGAATCGGCACGTCGATCGATTCGAGCTCGCACCGCTCGCGATAGTCGTAGTAGTCCCGATTATCAAAGAACAGCTGCGTGCAGATCCAGTCGGCGCCCTCGTCCACCTTCGCCTTCAGGTGCGCCATCTCCTCCAGCCGGTTCGGCGTGTCCGGATGCCCCTCGGGAAACCCAGCGACCCCCACTTGGAACCGTCGCGCGGGATCCGTGATCTCCGCGTTGAATTGCTGAATGTCGCGCACGAGATCCGCGGCGTACTTGTAGTCGTCGCACACCTCGTCGCCCTCGATCGGATCGCCGGCGAGCGCCAGAATCCCCTTGACGCCGTCGGCGAAATACTGCTCGAGCAACGCCCGCACATCCTCACGCGAGCGGCCGCGGCACGTCAGGTGCGGGATGCTCGTGAGCGTCGTGTCGTCGTGAAAACGCTGGACGAGGCGCCGCGTGCGGTCGCACTCGTGAGTTCCCGCGCGACAGGTCACGCTCACGAACGACGGCTCGAGCGGTTCGATCTCCTGAAGCGTCTCCATCAGGGTCTCGAGCGCCTCGTCGCTTCTTGGAGGAAAGAACTCGAAGCTGAAGGTTGTCTGGGTCTCACCGTCCTGGCGGTCCTGCATCCCGTGGTCCCTCACGGCATCGCGATCAGCCCGGCTCAGTCTGGCAAGAAGTGGCAGCAACCGTTGCTGCGTGTTTGACGGCTCCCCGGGGGGGCCGCCCGCATCGCTCCTTGCCGTGGCTGGGCTCGGCACCGTGTTGGTCGTCTGACCAATCGGTTGCCGTCCGGGATGATGTCCGTCCCGGATCTCTTGATGCTTGTCGGACACTAACACGCAGGGCGCGATTGTCAACTGTTGAGACCGTCGCCAGGCCGCCGATGACCGATGCAGACAGTCGACAGCCGCCGGAGACGCCGATGGACCCACCACGAAAACCTGAGTCCTCGCCCACTCGCGCACGGTGGCGCGAGCGTCTCTACATCATCATCTTCGAAGCCGAGACGCCCTCCGGCAAGGCGTTCGACATCGCGCTCATCGTTGCGATCTTTGTTTCGGTGTTCGTGGTGATCCTGAGCACACTGCCCGCGGCTGCGGAAGAGCCATACCGCCGGTGGCTCCTCGCCCTCGAATGGATGTTCACGGCGCTCTTCACCATTGAATACATACTCCGCCTCATCGTCGCCCGCAGGCGGTGGCGCTACGCCAGATCCTTCTTTGGCGTCATCGATCTCCTCGCGATCCTGCCCGCGTTCATCGGGCTCGTCGTGCCGGGCGGCGAGCGTCTTCTGGTCGTGCGGACCCTGCGCCTGCTCCGAATCTTCCGCGTGCTGAAACTCACCCGATTTCTGTCCGAGGCGAACTCGCTACGCCTCGCGCTCGTCCAGAGCCGACACAAAATCGCGGTGTTCCTCGCGTCTGTGCTCATCGTCGTTCTGATCGCCAGCGCTGTGATGCACATCGTCGAAGCCAACGCCGGCAACGAGCCCTTCAATTCCATGCCGAGCGCCATGTACTGGGCCGTCATCACCATGACAACCGTCGGTTACGGCGACATCGTCCCGGTCACCATCGTCGGAAAGCTCACCACCGCCGTTCTCGTCCTCTTTGGCTACTCGCTGATCATCGTGCCCACCGGCATCGTCACGGCCGAGATGAGCGGTTTCCGCCGCCGCGACCCCTACAGCGATCGGGCTTGCCCCTCCTGCGGGCTTCAGGGCCATGAGCCCGACGCTCACTACTGCCGGCGCTGCGGCGAGTCGCTCGACGTCTCGAGCTGAGGTTCCGGCGAGCCCCCCGACCCCGCCAGCGCCGACCCCTCGCGCGCCGCGATGAACGCCGCCATCACCACGAGGAAGACCGCGAACCCGCGCTTGAGCCGCCGCTGATCGATCCGCCCACTGACCGATTTCCCCGCGAAGCTCCCGACCGCCCCAACCACGATGAATACCCCGATCGTCCGCCACTGCACCGGCAGCCCCAGCTCCCCAAGCTGGGGCAGATACGTCGCGAAGCCGACCACCGACTTCATCGCGATGATCAGGAGGCTGGTCCCAACCGCCAGACGCATCGACAGCCCGCCGAGCAGCACCAGCGCCGGGACGATCAGAAAACCGCCCCCAACGCCGACGAACCCTGTCAAGGCGCCGACTCCAATCCCATCCAGCCCGATCCGGAGCACCGCGCGCTTCTCCCGATTTCCCCGCGATCCCGCGTCATCCGTGCCCGGGGCCGAGCGCCTCCACATCAGCCCCGCGGCGACCGCCATCACCAACGCGAAAACGATCAGCTGCGTGCTCCCGGTCACGAATCCGGCGAGCACGGCTCCGAGGCTCGTTCCAGCCATCGCCGGCACGCCGAACAGGACGACGTTCCGCCAGTCGACCAGGCGATCCCTCGCGTACGGCCCCGCGCTCACGAGCGCGACCCCGCCCACGATCGCAAGCGACTCCGCAATCGCCGCCTTGCCCGGATGCTCAAGGACGTAGATCAGAACCGGGACCGTCAGGATCGACCCGCCCGATCCGAAAATCCCAAGCGAGAGCCCGATCGCGAGCGCCCCGAGCAGCGCGAGGATCACGACGCCGGCTCAACCGTGCCGCGCCCGCTTCGATCGCTCGATCGCTGATTCCACGGCATCGCCCCGAGCAGCTTCGCCATCCCGCACCACCCCGTGAGGCCCGCGAACATCAGCCCGCACCCAACGAACGCGGAAAGCGCCAGCCACCACGCGCTGACGAATACGCCCAGCGCGACCCCGAGCACGATCAGACTCCCGGCGACGACCTGCACCTGCCGCATGATCGCCATCGGCGCCTCGGGCGAGACGATCACCGGCTTCCCGGCGCGCTTCCACGCCTCAATCCCGCCGCTCAGATGGTGCGCCCGTTCGCCCCGCTCCGCAAAGCGCTCGGCCGCGGAGCGCGATCGCACCCCGCTCCGGCAATAGAAAACCGTCGCCGCCCCGCCGGGCTCCACGTCGCGCCCTTCCGGCGCCAGCTTCGCCCCGGGCACATGCTCCCGAGCGTGCTCCGCGGGCTCGCGAACGTCAATCACCCGCACGCCTCCCCGGCTGATCCACGCATCGAGTTGATCAGCCGAGACCTCCTCGATCGAAACCGTCTTCTTCGGAGCCGCGCTCATACCGTGGCCTCCCTGGACTCAGACGTCGTCATCTCCGGGTTCGCCTTCCGCCACGCGACGAACCCTCCCTCAAGATTGATCACATCGAACCCGGCTCGCTGCAAGAACGCGCTGGCACGCGCGGATCGCACACCCAACCGGCAATGCGTCAGCAGAGGCTTGCCCCGCGGAGCCTCCTCCAAACGGTCCATCAGCCGCGTGTGCGCGATGTTCATCGCTCCCGGCACATGATCCTCGTCGTACTCCGTCTTCCGTCGCACATCGAGAACGTTCGCCCCGCCTCCCGACACGAGCTCCGCTGCTTCATCCGCCGTGACCTGCCGGATCCTCGCGAGCTCGTGATCGTCGTCGGCGTATCGCTCGACCTCCACCGGCGCGAACCAACCGCGGATCCGATCAAGCCCGATCCGAACGAGCTCCCGCACCGCCTCTTCGACCCGCGATTCCTCGACAATCAGATAGATCTCCTCATCCTCGCGAACAAACGAACCCGCGTCTGTCGGAAACGACTCGATGAGCGGGAGCGACAGCGCTCCCGGAACGTGCCCGCTCCGAAACGCGTCCCATCCGCGCGTGTCCACAATCACCACGCGCCCACCATCGAGCCGCTGGAGCTCAGGGGCGTACATCTTCGGAGGCGCCGGGAGCGAGCCCAGCACCGACGGCCCCTCCTTGTTCACCCGCTTCATGGCTTTGAAATACACCGGCGGCTCCGGCTGACCGCTCAGGATGAACTCGACGAATTCCTCTTCCTCTCTCGCCGCCTGCATCGCGGGGCTGAAACGCCGTTCGTAGCCGATCGTGCTCGTCGGAACCGCCCCGAGCGCCTTCCCGCACGCGCTGCCGGCTCCGTGCGCCGGCCACACCTGCAGATACTCCGGCAGGTCGCCCAGGCGCTGAACGCTCTCAAAGAGCCGCCTCGCCGAAGGCTCCATGTTCCCCGCGTGCCCCGCCGCCGTCTCGAGCAGGTCGGGCCGCCCAAGGTCGCCCACGAACACGAAATCTCCCGAGAGAAGCCCCATCGGCTCGCCCGCGCCGCCGCCCCGATCGATCACCAGATAACAAAGATGCTCCGGCGTGTGCCCGGGTGTGTGCATCGCCTCAAACTCGATGTTCCCGACACTGAACCGGTCGCCGTCCTTGAGCAGCCGGTGCTCGTAGCTCCCGCCGCCGACCTTCGAGTCCAGCCACTGGTACTTCCAATCGGCGTCGCCCTCATCGGACACATACACCGTCGCGTTGACCCGCTCGGCGAGCTCCCTCGCCCCCGACACGAAATCCGCGTGAATGTGCGTCTCGGCGACGGCCGTGATGCGCAGCTGGTTCGCCTCCGCGAGCTCGATGTACCGATCAACATCTCGCTCCGGATCGATCACGACCGCCTCGCCCGTACGCTGGCAACCGATCAGATACGCTGCCTGCGCCAACCTCTCGTCATACACTCGTTCCAAGATCATTTGTTTGCTCCGTCCACGGCGTCCGCCGCCGCGCCCATCGTAGGATCGCATCCGCTGAAAGTCGCCACGCTCGCTCGTCCAGGACGCCCCGCCGCAGGACACGCGCTACCATCTTCTCTATGCCCTCCGCCCGCTCGAGCCGTGCGAAATACGAAGCATGGGCCGCTGAAAAGCCCCTCCCGCCCGGGGAGACCTCCCGCGCTGGAACGCCGCGTCGCCCCCGAACGCGCACCTTCTCCGAGCTCCTGCGCCGCTACTGGAGGCTTCTCGAGGGACACCGCCGCACCCTCGCCCTCTCCCTCGCAACCCTCTCGATCGCCACCGTCCTCGGGCTCCTCCCGCCATACGCCACAAAGCTCGTCTTCGACCACGTTCTCGCCGACGCCCCGCCCTCCGAGAAGCTCCCGCTGCTTCCAAGCGCCGACCGGCAGACGCTCCTCTATCTCATCTGCGCCGTCGTCTTCGTCGCCACCATCGTCGGCGTTGCCTTCTCCATGTGGGGACGCTGGCAGTGCACGCGACTGGTCAAGCGCGTGCAGGTCCAGGTCCGCCGCCGCGTCTTTGACCACGCCGCGCGGCTCCCGCTTCACCGCATCCAGTCAATCAAATCCGGCGGCGCCTCAAGCATGCTCCGCGAGGATGCCGGAAGCGTCGGCGATCTCATCTTCTCCCTCATCTACAACCCGTGGCGAGCGGTCGTCCAACTCTCCGGCACCCTCATCATCCTCGCCTTCATTGACTGGACGATGCTCCTCGCCTCGCTGCTCTTTCTCCCCATCGTGTGGTTCAGTCACCGCACATGGATCGGCCGCATCCGCCCGATGTACCGCGACATCCGCGCCACGCGCCAGGGCCTCGACTCGCAGGCCGCCGAGGTCTTCGGAGGGATGCGCGTCGTTCGAGGCTTCGCCCGAGAGCCCGCCGAAAACGCTCGCTTCACCTCGCGCGGCCATCTCATGGCCCGCCAGGAGATCCGCGCCTGGTGGTGGGCGAGATCCCTCGAAATCCTCTGGCAGGTCATCGTCCCCCTCGCGACCATCGCGGTGCTCCTCGTCTTCGGGCAAGCGGTCCTTCAGGGCGAGCGGACCACCGGCGATCTCATCGCCTTTCTCCTCTATCTCGGATGGCTCCTCGGTCCGCTCGAATCGCTCGTCTCCAGCGCCGCCAACGTCCAGAATCAGCTCGCCGGCCTCGACCGCGTCATCGACCTGCTCAGCGAACCACGCGAGTACGAGCAGTCCGCCGCCGGGCGAACGGTCTCGCCCGCGGAAACCGAGGGTCGGATCACCCTTGAAGCCGTCAGCTTCGCCTACCCCGCGGGGCCGAGAGCCTCCTCCGGGAAATCGCGCCGCTGGCGACTCGGCGACTCCGGCTCGCCCGAATCGGAATCGTCGAACGAGCAATCCGGGGACGGTCAACCCGAACTCGTCCTCGCGGACGTCAACCTCGAGATCGAGCCCGGCGAGACGATCGCCCTCGTCGGACCCTCCGGCTCGGGCAAGACCACCCTCTGCAACCTCATCGCCCGCTTCTATGATCCCTCTGTCGGCGTCATCCGTCTCGACGGAACCGACCTTCGCGACATCGATCCCGCCAGCTATCGCCGCCTTCTCGGCGTCGTCGAGCAGGACGTCTTCCTCTTCGACGGCACGATCGCCGAGAACATCGCCTACGCCCGCCGCCACGCCACACGCGAGGACATCCTCGCCGCCGCCGAGGCCGCGAGTGCCCACCGCTTCATCACCGAAACCCCCGACGGCTACGACACCCTCATCGGCGAGCGCGGCGTCCGGCTCTCGGGCGGACAAAAGCAGCGCCTCGCCATCGCCCGCGCGATCCTCGCCGACCCACGAATCCTCATCCTCGACGAAGCCACCAGCAACCTCGACGCCGAGAGCGAACAGCTCATCCAGGCCTCGCTCGCCCGCCTCATGCGCGGCCGAACCTCCTTCGTCATCGCCCACCGCCTGAGCACCATCCGCCACGCCGACCGGATCGTCGTCCTGGACCACGGACAGGTCACAGAAATAGGCCCACATGAGGAACTCATGTCGCGCGAGGGCCGATACGCCGAACTCGTCCGCCTCCAGACCGAGCCGGCCTCTCAGGATCCCGCGACAGCCCCCTAGATCTGAGCAGCGCCCGCCCCCCAGCGCCGCGAGATCCGCGCCGTGGTCGCGTTTGCCTCATTCTCCCGTCACCCCTCCGTTCCGGGAGAACGCAACGCGGGCGAGGAACCCGGCAAACGATCGATGAAAGAGGCGGGCTCAGACCGCGTTGTCGCCCGACGGCGCCCGCTCGCCGGCCTCGAAAATGTCGGCCATCATCCGCTCGATGTCGCCCGGCGTGTGCTCAGCGTTCACCGTCACCAGCCGGATCACCTTCCGCCCAGCGACGATCCCGTACCCCACCTTGAGCGTGCCCTCTCGCGTGAGCATCTCGCAGACCGCTTCACTCGATTTTCCATCGAGCTCGAAGCACACCGTCAGCCATCTCGGCTCGTGCGTCAGCCGCACGCCGCGCGTCTCCCTCGCGATCTCCGCAACGGTCCTCGCCAGCTCGAGCTGCCGCTCCACCCGCTTCGCGTACCCCTCGTCGCCCAGGCACTGCCACTGAGCCCACAGCTTCAGCGCGTCGTTTCGCCGTCCGCATTGCAGCGATCGCAGCCCCGGGTTGAGCCAGCCCGCCTCCGCATCCTCGAGATCCTGCTGAAACAAGTACGAGGCTGTCTCGTCAAAGTGCTTCCGCATCAGCCCCGGCTTCCGGGTCAGCGCCACCGAACACGTCAGCGGCACGCCCATCGCCTTGTGCGCGTCCCAGGTCAGCGAATCGCACCGATCGATCCCATCCAGAAGGCCCCGAGTCTCCGGGTGCATCAGCGCCGTCCCGCCAAAGGCCCCATCCGCGTGGAGCCACAGCCCCTCAGCCTGAGCGATCTCCGCCAATTCCCCGAGCGGGTCGAACGCCCCCATCACCGTCGTCCCGCTCGTCGCGATGATCATCATGGGCTCGAGCCCGCGCTCCCGATCCGTCGCGATCGCGTCCGCCAAAAGCTCCGGCCGCATGCGCCCCTCGGAATCAACCCCCACCTCACGAATGTTCTTGCGCCCGACGCCGATCATGCCCGCGTTCTTCGTGATCGAGTAATGGCCCTCGGCGGAGACGTAAATCACGCGCCTCCGCCCGTCGAACCCGTCGGCCCCGGCGCCTTCAACAACCTCGTTCCGTCCGACGATCATCGCCGCCAGGTTCGAGAGCGAGCCGCCTGGGGTGAACATCCCGTCCCCGCCCGCCATCTCCGCCTTCTCCAGCATCCGCTCGAGGCACGCCCGCTCGACCAGCGTCTGCACGCCCGCCGCCTTGAACGTGTACATCGACGTATTCAGCGCCGCCGAAGCAAGCTCCGCGATCGTCGCCACCCGCTCGCGACCCGCAAAGAGCTGGTTCACGAACCGCGGACCCGCGGTCGGGGGCGTCGCGTCCAGAACCGCCCGAAGCCGCTCGAGCGCCGCCGGCTCGCCGACGCCCTCTCGCGGCAACTCGATCTCGGTCGCACTCGCCGCCTCCTCGGGCGAAAGCGACGGCGTCGGATCTTCCGACGCCTCGCGCTCGAGATGCCGGCGCATCAGCGCCTCCGCCTCAGCGAACAGGCTCGCGTCGATGGCCGTCTCAGCCGGTGGACTCACACTCTTGCTCCATCTGCGAAGTTTCGAGAAGGGGGGCGTTCACACTAGGGCCCCGAGAATCGCCGGGAGCCATCGGCGACTATCATCAATCGTGTCCACCCGCCAGGATCTGCTCACCCCCGATGACCGCGGTCTCGCCTGCCACACCGGCGGCTTCCACGTCGATCCATGGATGCCCGTCCACCGCGCCGTTATCACCCACGCTCACGCCGATCACGCCCGCGCGGGACACGGCGAGTATATCTGCACTCCCGATACCGCCGCAGTCATCCGAAAGCGCATCAGCCCCGACCTGAACATCATCGAGCTCGAGCACCGCGAGCCGATCGACCTCGGCAACACCCGCGTGTCCCTGCACCCCGCCGGTCACGTTCTCGGCTCGGCGCAGGCCCGCATCGAGCACGCCTCAGGCGAAACGTGGGTCGTCACCGGCGACTACAAAACCGACCCCGACCGCGCCTGCGAGCCCTTCGAGCTCGTCCCCTGCGACGCCTTCGTCACCGAGAGCACCTTCGCTCTCCCCATCTACACCTGGCGCCCACAAGAAGAGGTGGCCCGCGAGATCAACGACTGGTGGCGCGAAAACCGCGACGCCGGGCGGACGAGTCTCCTCTTCGCCTACGCCCTCGGAAAGGCCCAGCGCGTCATCTCTCTCCTCGACCGCTCCATCGCGCCCGTCGGAGCCCACGGCGCCGTCAAGAAGCTCTGCGACGTCTACGCCGAGCGAGGCGTCGATCTCGGAGAGGTGATCCACGCGCGGAAGGAGACCGCGCCCGACCTCAGAGCCCACGGCGCGCTGATCGTGGCCCCGCCCTCCGTCGACGCCACCCCCTGGACTCGCCGGTTCCGCGGACCCGGCGGTTCGCGAACCGCCTTCGCTTCAGGCTGGATGCGCGTCCGCGGACGACGCCGTTGGCGCGCCGCCGACCGCGGCTTTGTCCTCTCCGATCACGCCGATTGGCCGGGCCTCATCAGGACCATCAAGGCCGTCGGCGCCTCGCGCGTCTTCGCCACCCACGGCTACGCCGCACCGCTCGCTCGGTACGTCACGGAAAACCTCGGCCTCGAAGGCGCCGTCCTGCCGACCCGCCGCGGCGACCTCCCCCAGGAGGACGCGTTCGACCTCGCCGACGAGGACGCCTCCTGATGCGCGCCTTCGCCCGCCTCTACCTCGATCTCGACGCCGCCAACGCGACGAGCGAGAAGGTCGAGATCCTCGAGCGATTCTTCGAGCAAGCCGACCCCGCCGACGCCGCGTGGGCGATCGCCATCATCGCCGGCCAGCGGCCCAGGGGTGGCGCCTCCACGCGCGTCCTCCGCGAGCTCGCCGCCGAGGTCTCCGGCTATCCGCCCTGGCTCATCGCCGATTGCTACGCCGCCGCCGGGGATCTCTCCGAAGCCGTCGCCCTCCTGATCCCCGATCACGCCAACGAACCTCGCCCTCCCGAGTCCTCGCTCGCCGAGGTGATCAACGACTCCGTCGCCCCGCTCGCGCGCTCAAGCGACGCCGATCGCAAACGGATCATCCGCCGGGCATGGTCCCGATTCTCCGCCGACGAACGCCTCGTCTACCACAAGCTCATCCGAGGCGGCTTCCGCATCGGCGTCGGGAAAAAGCTCCTCACTCGCGCGCTGGCCAATCTCGCCGGCGTCGAACCCGGCGTCATGGCCCATCGCCTCGCCGGATCGATCCGCCCCGACCCGGGCTTCTACGAGTCCCTCTTCGCCCGCTCTGACCAGAGCGATGCCGATCGCCCCTACCCCTTCTTCCTCGCCCACACGCTCGTCTCAGATCCCCACGAACTCGGCGAACGCGACGAATGGCTCGCCGAGTGGAAGTGGGACGGCGTCCGCGCCCAGCTCATCAAGCGCCGCGGTCGCGTCAGCCTCTGGTCTCGCGGCGAGGAGATCGTCACCCTCGCCTTCCCCGAGATCGCCGCTCCCGCCGCGGGCCTGCCGGACGGCGTCGTCCTCGACGGTGAACTCCTCATCTGGTCGGGCGAGAAGCCCGCTCCCTTCTCCAGACTCCAGACGCGACTCAATCGCAACGTCGCCCCGACCCACCAGCTCGCCCTCTTCCAGCGCGACGCCGCCGTCTTTCTTGCCTACGACCTCCTCGAAGCGAACGGCGAGGATCAGCGCGAGCGCCCGCTCCGCGAACGCCGCGCCGCGCTCGCCGAAACCATTCACGATCTCGGCGACGGCGCCATCAGGCTCTCTGAACCCATCGAAGCGGAATCGTGGACCCGCCTCGCCCAGCTCCGCGATCAGAGCGTCGCCCGCGGCGCCGAGGGGCTCATGCTCAAACGCAAGGACTCGACCTATGGCGTCGGCCGCACCAAAGACTCCGGTCGCGCCGCAGGGTGGCTCAAGTGGAAAATCGATCCCTGCACCGTCGACGCCGTCATGATCGCCGCCCAGCTCGGCTCCGGACGCCGAGCCTCCCTGTACACCGACTACACCTTCGGCGTCTGGGACGACCGCAACGGCGCGCGCCAGCTCGTCCCCTTCGCCAAGGCGTACTCGGGCCTCACCGACGCCGAGATCGAGGAGGTCGACCGCTGGATCCGCGCGCACACCACCGGCAGGACCGGACCCGTCCGCACGGTCGAGCCCGCCCGCGTCTTTGAAATCGCCTTCGAGGGCGCCCGCGAATCGAGCCGCCACAAGTCCGGCGTCGCCGTCCGCTTCCCGCGCATCCTCCGCCAGCGCCCCGACAAGGAGCCCCACGAGGCCGACACCATCTCCGCGCTCAAGAGCCTCATCGAGGAGCGCGGCTGGTGACGGCCCCCGTCGACCCCACTCCGACGCTCGCCCCATGGTTTGAACGCGTGGGCTGGTCGCCGTTCAGGTTCCAGCGCGAGGCCTGGACCGCCTATCTCAACGGCCTCTCCGGCCTCATCCACTCGCCCACCGGAACCGGAAAGACCCACGCCGCATGGCTCGGCCCCGTGGCCGAGGCTGTCGCCGAGGAAAGCGACCCCGCCCCCGGCCTCCGCGTTGTCTGGATCACACCGCTCCGCGCGCTCGCCACCGACACCGTCGAGTCACTGCGGTCGCCGCTCGACGCGCTCGGCCTCGGCTGGACCGTCGAAAAACGCATCGGCGAGACCTCATCCGCCGTCAAGAAGCGCCAGCGCGAGCGCCCCCCGAACTGTCTCGTCACAACGCCTGAGAGCCTCACCATCCTGCTCTCCTACGCCGACGCGCCGAGGCTCTTCCGAAACGTCCGCTGCATCGTCGCCGACGAGTGGCACGAGCTCATGGCGACCAAGCGCGGAGTGCAGGCCGAGCTCGCGATGGCCCGCGTCCGCCGCCTCTCCAGCGACGTCCGCACCTGGGGCCTCTCCGCCACCCTCGGCAACACCGAGCAGGCGATGCACGTTCTGCTCGGCGAACGCGCCAGCCAGGGCGTGCTCATCCGCGGACGCCAATCCAAGCGCATCGAGATCGAAACCATCATCCCCCCGAAGGGCGCCGCGGCCTACCCCTGGGCCGGTCACCTCGGGACTCGGCTCGTGGGCGAGGTTCTCGAGCGCATCGAACGAGCGCAGACAACGCTCCTCTTCACCAACACCCGATCCCAGGCCGAGCTCTGGTTCCGGGCTCTCAACACAAACGCCCCGCACCTCATCGGGGCCATCGCCCTGCATCACGGATCGCTCGACGCCGAGATCCGCCGCGAGGTCGAACGCCTCCTTCGCGCCGAAGGAGAACCCACCTCGCCGCTCCGCTGCGTGGTCTGCACCTCGTCGCTCGATCTCGGCGTCGATTTCTGGCCCGTCGATCAGGTCATCCAGATCGGCAGTCCCAAGGGAGTCGCCCGCCTCGTCCAGCGCGCCGGACGATCCGGTCACCGCCCGGGGCTCGCCTCCCGCGTTCTCGGCACCCCCACCCACGCCCTCGAGCTCATCGAGTTCGCCGCGGTGCGCCGCGCGCTCGCAGAAGGCCGACTCGAAAGCCGCCCGCCTCTCGAGAAACCGCTCGACGTCCTCGCCCAGCATCTCGTCACCGTTGCGATGGGCGGCGGATTCACAAGCGAAGAGCTCCTCGGCGAGATCCGCGAAACACACGCCTTCCGCGATCTGACAGACGAGGAATGGACGTGGACAATGGATTTCTGCGTGCGGGGCGGCGCCGCGCTGACCGCTTACCCGCGATTCGCCCGTCTCGCCGAAGATCCCGATGCCCCGGGCCGCTGGACCGTCGCCGGCCGCGCCATCGCCACAGCCCACCGCATGGCCATCGGCACCATCGTCTCGGACGCCGGCGTCCTCGTGAAGTACACCTCCGGCCGAACCCTCGGAGCCGTCGAGGAATCCTTCGTCGCCAACCTCCGTCCAGGCGACCGCTTCGTCTTCGCCGGGCGCGTGCTCCGATTCGAGAAGCTCCGCGAGATGACCGCCTTTGTGACCAGAGCCAAATCGGCCCGAGGCGCCGTCCCGCGATGGTCCGGGGGCCGCATGCCTCTCTCGACGCAGCTCTCCGATTCAGTGCGCACGCTGCTCGATCGCGCGGCCGGCGGCGAGTTCGACGGCCCCGAGATGCAGGCCGTCAGGCCGCTCCTCGAGCGGCAGGCCCATGATTCTGTCATCCCCCGCGATCATCAGCTCCTCATCGAGCGGGTCGACCACCGCCGCTCGCGGCATTTCTTCCTCTATCCACTCGCCGGAAGACTGACCCACGAAGGCCTCGGCGCCCTCATCTCCACCCGCCTCGCGCGCAGGACGCCCGTCTCGGCGCAGGCGACCCCCACCGACTACGGCATCGAACTCCTCTGCGAGACACCGGTCGAGATCGACGAGCCGCTCTGGCGCGAGCTGCTCTCGAGTGAGAACCTCCTCGAAGATCTCCTCGAATCGCTCAACTCCGCCGAGCTCGCCCGCCGACACTTCCGCGAGATCGCGCGCATCGCCGGGCTCACCAGCGTCGGCCATCCCGGCCGCAAGACCTCCTCCCGGCACATGCAGGCCTCGAGCGAGATGTTCTTCGACGTCTTCCGCGAGTTCGACCCCGGAAACCTTCTCCTCACCCAGGCGAAGCGCGAGGTGCTCGAGAGCCAGCTCGAGTTCCAGCGCCTCCGCTCGGCGCTCGATCGCATCGCAGGACAGACGCTCGTCATCAAGACCTGCGAACGCCTCACGCCTCTCGCGTTCCCGCTCTGGGCCGAGAGTCTCCGCGCCACGCACGTCTCCAGTGAGACATGGGAAGCCCGAGTCCGTAGGATGGCCGCGTCGCTCGAGGAGGACGCGCTCGCGTCCGCCAGCCGAACCGCTCGCAGGGAGAGGGCGAGATCGTGACGAGCAGCCGATGCGACATCGACTGGAACGGCGTTCGCCTCACGCTTCTCGCTGATAGAGCCGTGTACCGAAACGACGTGCGCACGCTCTACATCGCCGATCTGCATCTCGGCAAGCCCGAACACTTCCGCGCCGGCGGAGCTCCCGTGCCCGAAGAGGTCACCCGCCGGGATCTCGACCGCCTCACGGTTCTCATCGAGGGCCTCGGCGCCGAGCAGCTCCTGATCCTCGGCGATCTCTTCCACGCGCCCCTCTGCCCCGCGGGGGAAACAGCAACGCAGCTCATGGCGTGGCGCCGATCCTGCCCAAACCTCGACGTGGCGCTCGTTCGCGGAAACCACGACCGATGGACCCGCCGCCTCGAGCGTGACTTCGCCATCAAGGACCTCGGTCATCGTGCCGATCACAAAGGACTCACGCTCGTCCACGATCCCGCCCACGCGCCCCCCGACGCGCCCACCCTTGCCGGGCACATCCACCCCGCGATCCGCCTCGGCGGGCGCTTCGGTCCGAGCCCCGCCTCCCTCCGCGCCGCATGCTTCTGGTTCGCCAACCGCGTCGCCGTGCTCCCCGCCTTCGGCCTTTTCACCGGCATGAAACTCGTCCGCATCGAGCCGCATCATCACGCCTTCATCACCAACGGTGAAGCTGTTGTCGATGTCACCGGAGCCGTCGCACGCCGCCGAACCGCCGTCTGAATCGACCGCCCGTCTCCCGCCGAACCCGCAAACAATGAACGGAAGGGCGCGCATGAAGATCTTCCTGACCGGCGCCACGGGATACATCGGCGGGCGTCTGGCTCCGCGTCTGCTCGAGGCGGGCCACTCGCTCAGGTGCCTTAGTCGGAGCCCGCGCAAGCTCCATGACGAGCCATGGTCGCGGCGCGACGACGTCGAGCTCGTCGAGGGCGACATCTCCGACGTCGACGAACTCGCTGCAAAGATGCAAGGGTGTGATGTCGCCTACTACCTCGTTCACTCGATGGTGTCCGCCGGCGGAGACTACGCGGAGAAGGACCGCCGGCTCGCGCGAACCTTCGCGAGCGCCGCGGAACAGGCCGGCGTCAAGCGAATCATCTATCTCGGCGGTCTCGGCGAAATGGGTGAGGAACTCTCCGCGCACCTCCGGTCCCGACGGGAGGTCGAGGAGATCCTCGCCGAGTCCGCGGTTCCGCTCACCAGTTTCCGCGCCGCGATGATCATCGGGTCCGGCTCGGCTTCTTTCGAGATTCTCCGCTATCTCGTAGAACGACTCCCGGTCATGCTCACCCCGCGGTGGGTGCGGACCGAGAGCCAGCCCATCGCCGTCCGCAACGTCCTCCACTACCTCGTGGCCTGCCTCGACGTCCCCGAGACCGCCGGTCGAAAGCTCGACATCGGCGGGCCAGACGTCGTCACCTACCGCCGGCTCATGCGAATCATGCAGGAGGAGCGCGGCCTCCCCAAGCGGCTGATCATCCCCGTCCCCGTGCTCACGCCGAAACTCAGCTCGCTGTGGATCCACCTCGTCACGCCGATCTCAAGCCGCATCGCCCGCCCTCTCGCCGAAGGGCTCAAGAATCGCGTCGTTGTCGAGAACCACGACGCTGAGCGACTCATGCCCCAACGCCTGCTCACCTGCCGCGAGGCCATCGCCGCGGCCCTGGGCAAGCTCGCCGCCGCCGACGTTGAGACCTCCTGGTCCGACGCCGGCGAGATCCCCACCGACCCCGACTGGGCCGGCGGAAAGACCTTCGTCGACGCTCGCTCCCGTGAGGTCGCCGCCTCTGCAGAAGCCGTCTTCACCGCCTGCTGCCGCATCGGCGGCGGACGCGGCTACCACTCCGCCGACTTCCTCTGGACCCTCCGCGGCGTGATGGACCGCGTCATCGGGGGGCCCGGCCTCAGGCGAGGGCGACGCGACCCGGAGGAGATCGCCTACGGCGACGCCATCGACTTCTGGCGCGTCACCGGCATCGAGGAGGGCCGACTTCTCGAGCTCCGCGCCGAGATGAAGGTACCGGGCGTCGCCACGCTCACCTTCGAGATGGAGCCCCGAGGCGACGACCGCTGCGTTCTTACCCAAACCGCTCGCTTCAAGCCCAAGGGCCTCTTCGGACTCGCCTACTGGTACGGCGTCGTCCCGCTTCACGGCATCGTCTTCAACGCCATGCTCGCCGGCATCGCCAACGAGGCCGAGGAGCACGTCACCCGCGCCGAGGCCGGGGCCGCCGCCGGCTGATCGCGTCGCTACCATCGACCGCATGGGCACGGAAGCCGCCGCCGACCGCCGAACGCTCGACGCTCTCCAGCGCTACTGGGGCTTCGAGTCGCTCCGCCCGCTTCAGGACGAGGCCGTGCGCGCCGCCCTCGACGGCCGCGACTCCATGGTCGTTCTGCCCACCGGCGGCGGCAAGAGCCTCTGCTACCAGCTTCCAGCCGTTATCACCGGCCAGACGCACGTCGTCGTGTCTCCCCTGATCTCGCTCATGAAAGACCAGGTCGACGCCCTGCGAGCCTGCGGCGTGCCCGCGGTCGCTCTGCACTCGGGTCTGACCACCGATGAAACGGCCGAGGCCGAACGCGCGATCGAGGCCGGCGAGGTCAGGCTCGTGTACGCCGCGCCCGAGCGTCTGATGACCACCAGAACCACGAGCCTCCTCCGCCGCGCTGGGATCGGCGCCGTCGTCATTGACGAGGCTCATTGCATCAGCCACTGGGGACACGACTTTCGCCCGGAGTACCGCCGCCTTACCGATCTCAAGCGCGCCTTCCCGGGCGCCCCCTGGCGGGCCTTCACCGCCACCGCCACCGACCGGGTCCGAGAGGACGTCATCGCCCAGCTCGGGCTGTCCGACCCCGTCGTGCTCGTGGGCGACTGCGACCGCGCCAATCTCACCTACCGCGTCACGCCGCGCACCGACGCCAGAGCGCAGCTCATTGAAGCGATCAAGCGACACGAGAACGAGGCGGTCATCGTCTACACGCTCAGCCGCAAGGAGGCCGAGCAGACCGCGGAGTACCTCACAAGCCGGGGCGTCGACGCCGCGGCCTATCACGCCGGCTTCGACGCAAAGAAGCGCCAGCGCATCCAGGATCGCTTCATGCAGGAGCGCTGCAACGTCATCGTCGCCACCGTCGCCTTCGGCATGGGCGTCGACCGCTCCGACGTGCGCTGCGTCATCCACACCACGATGCCAAAGTCCATCGAGCACTACCAGCAGGAAGCCGGCCGCGCCGGGCGCGACGGCCTCCCCGCCGAGTGCGTCCTCCTCTACTCCTCCGCCGACGCCGCCCGCTGGCGACGCCTCATGGATCGCTCCGCCGCCGAAGCGGGCGAGGAGGGACCGCCCGAGCATCAGCTCGAGCTGCTCCGCCACATGCAGCGGTTCTGCTCCTCGATGCGATGCCGACACGCGCAACTCGCCGCCTACTTCGGGCAGAGCGTCGCCGAGCCCTGCGGCGCCTGCGACGTCTGCCTCGACGAGAACGAGCTGGCGCCCGAGCCCAAGCTCGTCGCGCAGAAGATCCTCTCCGCCGTCGCCCGGCTCGAGAGCCGCTTCGGGGCGGCCCACGTCGTCTCCGTCCTGCGCGGCTCCGCGTCAGAGAAGATCCGGCGCATGGGCCACGACCAGCTCTCCGTCCACGGACTCATGCGCGAGACCCCGACCCCCGTACTCCAGAGCTACGTCGATCAGCTCGTCGACCTCGGCGCTCTCGGGCGCACCGAGGGCGATCGCCCGATCGTCCATCTGACGGACGATTCGCTCGAGTTTCTCCGCGGCCGGCGCGAGGTCGCTCTCCGCAAGCCCAGGGTGGTCGAGACCGGGCGCCCCAGGCGAGAGGCCGACTGGCACGGCGTCGACGCGGATCTCTTCGAGCAGCTCCGCGCGCTCCGCCGGGAGATCGCAGCCGAAAGCGGCGTCCCCGCCTACATCATCTTCGGCGACGACACGCTCCGAGAACTCGCCCGCCACAAGCCCCGCACGCGCGATGAGATGCTCCGCATCAGAGGCATCGGTCAACGGAAGCTCGACGAGTACGGCGACGCGTTCCTCTCGCGGCTCCAGCGCGACGGCTGACTTTCCGGTTGGACCCGCGCTTCTGTCCAGCCATACTGCGACGTTGCAACACGCCACCGAGATCCCGGAGATGTATTCCAGCGGCTCGACAGCGCCGGCGTCAAGCAGTGGGGGGAGTCGGGCCTCCTCGTCAGCGACAACCCCATGGGCTCATCCACCGTCGACTACGACCTGACGACCGACGCCGACGGCAACGCCTTTCTCGCGTTCTCCGACATTCGCGCCGGCGGCGACCTCGACGTCTACGCCTAGCTCATCGCCCCCGACGCCTCGCTTCTCTGGGGACCAAATGGGGTCGCTGTCTCCGACAACGATGATCTCGAACCCGCCCCGAGCGTCGTCGCAACGACCGACGGCCAGTGCGTCGTCGTCTGGCCCAATCTCGACGCCGGGCGGCTCCTGCTTCAGCGGTTCGACGCCGCCGGCGCGCGGCAGTGGGGGGCCAGCGGCCTCCAGCTCCTCCCCCTTGATTCCTCGCCCTCGTCCGCCCCGGTCGCCGCCGAAATCAACGGAGACCCCGTTTTCGCCTCGCTCGAGGGCGGCGCCG
>CAZXGT010000031.1:0-19207 GCA_964639935.1 uncultured Phycisphaeraceae bacterium
CTCCCACTGCTTCTCAAGCCGCTTCTCGCTGACCGGCTCGGCCGTTCCCAGCTTCTGCGCCCAGAGCGACACGCGGAACTCCTCGATCATCCACCGCAGCTTCTCGAGGCGCGGGTCCACGATCCCGCGCTGCGCGTGCTCCTGCGCCTTGCGGATCATCGCGTTCTCAAAGGGCGTCACCCGCTGCTGAAGCTCCGCGTCGCGCCGCTCGACGCCCGGCAGCCGGGCCAGCCGCTCCCGCGCCGCCGCCAGGTACACGGGGTACCGCGACAGCGCGCCCCACGGCGCCGTTGTCAGAAACCGCGCCGGCGTCAGATTCGCCAGCTGCCTCGTCACGTCCGCCCGCGCGCTCGCCCGCTCCGGCTGGCGCGCCGACTCGATCGCCAGCTCCACCGCCTGCCGCTGCGCGAGCAGCTGGCCGAGCGTCGCGCACACCTCGCGCGAGCTCGATTCAAGGCGGTTCCATCCGAAGTCGAGCCGCCGCTCCCACTCCGCCCGCTCGCGAACGAGCGCCGCGTCGGGCAGGAACGCCCGCTCCGCGATGCGCAGCAGAATCGCCTCCCGAAGCTCGCTCGCCGAGCCGATCGGCGCGTACCGCACGGCCATCTCGTCGAACCCCGGGAGGATCCGCCCCTGCGCCTTGAACTCCCGGTTGAAATGCGCGCGAAAGAGCCGGCGAAGCCCGGCCAGGTGCGAGCGATCCGCGGCGTCGGGGTCGTCAAAGAGCCGCAGCGCCGCCTCGCCGCGTTCATCGGCCAGCGCCGGGTACCCGAGCACCCTCGCCCCGCCCCGCTCGATCTCGACGCTTCTGGGCAGGTCGCCGAAGTCCCAATCGTTGAGCCCCGTTCGGTTGAACCCGTGCTCAGGCATCTCCGCGAGCGCGGCGCGCGCCTTCTCCGCGAGCTTCGCCTGCAGCACGCGCACGTCGCGGCCCGAGGCGATCTCCTCGCCGGCCGCGTCCACGACGCGAATGCGCATGCGGAGGTGATCGGAGATCTCGACGCCGTCGAGCGCGCTCGCCGGGACCTCCACGCCCGTCACCGCGTGCAGCGCGTCGCGCAGCTGCGCCTTGAGCGGGCCGCGGTCAGGGTCGAGCCGGGGCAGCACGCGATCGGCGAAGGCCGGCGCGGGCACGAAGTTCGTCCGCACGCTCTTGGGCATCCCCTTGATCAGCGCGACGACCTTCTCCTTGAGCAGCCCGGGCACGAGCCACTCGGCGCGCTCCGGGTCGAGCTGGTTCAGCGCCTCGATCGGCGCCGTGACCGTCACGCCGTCGCCCTCATCGCCCGGCGCGAGCTTGTAGTCGAGCGGGAGATCGACGGCCCGCGCGGTGATCGAGTCCGGGAACCGCTCGGGCGTCACGTCGCTCGCGTCCCCGGCGAGCAGGTCCGCGTCGGTCATGAAGAGCGCGCGGGGGTCCCGGCGCTCGGCGGTCTTGCGCCACTCCTCGAAGCGGTGCCCGTCGTAGACGCGTTGCGGGACGATGCGGTCGTAGAAGGCGAACCGCGCCGCGCGGTCCGCGAGGATGTCGCGCCGGCGGGCCTTGTCCTCCAGACGCTCGATGCGCGCGGCGACCTTCCCGTTGTGCTCGAGAAACGGCGCCGGCGCCCGGTACTCGCCCTCGACGAGCGCCCGATGGATGAAGATCTCCCGGGCCTCGGCCGGGTTCACCGGGCCGTAGTGAACGACGCGGGCCGGGAAGAGCTCGAGCCCGAAGAGCGTGACGCGCTCGCGCGCCTCCACCTGGGCGTGCTCCTCGTTCCACTCGGGACGCGCGTAGGTCCGCCTGACCAGATCCCCCGCGGCCTCCTCGATCCACTGCGGCTTCACCCGCGCGACGCACCGGGCAAAGAGCCGCGTGGTGTGCACCAGCTCCTCCGCGACAACCCACTTGGGCTTCGCGGAAAAGAGCCCGGAGCCGGGATGGATGTGAAAGCGCAGCCCGCGCGGGCCGACGTACTCGTGCTTCTCATCGAGCTTGCCGACCGAGCCCAGGAGGCCCGAGAGGAGCGAGAGGTGGATCCCGTGCGCATCGGGCTCGAGGTGCGGCCGCCGCGGCTCAACCTCGCCGACCGAGTCGCGGACGATCCGGCGGAGCTGCAGGTACACCTCGCGCCACTCGCGATATTTCCGGTGCGAGAGGAAGTTCGCCTTGAGCGCCTTGCGGAACTGGCTGTTGGAGAGCTTCTCCTTCTGTTCGTTGAAGAATCTCCAGAGGTTCAGGTAGGTGAGAAAGTCGGAGTCCGGGTGCTCGAAGGCCTTGTGCTTGAGATCCGCGTCGCCCTGCTGGTCGAAGGGGCGCTCGCGGGGATCCTGCGCCGAGAGCGCGGCGGCGATGACGAGCACGTCGTCGGCGCAGCCCTGCTCGTGACCCTCGAGGATCATGCGCGCGACGCGCGGATCGAGCGGGAAGCGCGAGAGCGTCCAGCCGATCTCGGTGAGCTCGTCGTCGTCGCCCAGCGCGCCGAGCTCGCGGAGCGTCTCGAAGCCGTCGCGGATGAACTTGTTCTCGGGCGACTCGAGAAAGGGGAAGCGGTCGATGTCGCCGAGCCGGAGCGCTTTCATCTGGAGGATGACGGAGGCGAGGTTGGTGCGCTGGATCTCCGGCGTGGTGAACTCGTCGCGCTGCTTGAAGTCGTCCTCGGCGTAGAGGCGGATGGCGACGCCGGCCTCGACGCGCCCGCAGCGACCGCTGCGCTGGTTGGCCGAGGCCTGGGAGATCGGCTCGATGGGCAGCCGCTGCACGCGCGTGCGCGCCGAGTAGCGGCTCTGTCGCGCCAGGCCCGTGTCGATGACGTACCTGATGCCCGGGACGGTGAGGGACGTCTCGGCGACGTTGGTCGCGAGCACGACGCGGCGCCCGGGATGCGGCGCGAAGACCTTCTCCTGCTCCTGGGCGCTCAGGCGCGAAAAGAGCGGGAGCGTCTCGAGGCGCCCGCCGTAGGTTTCGTCGATCGCCTTGGCGGCCTCGCGGATGTCGCGCTCGCCCGGGAAGAACGCGAGGATGTCGCCCCGGGGGCCGAGCGCGGAGAGCTCGTCGATCGCCGAGAGCACGCCCTCGATCTGATCCTGATCCTCGTCGTCCTCGTCTTCGCTCGCCAGCGGGCGGTAGCGGACCTCGACGGGGTACGTGCGGCCCGAGACGTTGATGATCGGCGCGCCCCCGAAGTGCTCGGAGAAGCTCTCCGGATCGATCGTGGCGCTGGTGATGATGACCTTGAGGTCGGGGCGCTTCGGGAGGAGCCGGCGGAGGTACCCGAGGAGGAAATCGATGTTGAGCGATCGCTCGTGGGCCTCGTCGATGATGATCGTGTCGTATTCGTTGAGGAAGCGGTCGCCCTGGGTCTCGGCGAGGAGGATGCCGTCGGTCATGACCTTGACGAGCGTGGAGTCTTTCACCTGATCGGTGAAGCGGATCTTGTAGCCGACGGCGGCGCCGAGGGAGACGTTCAGCTCGTCGGCGATGCGGGAGGCGAGCGAGCGGGCGGCGAGGCGACGGGGCTGGGTGTGGCCGATGCGTCCGCTGACGCCGCGCCCGAGGTCGAGGCAGATCTTGGGGAGCTGGGTGGTCTTGCCCGAGCCGGTCTCGCCGCAGACGACGACGACCTGATGCTCCTCGATGAGCTTGGCGATCTCCGCGCGCTTCTGGCTGATCGGGAGCTCGGGGGGGTAGCTGACCTTCGGGAGGTTCCGGCGTCGTTTCTCAATGCGCGACACGGCCCGCTCGAGGTCGCGCGTGACGGCCTGCTCGGCTCGGCCGGTGCTGCGCCCGGCCTTGCGGGCGCGCTCGATGCCCTTGATCCGCTTGCGAAGACGAGCCGCCTCGGCGGGCGGACAGTCCCGCAGGCGTTTCCGGAGTTCCACCAGTCGTTCGGCCATACCCGAGGGTCATCCTATGACCCGAATGCGCTTGCGGTGGGGTTGCGGTGGTTCTCGGGGCTTTGCCCGAGCGGCGCTGAAGGTCATGGATCGTCGATCGCGGCGCCCGATGGGAAAGAGGCTTTCGCCCGCGAGCCTCACACCGCGCGAGAGCTTCAGACGCCTGAGAGCCTCTCGCGGACGGCGGGGACCTTGGCGACCGCGTCGTCCAGGCTCGCCTCGCTTTCCGGGAGGTGTCCGTCGGCGGCGGCGGACCAGGCGCGGTTGATCTTCCGCTCCATGGCGGCGAAGACATCCATGATCTCGGCGTAGCGGCCGAGCCCGACCTTCGCGACGATCCGGGCGCGGCTCTCGATGAAGCGGGGGATCGCCTCCTTCTGGAGCGCTCCGACGCGGGTGATGACGGCCTTGAGGCGTTCCTGATCGGAGCTCATGCCGGGCATCTCGCGGTGGAGGGTTTCCAGCGCGGTCCCGATAGTCTCGACGATCTGCTGCGGCGAGGCGTCGGCCTTCGGGAGCTGCGCGTCGCGCTCGGGCGCGAGGCCCTCGGCGGCGATCTGCTTCTTTGCGCCTGCGCGGACGAGGAGCGATCCGGCGAGCAGCCCGGCGGCGGAGAGCCCAAAGACCCACCCGAAGGGCCATCGCGAGAGGGCGAAGGACTTGGTCTCGAGGTACTCCGCGCCCGCATCGCGCGCGGCCTCGAGGCTTTCGGGGTCGACATCCTCGCCCGCTGGGATCACGGGGTCGGGCGTCTCCATCCGGCGGACGAACGCCTCGGCGGTGATCTCCCCGGCCTCGTAGGCGGCGCGGAGTGCGGCGAGCTCTTCCGGGCTCGGCGCCTCGCTGCCCGCTGGCTCGCTGAGCGTCAGCCCCTCGAGACCATCGGCCGTGACGGGCGCGAGGTAGGCGGTGGCGGCGGAGAGACAGCCCGTGACGAGGCAGATCACCAGAAGCAGGTTCCCGATGAGTTTCATGGCGGCCCTCCGTTAGCTCTGGAGCAGGACGATGAAGTTGACGCCGAGCCCGAGGAGCGCGTCGCCCACGATGAAGCCCGCGGCGAGCGGGACGCCCCATTCCTCCGCCCAGCGGGCGCCCTTGACCTTGGCGACGAAGATCGCGATGAGGCAGCCCACGCCGTAGGTGGCGATGTAGTTCATGGGGAGGTACATGGAGAGCCCGACGAGGACGCCGAGGCCGGAGAAGGCCCCGATCCCGAGCAGGGCGCCCATGAGGGCGCCGGCGCCGTAGAGGACATAGGGCATGTCGCCGCCCTGCACGCCGGTGATGACGGCCTGGAGCGCCTGGGCCTGGGGGGCGGTGGTGTCGGTCCCGGGGCCCATCGCAACGCCGAACTTCTCGACGTTGGCCTGAGCGATCAGGAGCAGGACGAGCATGGAGATGAGCGGCCCGACGCCGGTGGCGATGAGCTCGACCGTCTGCTGGCGTTTGGGTATCGCGCCGACGATGTAGCCGGTTTTGAGGTCGGCCATCATGTCGGCGGCGCAGGTGATCGCGACGCACAGCGCGGCGCCGATCATGATCGCGCCGAGCTGGTCGCCCACGCCCGCGAGCATCATCACGAGCACGACGGTGATGAGCGCCATGCCGGAGATGGGGCTCCAGTCGGTCATGCCCGTGCACTGGGCGATGATGATCCCGGCGAACCAGATCCACCCGGCCCCGATGAGCGCGATGATGAGCGCCCGCATATGCGTCGGGAGCCCGAGGGAGGACAGCAGCCCCTCGCGGTCGGCCTTGATGCTCTTGAGATACTCCTGCCGCTGTTGGGCGGACCAGGCCTGCCACTCGGCGAAGGTCTCTTCGCTCTCAAAGGCGATGGCGTAGCCGTTGGTCTCGATCGTCTCGGCGGCCTTGGCGACGGGGTAGCCGGTGACGGGATCGTTGACGTTGATGGGCTTGCTGGCGGTGAAGTCGGCGGCGATGAAGAGAAGAATGAAGGCGGCGACGACGGCGGTGATGAGCACCTTGAGCCCGAGCTCGTCGCCGGCGGCCTTGGTCTTGGCGGCGCCCGATGCGGCGATGCTCTTGAGGGCTTCGCGGATGGCCGGGAAGGAGGCGACGACGCCCGCGAGCGCGCCCCCGAGGAGCAGGCCGATCCCAAGCGGGCGGTTGATCGCGCGGTAGCCGTGAGCGGCGGCCTCCTGCGCGCTGACCGTCTCAGGCATGAAGCCCATCTGGAACAGGATCGGGTTGAGAACGAGATAGGCGAGCACGCCGCCGGCGAGAACGAAGAGGCCCGCCTTGCCGGTGAGGTAGCCGGCGCCGAGGGCGAAGGGGGCGATCGCGAAGAGGAGCTGCATCTCGTCGGGGAGCCCGAAAAGGCGCCCGGCGTCGATGTTGACGTTGTCGACAAGCAGGTCGGGTCGCCCGCCGCGGTCGCGATCGACCTCGACGGTGAGGACGTCGTCGTCGGGCCCGTCGGAATCGTTCGCGCCGAGGCCGTCGAAGGCGTAGTCGACCGCGCCTCCGCCGCCGGTCTGAATCTCGGGGCTCATGCGGATGTCGAGGTCGGCGTAGCCGAAGAGGGGGTCGGCGGCCCATCCGGCCTTTGTGTCGCGGAGATCGGCCCATGCGAGACCCGCGGCGCCGTTTTCTTCGAGGGCCGCACCTGTCTCTACGGCGTGGACGCGATTGGCGAGCTCGTCGGGGTAGTCGCTGACGGCGTAGGGGCCCTCGCGGTATTCAGCGGCGAGCGCCCTGACGGCGGCGGCGTAGGCGGCCTCGACGTTGCGCTCGGCGTCGCGGACGGCCTCGTTGAGAGCGGTGGTGGGGGCGTCGGCGTCCTCGCGGGCGGCGCGGGCGTCGCGGAGCTCGGCCAGAGCAGCCCCGTGGGCGAGAACCTCATCGGGAGCGGACCCGGCCTCGATCCACGAGGCGATCATCTCGGTGCGGAGCTTGTCCTCAAAGGAGATTTTTTCCTCGAAGACGAGGCGGTCGAGATCCTCGAGGTCGGCGGGGCCGACGATCTGCGGGAGCTGCGCGGGGAGGGCGAGCAGAGCGCTGACGACGATCCCGACGACGAGCAGGACGCTCTTGGCGGCGCCGGCGCCGGGCGACTTGAGGATCGCGCCCACCGCGGTGGCGCTCGGGAAGCGGAGGCGCTCGATGTCGATCATCTGCTTGCGGAGCGGGATGATGAAGGCGCCGCCGAGGATCGCGCCCGTGACGCACGCGAGCGTGATGAGCCAGAAGTTGGTGTTGGGCGCGCCGCCCTGGACGAGCGGGATCCCGATGAGAAAGAGCACCGGGACGGTGAAGATGACGCCGGAGTTCGGGGTGTTCACCGCGGAGCCGACGGTCTGCCCGATGTTGACCTCGAGGATCGTGCCCTTGCGGAGCACGCCCCGAAGAACGCCGAAGCCGAGCACGGCGGCGATGGCGGACCCGACGATGGTGAAGCCGATCTTGAGGCCGGCGTAGGTGATCGCCGCGTTCATGATCGTCCCGACGATCACGCCGAAGATGATCGCCGCGAGGGTGATTTCCCGGTATCGGCGTGAATCGCCGCCGCCGCTTGCATCAGCCATGGTCATCTCCGCCGCCCGGCCGGCTCCACACGAATCGGGAGCGCTCCCGCGAGCCGCTTGCGGCGTTTGGGAGCGATGAGCGGGGCTTCACCATACCGAAACATTTCCGGGGCGAAAGACCCAAGAGCGAGCTTCAGGATTCGGAGTTGCGGCCCGGCTCCCCGGCGGTGGCCTCGCCCGAGGCGAGGGCCTCGAGGCGCTGGCGGACGTCGCCGATGTAGGAGATCTGGAGCCCGAAGTTCTCGCCGATCTTCACGGCGATGCCGGTGCCGATGGTCTTGTTGTTGACGAGCATCTCGAGCTCGTCCTCGGGGCTCTTGGGCAGCTCGATGATGTGGCCCGGGCAGAGCTTCATCACCTGCGCGGTGCGCATGTTCGTTCGGCCGATCTCGACGATGACCGGGACCTCGAGCTTCAAAACGGCGTCGTGATCGGCGCGCATAAAGGAGAGCATCGGTCAGGGAGCGTCGCGGCCTGCAATGCAGCGGGCGGCCCGCGGGGGGGTCAGCCCTCGAACTTGCGGAAGATGAGCGTGACGTTGTGGCCGCCGAAGCCGAAGGTGTTGTTCATCACGCAGCGGACGGCCTGCTCGCGAGCCTCGTGGGGCACGAAATCCATGTCGAAGGATTCGTCGGGCTCGTCGCAGTTGATGGTGGGGGGGACGACGCCCCTGGTGATGGCGCCGAGGCAGGCGACGCTCTCGACCCCGCCCGAGGCCCCCAGGCAG
The DNA here is from genome assembly GCA_964639935.1 of uncultured Phycisphaeraceae bacterium. Classification (GTDB taxonomy): domain Bacteria; phylum Planctomycetota; class Phycisphaerae; order Phycisphaerales; family UBA1924; genus CALNYS01. The sequence continues at coordinate 8,155 of CAZXGT010000031.1, forward strand.
TGCCCGTGCATGCTCTTGGTAGAGCTCATGAGGAGCGTCCCGCCGCTGCTCTTTCGGGCGTGATCGCCGAAGACCTTCTCGGCGGCGGCGACCTCGGCGGCGTCGCCGAGCGGGGTGGAGGTGCCGTGGGCGTTGATGTAGTCGATGTCGTCGGGGTTCAGGGCGGCGTCGGCGAGCGCGGAGCGCATGGAGGCGGCGGCGCCCTTGCCGCCGGGGTCCGGGGCGGTGATGTGGTGGGCGTCGCTGGAGGCCCCGGCGCCGACGAGCTCGGCGAGGATCTCGGCGCCGCGCGCTCTGGCGGTCTCGAGCGACTCGAGCACCATGACGGCGGCGCCCTCGGAGAGGACGAAGCCGTCCCGGCGGCGGTCGAAGGGCCGCGAGGCCTTCTCGGGCTCGTCGTTGCGGGCCGAGAGCGCCTTCATGGTCATGAAGGAGCCGACGCAGAGCGGCGTGAAGGCCGCCTCCGCGCCCCCGGCGAGGACCGTGTCGCACTCGCCCGAACGGATGAGCCGGAGCCCCTCGGCAACGGCGTGCCCGCTCGAGGCGCAGGCGGTCGCGGGCGCCGAGCTCGGTCCCTCGAGCCCGTAGCGGATCGAGATGTGCCCCGCGGCCGAGTTGATCATCAGCTTCGGGACGGTGAAGGGGTTGATGCGGTCCGGTCCCCGTTTGTGGAGGGCCTCAAGACTGGTCGTGATCGCCGCGATGCCGCCGATGCCGGAGCCGACGACCACGCCCGAACGCGTCGGGTCGGTGGATTGAAAGTCGACGCCGGAGCGCTCGACCGCCTCGGCGGCGGCGCAGATGCCCATGAGGGCGAAGCGGTCGATCCGCTTGGTGTCGCGTCGCTCCACACGGGAGCTGGGATCGAAGTCCTTGATCTGCCCGCCGATGCGGACGGACCAGTGCTCGTCGCCCCAGCGGGCGAACTCATCGGACTCGACGCGCGTGATGCCGGAGCGGCCGCTGGCCATCGCGTCCCAGACGCTGTCGGCGTCGAGACCGATGTTGCTCAGCGCGCCGATGCCGGTGACGACGACGCGTCTCTTCGGTGCGGTGGATTCGCTCATCAACAACGTCAGCCGGATCAGGCGCTCTGCCGGGCCTGAGCGATGTAGCTCACCGCCTGGCCGACCGTCTGGATCTTCTCGGCCTCTTCGTCGGGGATGGAGGTCTCGAACTCGTCTTCGAACTCCATCACCATCTCGACGACATCGAGGCTGTCGGCGTTCAGGTCGTTCACGAAGCTGGTCTCAGGGGTGATCTTCCCTTTGTCGACGCCCATCTGGTCCGCGACGATGTCGATCACCTTGCTTTCGATTTCGCTCTCAGTCACCGCGTGTCTCCGTGAATGTCGGCCTCGTGTGCCGGTGAATGTCAATGATACATGAAGGCGACCGCGTCGCCACCCCCACGCCGGACGGGCCCTGCGCCCGCCGCTCGCGCCGCGGCGTCAGCACATGGTCAGGCCGCCGTCGACGCAGATGGTCTGTCCCGTGAGGTACCCCGCGTCGTCGCTCGAGACGTAGGCGACGGCGGAAGCGATGTCCTCGACCTCGCCCGGGCGGCGGATCGAGAGCATCTCGATGAACTTTCGGGTCGCGTCCTCGGGGAGGCTCGCGGTCATGTCGGTCTGGATGAAGCCCGGCGCGATCACATTGGCCGTCACGCCCTTGCTCCCGAGCTCGCGGGCGAAGCTCTTGGTCATGCCCGTGAGCCCGGCCTTGGCGGCGCAGTAGTTGGCCTGCCCGGCGTTCCCGATGACCCCCGAGGTGGAGCCGATATTGACCAGGCGTCCGAAGCGACCCTTCATCATGGGCCGGGCCGCGGCGCGGCAGGCGACGAACGCGCTCTTGAGATTCACGCGGAGAACCTCGTCGAACTCCTCGTCGCTCATGCGCAGCGCCAGATTGTCGCGCGTGATCCCGGCGTTGTTGACGAGGATGTCGAGCCGGCCTTCCTCGGCGGCGACGCGCTCGACGGCCTGGGCCAGCGCGGCCGAATCTCCGACGTCGACCGGGAGCGCCGAGGCGGAGCCGCCCTCGGCCTCGATCTCCCCGGCGAGCTCCTCGAGCGGGCCGGGCGAGCGGCTCATGAGGACGACGCGGCGCCCGTCGGCGGCGAGGCGCCTGGCGATGGCGCGCCCGATCCCGCGGCTGGCGCCCGTCACGATCGCGACGCGTGATTGGTTCTGATCGCTCAAGAGGACGCTCCGTTCCCGTCTGCGGCGCTCGCCCGGAACGACTCGTCCGGCTCGTCGTGGGGCGTGGCGCGGATCGAGCGTTCGATCCGCCGCATCAGGCCCGTCAGCACCTTGCCCGGCGCCAGCTCGTGATACTCGCCATCGGCGTGATCGGCAAGCCACCGTCCGCAGAGGTCCCAGCGCACCGGGCGCGTGAGCTGCTCGACGAGGCGCTCGCGGATGCTCGCCGCGTCCGGCTCGTGCGGCTCCCCGGTGACGTTGGCCATGACGACGCAGCGCGGCTCGTGGATGGTGATCTTCTCAAGCGCGGCGCGGAGGCGCTGGGCGGCGGGCGCCATGTGCGGGGAGTGGAAGGCGCCGGCGACGGTCAGCGGGGTCGCGCGGAGGCCGAGCTCGCCAGCGAGCGCCGCGGCGCGCCGGCATGCCTCTGCGTCGCCCGAGAGGACGATCTGCCCCGGCGCGTTGAAGTTCGCGGGAACGAGCACGCCGCCCTCGGCGGCGCGGTCGCAGAGCTCGCGGGCCTGGTGTTCCTCCGCGCCCATGAGCGCGACCATCGACCCCTCGCGCGACTCGGCGGCCTCCTGCATCGCGCGACCGCGGAGCGCGACGACCTCCAGCGCGTCCTCGAAGCTCATCACGCCCGCGAGGTGCAGGGCGGTGTACTCGCCGAGGCTCAGGCCCGCGAGGTGCGACGCCGGCGTCTCGCCCGAGGCGAGCAGAGCCTGCCAACTCGCGACGCTCGTGACGAAGATCGCCGGCTGCGACGCGCTCGTCTTGTTGAGCTCGTCCTCGGGCCCCTCGAAGCACAGGCGGCTGATAGGGACGCCGAGGCGGTCGCCCAGGATCTCATCAGCGGCGGCGAAGGTCCGCGCGGCGTCGGGCGAGGCGTCGAACCACGCCCGGCCCATGCCGACCCGCTGCGCGCCCTGCCCCGGGCACAGGATGATGCGTCCGTCGCTCATCGCTTCCTCCGATCCTTTTCTACACACGCCAAAGCGAGCTGGCCCACGTCATCCCGCCGCCGAAGGCGACGAACATCACGAGCTCGCCCTCGGCGATCTTCCCGGCGCTGTGGAGCTCGTGCAGGCAGATGGGGACGGACGCGGAGGACGTGTTGCCGAAGCGGTCGATGTTGACGAAGAGCTTCTCCTCGGGCAGGCCGAAGCGCTCGCGCGCGGCCTGAAGGATGCGCAGGTTCGACTGGTGGCAGACGAAGTGAGCGACGTCCTCGACGCTCACGCCGGCCTCGTCGAGCGTCTCCTGGATGAGGTCGCCGAAGGTCTTGACGGCGAAGCGGAAGACCTCGCGTCCGTTCATGCGCATGGCGCCCATGGGGAGCTGGTCGGCGCCGAAGGGTTCGTCCTCGGGGAAGTCGCTCTCGTCGCGCGGGATGTAGAGGTGCTTCCAGAGGGAGCCGTCGGCGTGCATCTTCTGGGCGATGACGCCGCGGGAGGGGTCGTCGGTGGCCTCGATGACGGCGGCGCCCGCGCCGTCGCCGAAGAGAATGGCGGTCCCGCGGCCGCGCGTGGTGTACTCCATGGTGTCGGTGAGGGTGTCGACGCCGATGACGGCGGCCCGCTTGTAGAGCCCGGACCGGACCTGCGTGTAGGCGAGATTGAGCGAGTAGAGGAACCCGCAGCAGGCGGCCGAGACGTCGAGCGCCGCCGCGCCGTTGGCGCCGATGCGGTTGATGACCTGACACGCGGTGCTCGGGCAGGTCATCTCCATCGACACGGTGCCGCAGAGCACGAGGTCGAGCTCGCCGGGCTCCCGTCCCGCGGACTCGAGGGCCTGCTCGACGGCGCGGGCCGCGAGGGTCGTGGCGCGCTCGCCCTTCGCCCGATCCATCTTGCGACGTTCGCGGATGCCGGTGCGCTGGACGATCCACTCGTCGCTTGTGTCCATGAGCTTCTCGAGCTCGGCGTTGGTCAGGCGGTTGGCGGGGAGCCCGACGCCGGTGCCCGCGAGGCGCACGCCGAGTCCGGCCGGGGCGCCGATCGGAGTCTTGTCAGGAGCGGAGGAGGCCATAAGCGGAGAGACTACCCTCGAGCCGCGGGCGCGGCGCGTCGCTGGATGTCACGGTTTCACTTCGTCGCGACGCTCGAGGGATCGATGGCCGGCGCGACCTCGGCGAGGCGGTCGACGATGGCCTCGTTGAGATGGCCCTCGACGAGCACGCGGGTGTTGCGGATCGCGTTGGCGATGGTGCGGGCCTTGCTCGAGCCGTGGCAGATCACGCACGTCCCGTTGGCGCCGAGGAGGGGGGCGCCCCCGTACTCGTGGTAGTCGTTCTTCTTCGCCAGGCTCTTGGCGGCCGGCTCGAGCTTCATCGCGAGCTCCGAGTCGAACTCGAAAAGCTCGTGGAAGAAGGCCTCCATGAGGCTCCGAGCGAGACCCTCGGCGAGCTTCAGGGCGGTGTTGCCCACGAAGCCGTCGGCGACGACCACGTCCGCGGCGCCGTCGAACATGTCCCGCGCCTCGATGTAGCCCTGGAAGTTCAGCCCGGGCGCCGCTTCGAGCAGCTCGCGGGCCTGCTTGATGAGCTTGGTGCCCTTGCCCTCTTCGGCCCCGATGTTGAGCTGGGCCACGCGCGGCTTCTCGATCCCGAGCGTCTTCTGGGCGTAGACCTCGGCCATCACGCCGTACTGGGCGAGATGGAGCGGTCGGGGCTCGGGGTTGGCCCCGGCGTCGCAGAGGACGACCGGGCCCTTGAAGGTCGGGATGGTGACGGCGATGCCCGGGCGGTGCACGCCCGGCAGACGCCGCATGAACATCGTCGCCGCTGAGACGCAGGCCCCGGTGTTGCCCGCGCCGAGCACGGCGTCGACGGGGTCGTCTGACCGGCGGCTCCCGCGGAGCGCCATGCGGACGATGGACGAGTCCTTCTTGGCCTTGATCGCCTCGACAGGCGATTCGTCCATGCCGATGACCTCGCCGGCGTGCTCGATCGTCAGGCGCGGGTCGCGCTCGGCGTCCGGGGCGGACTCGGAGAGGATCTCGGAGATGACGGCGCGATCGCCGACCAGAACAAGACCGTCGCTTTCGCCGAGATGCTCGAGCGCCTGGACGCAGCCTTTGACGATCTCATCGGGCGCGTGATCGCCGCCCATCACATCGACGGCGAGACGCATGTATCAGCTCTCGTCGAGGTCGAGCTTCAGGCCGGGCCGGACGTAGCCGCACTCCTGGCAGGCGCGGTGGCGCCGGTAGGGGGAGCCGCAGTTGGGGCAGGTCACCACCTGGGCGCCGCGAAGCTTGTCGTGCGAGCGGCGCCGGCGCGTCCGGCCTCGGCTCTGGCGGTGAGTCGGAACCATGGGGTCATCTCCGGTGAGCGCGGGGGGAGATCTCCCGCGCGGTGTAGAAGGCCGAATACCGTACCCCTGCCCCGAGACCCTGTCAACGAGCGGGAGCGCTGAGGTCGGCCGCGCCTCGGCGAAGAAACGCGGACTGGACGACAGGAAACGCCACGGCTACACTCCGCGGCTTCGGCGTCCCGGTCCTCGTGCCGGTGCCACGCCCCCTTAGCTCAATTGGTAGAGCAGCTGACTCTTAATCAGCGGGTTGTAGGTTCGAGTCCTACAGGGGGTATTTCTTCGCGCGTCACGAACGCTTGCGTGCTTGAATAGAGACAAGGAACTCGGTAATCTGCTCGTGGTTTGAGGGCTGTGTTGCGCCCATGTTTTCCTTGATCACTGGATGTCACCCGCCTCGCCCGTCGAGCGATCGGAACCGCTGGCGCGGCGGCTCTGGAGAAAGCAATGAACACCGCTGCTGCAGCCGCATCCGTTCTGGCGTTCGGATGCCCCGCGATCGCTCAGTTCGACGGTTTCGGCCCGCCTCAATCGCTCACCGGAACCGATGCCGTCATCTCCGCCGCCCTGCTTGATCTCAACCGGGACGGCGCTCTTGACCTCGTCGCGACGCGATTCACGGATGCGACCTTTGACTCGGTCATCTACTGGCTCAACAACGGCGACGGCACGTTCGGCCCCGCCGCGACCCGGGGCGTCGGCGGCTCACCCACCGCGGTCGCCGTGGGCGACATCGACAGCGACGGCGACGTCGACGCCATCGTTGCCAATCGCGACTCGGACGACATCTCGGTGCTTCGGAGCACCGGGAACGGCGCCTTCCTGCCTGAGTTCGTCCTCACCTCGGGCGATCGCCCGCAGGGCGTGGCTCTCGCGGACTTCAATCGCGACGGGGCTCTCGACATCGTCGTGTCCAACGAGAACGACAGCACCGTGACCGTTTTCACCAACAACGGCCCCGGGGTTTTCGGCTTCAGCAGCGCGACGTTCTCGACCAACGGCGGCTCCGACTTCGGCCTCGGCCCGCGCGCGGTCGTCGCCGTCGATCTCAACAAAGACGGCTTTCCGGATATCGCCACCGCCAATAGCGATTCCGACACCGTCTCGGTCCTTTACAGCACCGGCGCCGGCGGCTTCTTTACAGGCGACTTCGCTCTCTTCGTCGCCGCCGGCATCGCTCCCCTGGATCTCAAAACGGCTGACCTCAATCGCGACGGCTTTCTCGATCTTGTCGTCGCCGCGTCCGGGACCGACGAAGTGCGCGTCCTGACAAGCGACGCCAACCTTCCGTTCCCGAACTTCACGAGCGCCAGCTTCGCCGCCGGGGACCGCCCCGTGCGCCTCGGCATCGCGGATCTCAACCGCGACGGCGCCCTCGACGTTGTCAGCGCCAACGAACTGTCCAACACCTTTACGGTCTTTCTCGGCGACGGCGCCGGCTCGCTGACGCGCTTCTCCGATACGACGTCCGGGGACTCCCCCAAGACGCCGAGCCTCGGCGATCTCGACGGCGACGGCGACATCGACCTTGCCCTCCCGCTTTTCTTCTCCGATCGCGTCGACATCTATCTGAGCGTCGAGAACGTCATCCCCAACTGCACCGGCGACCTCACGGGCGACGGCGTCGTCAACGCCGCCGATCTGGCGTCGCTCCTCGGCTCCTGGGGCGCCTGCCCTTGAGGTGAGGGCGGCGCTCGCGCCTGTTCGCGGCGTTGGATCGCGTCTTCCATCTCCCCGGCCATCGTCCGCCTCTCTTGCACGAGAAGCGGAGATCCGGTTTCAGTGGCGGCGAAGCCTGAGGAACTCGAAGACCGCGAAGACCGCAAACGCCGCGACGCCGGCCCAGACGAGCCAGAGCCCGGGGTCCCCGTACTCCTTGGCGACGTTCGCTCCGCCTGACGCGACAATCACGCACGTCATCGCGGGCAGGAAGCTCCACAGGTAGACCTGCAGCGGGATCTTTTCGCGCAGGCGGAGGGCCATGACGGCGCCGAGGGGCGTGATGAGCAGGGCGGTGGCCGAGAGCGCGGCGCGCTCGTGGCGGTTGGCGATCGCCTCGTTCTCGACGTCCCGAAAGATATTCGCCAGCGCCGCGCCCGCATCCCGCACGGACTGATCGTCAGACGCCTCTGCGACGCGCATCAGCTGCAGGGCGTCGAGCTCGAAGGCGCCGGGGGCGGGGTCCCCGGCGAGCTCGAAGGCGTCGCCGAGCGCGACGGTGTCCCGCCGACCCTCGATCGCGCCTTCGCCGGCGACGTCGTAGAGCTCAAGCGCCGCGCGACTCGCGCGCTCCCTCGGCGTGACGGCCAGATCGAGCCGGGCGGACGTCGCGCGAAGCTGGCGGAGGGAGCCGTCCCCGCGTCGCCAGGTGACCTCGATCGCCTCGGCGCCCGCGCTCGGCCGGAGGCGAACTCTCCCGCCCCCGCTCTCAACGACCTCGAGCTCGCTCAGCCTGAGGCGCCCGCCGTCGGGGTCGAGGAGGGTCAGGGCTTCGGCGGCGCGGACGGTCTCGACGACCTCACTGACGGCGCGCGCTCGTCCGAGCGCGGCCGCCGCCTCGTCTCGTCGGCGGGCGACGGGGCGGAACCGCTCGGGGTCGCGAGCCACGGCCTCCAGCTCCTCGTTGGTCATGTAGTCGAGATCGTCGCCGAGCGCGCCGGGGATGATCCACGGCCCGAACTCGGTCTTTCGCAGGCGGATCATCGTCTCGCCGCGCTGCTTGGCGACGCCGTCCGTCACCACCATGTACACCGCGACAACGTCGTCTCCGTCGCGCTCGGCGGGGTAGAGCCAGACGTCGGCGCGCCGGGTCGCGACGTCCGCCGAGAGCGCGCCGGTCCGGCCGTCGACGGCCGCCGCCACGACGCCCTCGAGGATGAAGTAGTCCAGCGCGCCGCTCGAGGCATCGGCCCCGACGCGGTGGGCGCGGTCGGCGTGCAGGATGACGTCGTCGATCGCGATCGACTGCCCGCGCTCGATCTGGCGGACGATCGTCCGCGCGGCGTCCTGGGTCACGATCGACTCGAGCGTTCGGGTGAACCGCGGGGCGATCGTGCCCGTCAGCGCAAAGAGCGCCCCGCCCAGGATCAGGCCGATCGCGATGGCGGGGAAGATCAGCGAGCCGTAGCTCAGGCCGCCGGCGGATGCGGCCGTCGCCTCGTTCTCGGACGCGAACCGGTGATACCCGAGCGTCGCCGCGAGCCCGGCGCCGAAGGGCAGGGCGTATTGCAGCATCGGGACGATCGCAATGCCCATGAACTTCACGGCGTCGAGGGCGCCGATGCTTCCCTCCGCGATCGGCTTGATCGTCGCCCCGAAGGCGACCGCGAGCACGAGCGCGCCGGTCGCCATCAGCACCCCGCGCGTGAGCTCGGCGCCCAGCATTCTCCACAACAGCTTCGGCGCTCGCGGCAGCATCCCGGCATCGTCCCACCGCCCCGTGGTTCCGGCAACCTTGCCCGTCCGACCCCCCTAACCGGGTGGCGTGACGGTCGTCATTTCGGCTCCCCGGGTCCGATTGCACGTGTCAGGAGAACTTGCTTCTCGGCCCAGGCGCCTATGGCGGATCAAGCCGGGCCGTCGCGAGTCCGATGAGCGGTCCGCCGGATCGCTTGCCCGGGGGGTTCCATGGGCGTGCGCGACGGCCGAGGCGGGCGAAGCCAAGCAGGAGCCAGAAGCATGTCAGCAACCACCGAGAAGCGCTCGATCAGCCTTGCGGCGAAGCTCATCGCCGTGGTGCTCTCGATCATCCTCATCGTCGTCGCGGTCAACTACGCGGTCTTCACCTCATCGTTCAAGAGCACGGCGCAGGAGATGCTTCTTCAGAAGGCGCAGCAGCTCGCGTCCAACTCGCTCTCGACCCAGAGCGCCTACGACGAGATGATGCTCAACGGCCACTTCGACATCGACGGCATGCTCGCCGAGGTCGAGGAGATGCGGGCCGCCGCGGCCGGCCGCGACTTCGACTACACCCGGACGAGGCTCTGGGACGCCGTCCCGGTCATCGCGGCCTGGGACGCGGGCGAGAGGGCCGCCGCGGAGCACGGCTTCGGCTTTTCCGCCGTCGCCTTCGAGGCTCGCAACCCGGACAACGATCCGAAGAACGATCCGGACTCCGCCTCTCGTGACTTCCGCGCGAATCTCCTTCGCGAACTCGAGGCGCAGGTCGCCTCCGGCGGTCCCGAAGAGATCTACGCGATCAACACGAAGACCAATACCTTCCATCACATGAGGGCGATCCAGCTCCAGGAGAGCTGCATGATGTGCCACGGGAAGCCCGGAGGCCCCAACGACCCGAACAACGACGGGCTCGATCCGCTTGGCTTCCCGATGGAGGACTGGGTCGTCGGCGACTATCGCGGCGCCTTCGAGACCCAGATGCCGCTCGATAAGCTCGACAAGGAAGTCGCCGGCTTTATGGCTTCCGGCCTGATGGCGACCGTTCCTCTCGTCATCGCCGCCGGCCTCGGCTTCATCTTCCTGCTTCGGCGGATGCTCATGAAGCCCATCGCGGGCATGGTCGAGGCGATGCAGTTGATCGCCGCCGGAAAGCTCCGCACCCGCATCGAGATCAAAAGCAACGACGAGCTCGGCAAGCTCTCGCGCTCGGTCAACGACATGACCGAGAACCTTTCCGAGGTTATCAGCGAGGTGCAGGGCTCGGCCAACGAGGTCGCCGGCGCCGCCACCCAGATCGCCTCGGGCGCCGAGGAGATGGCCGCCGGGATGGAGGAGCAGCGTCGCCAGACGTCGCAGGTCTCGGCCGCGGTCGAGCAGATGTCCGCCTCCGTCACCGAGGTCGCCGAGAAGGCGACCGGCGCCGCGAAGCGCTCCGACGAGGGCGGGGAACAGGCCGTCAAGGGCGGGCAGATCGTTCAGGAGACGATCGGCGGGATGAACGCCATCAGCGAGCAGGTCAACGAGTCCGTCCGCTCCGTGGGCGAGCTGGGTCGCCGGAGCGAGCAGATCGGCGAGATCATCGAGGTCATCAACGACATCGCCGACCAGACCAACCTGCTGGCCCTCAACGCGGCGATCGAGGCGGCTCGCGCCGGCGAGCACGGGCGCGGTTTCGCGGTCGTCGCCGACGAGGTCCGCAAGCTCGCCGAGCGCACGACCAAGGCCACCGAGGAGGTCGCCGACTCGATCCGCGCCATCCAGGAGGAGACCGCCCAGGCGGTCGAGCGGATGGAGGCCGGGAAGACCCGGGTCGACGAGGGCGTCCAGCTCGCCCAGAACGCCGGCTCGGCGCTCGAGCAGATCGTCGCCGGCGCTCGCGAGATCGCTCCGATGATCCAGGGCATCGCCGCCGCGGCCGAGCAGCAGTCCTCGGCCGCCAACGAGATCTCGGGCAACGTCGAGCGCATCAACGCGGTGACCAACGAATCGGCCGACGGCGTCAACCAGGTCGCGCAGGCGGCCGGCACGCTGTCCCAGAAGGCCGAGACCCTCCAGAGCCTCGTCCGCCGCTTCGAGCTCTGACCCCGCCCGACGACTCAGCGATCCCCACGCCGGCGACGGGCCCTCCCGTCGCCGGTTTTTC
>CAZXGT010000032.1:0-18890 GCA_964639935.1 uncultured Phycisphaeraceae bacterium
GGGTCGTCGCCGTCGCCCGCGGCGGCCGCACCGACCGAACCGCGCGCGCCGGGGCGGCCCGACGGCGTGGTGCCCGCCTCGGCCGGGATCGATCGGGTCTGGAGCCGGGTGCGCGAGATCGCGGGGCAGAGTCGGCGCGATCGGACGATCACGAGCTGGCTGACGCTCAAGAGCGTGGACGAGCGCCGGGCGGTGCTGACGGTTCGCGACGCGCAGGATTACCGCGCGGCGGCAAGCGCCTCGCAGCGTCTGGGCGAGCTCTTCCGCGAGGCCGTCGGCGCCGCGGTGGACGTGAGGCTCGAACCCCCGGCGGAGCAGCGGCTCGACGAGGCGGACCTCGCGGAAGAGGACCGCCGGGCCCTTGAGCACCCGCTTGTGGAGCAGGCGAAGGATCTCTTTGGCGCCCGGGTCGTGCGGGTCGAGCGCGTCGAACAACCGCAACAACGGCAGGACGAACCGGAGGGTTAGACATGTTCGATCAGATGAAGGCGATGGGAGCGATCGCGGGGCTCATGCGGGACAAGGACAAGCTCGCGGAGATCTCGAAGCGCGCTCAGGACACGCTCGAGACGGTGCGGGTCGTCGGGGAAGCGGGCGGCGGGGCGGTTCGCGTGACCGTCTCGGGCAAGCTCGAGGTGCAGGACGTCGAGCTCGATCCGAACCTGACGCAGGGGATGGCCGCGGGTGATGATTCGCGCGTGATGGCTCAGAACCTGATCGCCGAGGCGGTCAACGACGCGAACGCCAGGGCGCGCGTCGTGATCCAGCGCGAGATGCAGAAGCTCGCGGAGGAGCTCGGGCTGCCGGAGATCCCCGGGATGAACAACCTGCTCGGCGCGCCGGGCTGAGCCGGGAGGCTCAGGGGCATTCGGGCGCCGGTCCCCAGGCGGCGATCAGCGCGGCGAGATCGCTCGCGCCGGTGTCCCCGTCGCCGTTGAGATCGGCGTCGGCCGAGCCCCAGGCCGCGATGAGAATGGCGAGATCGGTCGCGTCGACCCGCCGGTCGCCCGAGAGATCGGCCGGCGATCCGGGGGGCGCGAGCGTGACGCGGGCGAGCGGGTCCCCGACGGGGGTGTTCTGCCAGCTCAGCCCGGGGACGGCGCTGTAGACGGCCTCGGCGAAGCTCAGGCCTTCAACGTAGAAGTTGCGGGTGAAGGTTTCGAGGTCGGCGACGGCGAAGGCGAAGGGCTCGGCGACGGTTGGGATGGCGAACGAACCGCCGCCGGCGATCCAGTCGGTGGCGCAGGCCTGGTTCTGTCGCTGCGTTCCGTCGATGAGGCAGTTGCCGGAGAAGGACTCGTAGGTGACGAGGACGCCGGCGGGGTGGGGGTCGTAGGTCTGGAGGTAGGTTCCGCGGCCCGGCGGATCGTCGCCGGCGCCGTCGAGGTCGTGGTTCTCCCCGTAGGTCCCGAGGACGAGCAGGGGCGCGTCGCTCGGCAGATCGCTCCCGGTGATGAAGTCGGTCGTCTCGTCGTGGGTGGTGGAGATATCGATGGAGCGGAGGACCGACGCGGCGTTCTCGAAGTCGGGATCGCTTGGAAAGACCGGCGGGAGGCCCTGATCGTCGAGCTGCTCGCGGGCGCTTGCGGGGTATTCGTCAAAGAGCGCCTGGACGCAGTCGACACGCACGGTCATCGAGGGCGGGTCGCTCGAGCGTCCGATGAGCGCGAGCGTGTCTTCGAGCGATCCGCCGTCGAGCCGGCACGCGAGATAGATGTCGCCCGGGGTGAGGGACGGCGCGGTCCAGACGGCCCCGGCGCCGGAGAAGAAGACGTCCTCAAACGGGGCGATGGTGGTGATGTTCGAGCGGTCGAAGGTCTCGATGGGGAGGCCGATGATCCGGTGGTAGGGGTTGTCGACGATGCCGGAGTAGCGGAAGGGGAGCGCGCCCTCGCCGGGGCCGTCGAGGTTCTGCCAGATGAGGGCGATCTCGCTCTCGAGGCTGGCTCGCTGGCTGGCGAGGGTGAACTCGCCGGGCCCGTTGACGCGGGCGGGCAGCCCGCGTGTGGTGGCGATGGCGACGACGCGCTGGGCGAGGGGGACGCCGGCGTCGTCGGTCCCGCTGAGGTAGGCGAGCAGGGGGTCGCGCACGCGGTTGTTGTACTGGTTGCGGGTCAGGGCGCCGGGCCCGAGCGAGGCGTGATCGAGGTCGAGCTCGAGCACGGTCGGTCGAGCGGCGAGGTACGCGTCCCGGACGGCGACGGACTCGGCGTTCTTCGAGTTCCACACGAGCAGCACGCGGTCCTCGCTCAGCCCGAGAGCCGATTGAGCCCCGAGCGCGAGGATGAGGACGAGCCACGGCGCGACGGTCGCTTTGACGTTGAGCATCCTTCTCCTCCCCGGCCGCCGAGGGTACCGGATCACGGCGGGCGGTTCGAAGGAGAAGCGGTGTTTATTCTCCCCGGGTCGGCTCTGGCGGGAGCATCGCCTCGAGGCTGCGGAGCGCGTCGGTCATGAGGTTCAACGATCCGGCGGCTCGCGCCACGGCTCGGTGGGCGGCGGCGTGGTCGCGGGACTCGATCGCGCCGCGGATCTCGGGCAGCATCCAGGCGGCGTAGCCGTTTGTGGGGTCGGTGGCGGCAAAGAGATGGCGGTGCCAGGGGCGCCCGGTCAGGCCGTCCGGGGCGAGCCAGAGGCGCTCGAAGACGACGAGCAGGGCGTTGATGTGCTCGAGGGCGGGCGGGGGGAGTTCGCCGGAGGCGACGGCTCGGCCGAGTCGCGCCTGGGCCTGGGCGGCGCGATCGACGTAGGCCTCGGCGGCGGCGGTGAGCGGCTTGAGGTTGAGCTCGAAGCCGGCGCTCTGGGCGCGGGACTGCAGGTCGCGGGCGTGGCGGAGCGCGTCGCGCCCGTGGGCGGGGAGGTCGATGGGCAGCAGCGGGGCGTTTGCGAGGTGGGCGGCGGTCGCGGCGGCGACCTTCGCGACGAGGGCGGCGGATTCGTAGTCGTCCCCGACGGTCTTCTGGTACCAGTCGATGTGATCGAGCATGGTGTGGTACTGCGAACCGCTCGCGCCGCGGGCGCCGAGGCTGGCGGAGGGGATCCCGGCTCGGAGGTAGAGCCCGACGTGGTCGGACCCGCCGCCGAGGTCGCCCATGGGGGGGAGCTCGCTTTCCGGCGTTTCGGCGCGCTGGCGCCACTCGTCGAGCGCGGATCGCTCCGGCGCGAGCGGCGACGGGACGATTGAGGCTGCGCGAGCGATGGCCCGCTTGAGGGCGGGCGCGGCGGAGGCGCCGAGTTTGAGGCCGAACGCCGCGGCGTCGAGGTTGATGTAGGCGACGCCTCCGGCCAGGAGCGTGGGCTCGTTCGCCTCGACCCACTCGGTGGAGCCGATGATGCCGTATTCCTCGGCGCCCCAGGCGGCGAAGGCGATGGAGCGTCTCGGGCGGTTTCCGGCGTCGGCTTCCTCGGCGAAGACGCGGGCGGCCTCGAGGGTGGCGATGGTCCCGGCGAGGGGGTCGGAGGCGCCGTAGCCCCAGGCGTCGTGGTGGGAGCCGATGATGACCAGCTGCTCGGGCGCGTGGGATCCGCGGAGGGTTCCGATGACGTTGGCGGTTCGCACGAGCTCGCGCTTCTGCTTGACGGCGAGGCGGACCTTCACGCTCTCGCCCGTGAGGCGGTACTGGACGTCAAGGCCGCCCCGCCAGGATTCATCGGGCACGGCGGGGCCGTCCATGCGCGAGATGATCTGCTCGGCCGCGGCCCAGCCGACGGGCTGGACGGGGATCGTGGGGAAGGCGACCTCGCGGGGGTCGAGGCGGTCGGCGTCGAGCGTGGCTTCGACGCCCGGGGTGAGCGGGTCTCCCGGGTAATCGAGGGTGAGGATGGAGCCGCGCTGGATGGTGGTGGGGTTCGCCCAGCCGCCCTCGGGCCACATCGGTCCTCGCGCGTGGCCGGCGTCCTGCGGGTCGGTGAAGATGACGAGCCCGATCGCGCCGGCCTCCTGCGCGAACTTCGCCTTGTAGCCGCGGAAGTTGCCGCCGTAGCGGGCGATGGCGATCCTGCCCTCGAGGGCGATCCCGAGCTCCGCCAATCGCTCGAAATCCTGCTTGCGGCCATAATTGACGTAGACGGGCGAGGCGGTGACGTCGCCGGAGGCGGAGTAGGCGTTCCAGCCCGGCTCGTGATCCGGGTTCCGGGTCCAGGGGTCGGCGTCGAGGGGCGCCTCGCGCGTGGGGAGCGTTCGGCGGACGGGCTCGACGAGCTCGAGATGGCCGAGAACGGGCGAGGGGAGATAGGCGTGGAACTCGTGGATCTCGACGTCGAGGCCGAGGTCGGCGAAGTGGTCGGCGATCCAGGCGATGACGCGGGCGTCGCCGGGCGTGCCGGCGCGGTGGGGCTCGGCGGCGAGGGTTTCGTGCATGTCGCGCAGGCGCTCGGTTGAGACGCGCTCGACGATCGCGCGCTCGAAGTGGAGCGGCGCTTCGGCGTGGTCCGGTAAGGACGCGCCGTGAACGCTCGCTGTGAGGCTCGCGAGACTCATCACCACGGTCGCTGCGATCGCCATGCGTGCGGCTCCTTTCGAGGGGCTGGAATCCGTAGAGACTAGCGGTCGTTCCGGCGGGCGCGGGCGGTACGATGGCGGGAGTCCTTTTTCCGGAGAACGCCCGATGCGTCGACTGCTGCTTGTTGTTCTTTGGGTCCTTCTCGCGGCGCCGGTCGCGCGCGGGGAGACGTTCGAGAGAGCCGCGGTGGCGGCGGATCACCCGCTGGCCTCTGAGGCCGGCGCGGAGATGCTGCGGCGGGGCGGCAACGCGGTGGACGCCGCTGTGGCGAGCGCCTTTGCGCTCTCGGTGGTGACGCCCTACGCGAGCGGGATCGGCGGGGGCGGGTTCATGCTGATCGCGCTCCCGGACGATCCGCGGACGGAGACTGAGGGCGACGCGCTGCGACTGGCAATCGACTTTCGCGAGACGGCGCCGGCGGCGACGGACCCTGAAGCGATCGCGGAGACGCACCCCTCTGCGGTGCGCGACGGGGGGCTCGCGGTGGCGACGCCGGGCGCCGTCGCGGGGCTCTTGAGCGCGCTCGAGCGGTTCGGCACGCTCGATCGGGCGACGGTTCTGGCGCCGGCGATCGCCTACGCGGAGGAGGGGTTCGAGGTTTCGGAGGATTACGCCGGAACGGCGCGGGAGCTTCGGCGGTGGTACCGCGGGAACATCGAGCGGCAGGAGACCTATTCGTTCGTCTGGACGGAGCTCATCGGCGAGGGGGAGATCGAGGTGGGCGCCCGGCTCCGGAATCCGGCCAAGGCGCGGGCGCTTCGGCTGATCGCGGAAGAGGGCGCCGGGGCGTTCTACGCGGGCGAGATCGGCGAGCGGGTCGTGGCGGCGGTGCAGCGGGACGGGGGGACGCTGACGATGGCGGACCTGGCGGCGTACGAGCCGGTGGATCGCGAGCCGCTCGTCGGGACGTTTTCCGGCCGGACGGTGCTGACGATGCCGCCGCCGTCGTCGGGCGGGGTCGCGACGGTGCAGATTCTCGGATTACTGGAGCGCTACGCCGGCGGGCGGCTGATCAACCTTCGCGAGCTCGAGCACAACTCGGTCGCGTGGATGCACACGCTCTCGGAGGCGTTCAAGCACGCGTTCGCGGATCGCAACGCGTTCCTTGGCGACGCGGATCACGCGGATGTTCCGTGGGAGACGCTGATCTCCGAGGCGCACCTGGACCGTCTTGCGGAGCGCCTGAGCGACGAGAGAACGATGCGGGCGACGGAGTACGGGATGCCGGGAGCGAGCGCGGCGCCGGGGAACGACGACGCGGGGACGAGTCATGTGTCGGTGGTCGATTCAAGCGGCGGCGCCGCGGCGGCGACGCTGACGATCAACACGGCGTTCGGCTCCAAGCTGGCGGCGCCCGAGTTCGGTTTCGTTCTGAACAATCAGATGGACGACTTCACCACACGACCCGGGCGGGCGAATGCGTTTGGGCTCAGGCAGAGCGAGGCGAACGCTCCGGCGGCGGGCAAGCGGCCGCTTTCCTCGATGTCGCCGACGATCGTGCTCTCGGCTGATGGCGAGGTGGAGCTGGTGACGGGGGCGTCGGGCGGGCCGCGGATCATCACGGCGACGGCGCAGGCGATCCTCAACGCGCTGGTCTTTGACATGAGCGCGGAGGAGGCGGTCGTCGCGCCGCGGGTGCACGATCAGCTCTGGCCGCCGGCGCTGTACATGGAGCCCGAGTGGGACCTGTCGATGGGCGTGGATCCGGAGGACGTGGCGGCGGTGCAGAAGTGGATGCGCACAAGCAAGCGCAACGAGCGGATGCGGTTTGAGCTGACGGGGATGGGCCACTCGCTGCGGCGGATGGAGCAGGTGGGCGCGGTGCAGCTGATCAAGCGCACGGAGGGCGGCTGGCAGGCGGCGAGCGATCCGCGCAAGGGCGGGGCGCCGGCGGGCCTCGATTGATCAGGCCTTTCTCAGGACGGCGGCGTGGAAGTCGCGGCCTTCCTCGCGGTACTTGCGCTCGAAGTTGGTGCCGGTGAGCTCGCCCTCGCGCGCTCCGGCCGGACGGTCGGCGTCTTCGAAGGGACGGCGCTCGAAACGGGGGTGGTGGTCGGGGGCGCACCAGCGGGCGAAGTGGTCTTCCATCCATTGCCAGTAGGCGGTGTGATCGGTGACGATGCGGAGCTCGCCGGCGGGCTCGAGGACGCGGTGGGCCTGCTCGAGGAAGGCGTCCTGGACGACGCGGCGTTTGTGATGGCGCGGCTTGGGCCAGGGGTCGGAGAAGTAGAGATGAAGGGTGCGGACGGTTTCGCTCGGGAGGCGCCAGCGGAGGAAGCCGGTCGCGTCGACGCTCATCAGGCGGACGTTCTCGAGGCGGCGGCGGCGGACGCGGTCGGCGGCGTAGACGCAGAACTCGCGGGCCCACTCGATGCCGAGGAAGTTGACGTCGGGGCGGGACCGGGCCTCGCTGACGAGAAAGGCGCCCTTGCCGGGGCCGATCTCGAGCTCGAAGGGGCGCTCGGGGTCCGGGAACCATTGGCGAGGATCGACCCAGCCGCCGGTGGGGTTGTTGACTGGGTCGTCCGGGAGGCTTGGCAGCGCGTCGGCCTCGATCAGCACGCCGGCGGTGTCCAGTTCTCGTCCGCGTGAGAGTCCGAAACTCATGGGGGCGATGGTAGCGAAGCGGTCGATGGGGTTCCCGGACCGGCGCTCTTTGCCGGAGCGCACCAGCCGGGCGGCGCGGGCGGATGTGTTGATGCGGCCGCTCGGGTCGGCTGTCGGAGCCGCCGATGAAAGCCGCATGGCTGGTCTCCGCGCACTGCACGATCTTGGGCGCCCGGACGACGACGACGCTGTGAACCGTCGCCGCGCGGGGCGTCTGGCGATCGAGGGCGTTCGCAACTCCGAGGGAGAGGTCTTTGATCTCTCGTGCACCGGGGCGCGTCTGAAGACGCGCCGCCGGTGGAGGGAGGGCGAGACGCACGACGTGATCTTCGAGTGCGACGGAGAGGGCCGAGCGATGATGCTCAGGGCCAGGTGCGTGTGGGTTCGGAAGATTTCGATGTTCAGCCGGATGGTTGGCGTCGAGTTCGTGGACCTGACGCCGGAACAACAAAAGACATTGACGGATCTGGCCATGCGTTCGGCCAAGCGGGCCTGGAAGGGTCTGCGGAAGTCGAACGACGTGGACTGGGACAAGCTCGAGGCGCTCGAGCGGGCGGCGACGAGGAGCGATTCGCCGCCGTCGGGCCGAGCCGCCTGACCCGCGCCGCGTGCGCGCGTGGTCCTGTCTTTCGTCTTTGAGGTCGCCTCATGAACCCGGCCGCCTACATCCAAACGGTTTCGAACCTTCCCGGGGAGGGCGAGCGTCGCGCGGGCCGCGTGATGGTCGACGGGCTGACGTGCTCGCAGGGTCGCGTGATCGACATGAACGCGAGCTCGCTTCGGCTGTCGCGCTCGACGCGCTGGCGTCCCGGGGAGATCCGCCGGGTGAGCCTCCCGGTGCTCGCGGGTCGGACGATGCCGCTCGTGGGGATCTGCCGGTGGTGCCGGAAGGTCGGCTTCTTCAAGTGGGTGTGCGAGGTGGAGTTCCTCGACCTGACCGACGACCACCGCGAGGCGCTTCGGTACATCGCGCTGACGAACGCGAAGCGCGAGTGGGTGGGCGTGGCGCGGAAGCCGGGAACCTGAGCGGATCGCGGGGCTTCGCCGTTGACGGGCTGGATCAGTACCGCAGCACGGCGTGGACGTCCCCGTACTGCTCCATCTTCTCGCGGCCGTCCAAAGCGGTGAGCTCGATGAGCACCGTCGCGCCGACGATCTCGCCCTCGAGCCGCGTGACGAGCTCGCAGCACGCCCGCATGGTGCCGCCCGTGGCGAGGAGGTCGTCGACCATGAGGACGCGATCGCCGGGCTGGAGAGCGTCTTGGTGAATCTCGACGCGGTCGGTTCCGTATTCGAGTCCGTAGTCGACGCCGTGGGTGGCGCTTGGGAGCTTCCCGGGCTTCCGAATGGGGACGAATCCGGCGGAGAGGGCCTGGGCGACGGCGGCGCCGAAGATGAAGCCGCGGCTCTCGGCGCCGGCGACGAGATCGACGTCGCGTCCGCGGAAGGGGTTGACCATGAGCTCGACGGCGAGGGCGAGGCCGGCGGGATCGGCGAGGAGGGGCGTGATGTCCTTGTAGGCGACGCCGGGCTTGGGGAAGTCGGCGATGTCGCGGATGAGTGCTTCGAGCTTCTGCATCGCGTCTCCTGTGGGCGGGCGCCGCGGTCGGCGGCGCGGCTAGGATAGGGATCCATGGCACGAAGCGATACGACGCGCCCGCCCCTTGAGACCGTTGAGCCGATCGGCCTGCGCGTGCTGGTGCGCAAGGATGAGGACAAGAAGCAGACCAAGAGCGGGATTCACCTGCCGGACAAGATCGAGATCCCGACGCTGACGGGTCGCATCGTGACGATCTCGGCGCAGGTGGAGGCGGACGAGGACTACCCGATCAAGCAGTACGACCGCGTGCTGTTCAACCCGAAGCACGCGATCCCGGTGGACTTCGAGGGCGACAACCGCCTGTTCGTGATTCCGGTGGAGGATCTGGTGGCGGTCTTCCGGCGCGAGGCGCCCGACGATGGCGGGGCCTGACCGGGCGGTCCGCGGGTGGACCGCGGCGGACGAGGCCGCGCTCGAGGCGATGCGCGGCCCGTTTGACGATCTTCCTGCGGCGCTGCCGATCCCGGTGATGCCGGGTCCCTTTGACGTGTCGCTTCGTCCGCCGAGTTCCAAGAGCATCACGAACCGGCTGCTCGTGCTCGCGGCGCTGTGCGAGGGCGAGAGCGTGATTCATCGCCCGCTCGTGGACGCGGTGGACGCGAGGGTGATGCTCTCGGCGATCGAGCGGCTCGGGGCTGGGGTGAGGATCGAGGGGGATCGGGCGATCATCCGCGGGGTGGGCGGGGAGCCGCGCGGCGGTGTGACGCTGCATCTGGAGAACGCGGGGACGGCGGTGCGTTTTCTGACGGCGGCGGGGTCGCTCGCGGGGGGTCGGGTGACGATCGACGGTTCGCCGCGGATGCGGGAGCGTCCGATCGGCGGGCTGGTGTCGTCTCTGCGTTCGCTGCGGGTGGCGGCGCGGTTCATGGGGGCGTACGGCTTTCCGCCGGTGCAGCTGGATCCGGGCGGCGAGCGGCTGCAGGGCGGGGAGGTGACGCTCGACACGCAGGCGTCGAGCCAGTTCGTCAGCGCGCTTCTGATGATCGGGCCGTGGACGCGCGAGGGCGTGACGCTCAAGCTCCGTGGGGAGATCACGAGCAAGCCGTATGTCGTGATGACGATGGAGCTCCTGCGGCGGATCGGCGCGGAGGTCGAGGCGCGGAGCGACATGCGGACGGTGCGCGTTCATCCGAGGCCGCTTTCGGGCTTTGAGATGGAGGTCGAGGCGGACGCGAGCGGGGCGACGTACTTCGAGGCGGCGGCGGCGCTGGTGGAGGGCTCGAGCTGCACGATCGAGGGGCTGGGGCCGATGAGTCTGCAGCCGGACGGGCGGTTCGCGGAGCTG
Organism: uncultured Phycisphaeraceae bacterium; assembly: GCA_964639935.1. Taxonomy (GTDB): domain Bacteria; phylum Planctomycetota; class Phycisphaerae; order Phycisphaerales; family UBA1924; genus CALNYS01. The sequence goes on from CAZXGT010000032.1 coordinate 9,995, forward strand.
CTGCTCGTGCTCGGCGCGCGGGTCGCGCGATCGGAGACGAGCGTGACGGTCCGCTCGCCGGAGGAGGGGGGGAGCTTGCGCGGGACGCGGTTCGATCTCTCCTGGGCGCCGGACGCGGCGATGACGCTGGCGGCGGCGGCGGCGTTCGCGGAGGGTCGGACGGTGATCAGCGGGCTCGGGACGCTCCGCGACAAGGAGTGCGACCGGCTGACGGCGACGAGAACGGAGCTGGCGAAGCTGGGCGTTCGGATCGATTCGAGCGAGAGCGCGTGGGTGATCGAGGGCGGCGTGGGGGCGGGGCGTGGGCGCGTGGAGCTCGACACGTATGACGATCACCGGATGGCGATGGCGCTGGCGATCGTCGGGCTCCGCCGAGCGGGGGTCGTGATTCGCGATCCGAAGTGCGTGTCGAAGACGTACCCGACGTTCTGGAACGATCTGGCGCGGCTTTACGAGTCCGCCTTGTCGCGGCGGTAGGGCGGGCGGATACTCCTCTCATGGCTTCGCCCTTCTGGTCCTTCGCCGCCCGCATGTCCCGCCGGAAGGGGAAGCTGATCCTCGCGGGGGTGATGGCGGTGGTTTCGGCGAGCGGCCTTGGCGCGGGGCTCTTGAGTCTGCCGCCGATTCTCAACAACGTGATCGGGGAGGAGCGGTCGACGCTTCGGGACCTGGCGGCGGAGTCGCCGGTGGCGCTGCCGCCGGGGCTGGTCGCGCGGCTTCCGGGCGAGCCGTTCGAGTCGGTGGTGTGGATCATCACGGGGCTGTTTTTGTTGTCGCTCGTCGGGGCGGCGGCGAACTTCCTTCATCAGTACCTGTCGCTGACGGTGGCGGCGTCGACGGTGGCGGATCTTCGGCGGGCGGTGTTCCGTCACGCGTTGCGGCTGCCGCTGCTGCGGGTGGCGGGGGGCGCGTCGGACCTGGTGAGCCGGATGCTGACGGACACGGAGGTGATTCTTTCGGGTCTGATCGCGATCACGAGCAAGGCGTCGGCGCAGATCGCTCGGGGCGCGGTCGCGCTGGTCGCGGCGTTCGTGATCGACTGGCGTCTGGCGCTGGCGTCCCTGGTGGCGGCGCCGGTGCTGTACACGGTGATCCGCAAGCTGGGGAAGCGCATCCGGCGTGCGTACCGGGGCGCGATGGAGTCCAAGGCGAGCCTGATGGGGGTGGCGAGCGAGTCGCTCGGGGGGCTCCGGGTGATCAAGGTGTATCACGCGGAGCGGTCGGCGCTCGGGCGTTTCACTCGGCATAACCGGCGCGCGCTTCAGCAGGAGCTGCGGGCGCGAACGGCGCGGGCGCTGTCATCCCCGGTGGTGGAGCTTGTTTCGATTCTGGTCGTCGGGGCGATCGTGATCGTCTCGACGAAGTTCATCCTTGACGGGCACCTGAGCCCGGGTCAGTTCATGGGCGCTCTGGTGGCTCTCGGCGTCGCCGGGTCGCAGCTCAAGCCGCTGACGCGGATCGTTCAGGAGCTGCAGGCGGCGGACTCGGCGGCGGTGCGTCTGCAGGAGGTTCTCGGCGCGGAGACCGACGCGCGGCTGACCGGTCGCGACCGCCAACCGGCGTTTGCGCGCCATCGGGAGTCGATCCGCTTCGAGAGGGTGAGGATGCGCTACCCGGAGGCCGGGCACGAGGCGCTCGCGGGGGTGGATCTCGAGGTTGGTTTCGGGGAGACGGTGGCGTTCGTGGGCCCGAACGGGTCGGGGAAGACGACGCTGCTCTCGCTCGTGCCCCGGCTCTTTGATCCGACGGGCGGGAGCGTGAAGCTGGACGGTCGGGATCTGCGGGAGGGGGACATCCGCTCGCTTCGGCGGCAGATCGGGGTGGTGACGCAGGACGTGGTGCTGTTCTCGGGGAGCGTTCACGAGAACATCGCGCTGGGTCGGCCCGGTGTGAGCCGGGAGGCGGTGACGCGCGCGGCGAAGCGGGCGCGGGCTCACGAGTTCATCGAACAGATCCCGGGCGGGTACGACGCGGTGCTCGGGGAGGGGGGGCTGAGCCTGTCCGGCGGGCAGCGGCAGCGGCTCTCGATCGCGCGGGCGATCCTGCGGGATCCGGCGATCCTGATTCTCGACGAGGCGACGAGCATGATCGACGCTGAGAGCGAGCGACGGATCGGGGAGGCGCTCGATGAGTTTGGGCGCGGCCGAACGTGCCTGATCGTGGCGCACCGGCTGGCGACGGTGATCAGCGCGGACCGGATCGTGGTGATGGACGGCGGCAGGGTGGAGGACGTGGGGACGCACGAGGAGCTTCTCGGACGGTGCGCGCTGTACCGGAGCCTGGCCCGGGGCCAGCTTGTCGCGGCCGCGGCGCCGGAGGCGGCTCGCTCCTGATTCGCTTTGGGGGGCGGGGGGCCTAGACTTGCGGCTATGAGCATGCCCCGCGTCGCGATCGTTGGCCGCCCGAATGTGGGCAAGTCCTCTCTGATGAATCTGCTTGCGCAGGAGCGGGTGTCGATCGTCGACTCGACGCCGGGGGTGACGCGGGATCGCGTGGCGGCGGTCGTCGAGCTTCGTCCGCCGGGGCACGAGGGGGAGAGCAAGCTGGTTGAGGTGGTCGATACGGGCGGGTACGGGGTGTACACGGCGGAGCACAACCGGTTCAACGAGATCGGCGAGGATCTCTCGCGTCTGAGCGCGCCGGTGGAGGCGCAGATCGATCACGCGGTGCGTTCTGCGGACGCGATCCTGCTCGTGGTTGACGCGCAGGCGGGGCTGACGGCGCTCGATGAGACGTTCGCGCAGATCCTCCGGCAGAAGGCGGCGGAGTTCGGGGGGATCCCGGTGCGGGTCGTCGCGAACAAGACCGATGGGGAGAGCTGGGAGCCGCACGCGTACGAGGCGGCGGCGCTTGGTTTCGGCGAGCCGATCCTGGTGTCGGCGAAGAACAAGTTTCGCCGGCGGTTGTTTCTCGAGGAGCTTTTCGGGCTGACGCCTGAGGAGTCTCGTCTTGGCGGTGCTGACGAGTCGGCGCCGGAGATGCGGGTGGCGATCGTTGGGAAGCGCAACGCGGGCAAGAGCACGTTCGTCAACGCGCTGGCTGGCGAGGAGCGTGTGATCGTGAGCGAGATCGCGGGCACGACGCGGGACGCGGTGGACGTGCGGTTCGAGATCGACGGCCGCGCGTGCGTGGCGATCGACACGGCGGGGCTGCGGAAGCGCAAGAGCATCCCGGACCGGGTGGAGTGGTACGCGCGGGATCGGGCGCTGAACTCGGTGGATCGCGCGGACGTGACGATCCTGATGATCGATGCGACGGAGCGCATCTCGCAGGTTGACAAGAACCTGTCGAAGGAGCTTCAGGAGCGGCACGCGCCGACGGTGATCGTCGTCAACAAGTGGGATCTTGTGGAGGGGCGGATTGGCCGGTACGGGCGGCCGGTCGATCCGGAGGATTACCGCAAGTACCTCGAGGAGGAGCTCGTGGGGCTGTCTCGGGCGCCGATCGTCTTCGCCTCGGCGAAGGAGGGTCGGAGCCTGAGGGAGATCATCGAGGTGGCGTTCGATCTGCACGAGCAGGCGACGAGCCGGGTGGGCACGGGCGAGCTGAACCGGATGATGACGGAGATCCTCGAGGAGCGCGGGCCGAGCAGCAAGCTGGGCCGGCAGGCGAAGATCTACTACGTCTCGCAGGTCGCGGTGAGCCCGCCGACGATCGTGATGGTGGTGAACCAGGAGGACCTCTTCAAGCCGGAGTACCGGCGGTATCTCCTGAACCGGCTCGCCGAGCGCACGCCGTTCGCGGAGGTTCCGATCCGGCTGATCATCCGCGAGCGCAAGCGCGCCGAGGTGAAGGAGCTGATCTCGGGCGACTACCGCAAGCGCAAGCAGCTCGAGCGTGAGCTCGAGAGCGCGAGCGATGTGGAGACGAACCAGCCGAAGATCGCGCTGGACGGCTCGAAGCCGATCTGGGAGTCGATGGCGGAGCACGAGGGCGGCCGCTCAAGCGACCACGCGGACCGGGACGCGTGAGGATCCCGGCCCGCTGATCGTGTTTCGGGCTTGGTTTCGCGTTATTTCTGGGAGCGCGCGTCGAGTTCCCTGAGTCGTGTCTCGAGCGATTCGAGGCGCTCTCGGAGCTGGCTTTCGGTTTGATCGGAGGCGAGGGCGGCGGCGAGGCGGTCGGCGGCTCGGCCGGCGTCGTCGCGGTGGACGGGATGGTTGAAGGAGCGGGCGACGCGTCGCATGAGCTCGACGCCGCGTTCGTCCTCGATCTCGACGAGGGCGGAGAGCGCGGCGCGGCGGGCGCGGGCCTCGCGCTGGTCCTCGACGTGGGGCGAGACGGCGTCGTAGGCCGTCGCGCGGTCGTGATGGGCAAGGGCCGCGACGGCCGTCATCGCGACGGGGCGCGTGCGGCTGTTGGTTCCGACCTCGACGAAGGGGAGGATGAGCTCGAGCCCGGCCGGCTCGTCCAGAGCGGCGATGGCTCTGATGGCGGCGCGGCGGACCTCGTCGTCGCGGCTCTCGACGTCGAGGGCCATGGCGAGGAGCTCGAGATCCCTCGGCTCGCCGTGGTTTCCGAGGGCGGTGATGGCGGCGGTCTGGACGCCCCAGGGGGCTGAGCGGTCGATGGCGAGGCGGCGGTGCTCCTGGAGAACGCTCCTGGCGTCGGCGTCCGCGGCGTCGAGCGCGCGGATCGCCGCCTGGCGGACGCGGGCGTCCTCGCGCTTGTCGGCGGCGATCGAGAGGAGGGCGCCTGGGGCCTCGTGGTCCGAGAGCGCCGCCGCGGCGGCCTGACGAACCGTGCGCGGGGTTTCGGGGTCGAAGAGCGCCTCGACGAGGTGGTCGGTCGCTGCATCGCCGGCCCCGGCGAGGGCTCGCGCGGCGATGATCCGCGCCGGGACGGTGGGGCCGTGGGCGAGCTGGTTGGCGAGCCAGCGCTCGGGCATCTCGAGCGTGAGGTGCTTGAGCACGTGGAGCTCGGGGTCGACGACGACCATCGCCGGCTCGCGGTCGAGGTCGATGGTTCGCTCGTGGCGGACGGCGTTGGCGTCGATGCTGATCTCGTGGGTCTCGCCGTCGGCGGTCGCGACGTGGATGGGCAGCTTGAAGGCGAAGGCGGGGACGAACTCGTCGACGCGCTGGGTCTGCTCGACGACGAGGTGAAGCTGCCGGGTGGAGAGGTCGTAGCTGCCCGTCACGGTCACCGCCGGAATGCCCGGGCGGTGGACCCACTGGTTGAAGAAGCGGTCGAGGGAGAGGCCGGAGACGTCCTCGAACACCTCGCGGAGGTCGCTCGTCTCGACGGTGTCGAACTTGAAGCGGTCGACATACTCGGCCGTGGCGTTGAAGAAGGTTTCGTCGCCGAGCTTCATGCGGAGCATGTGGAGGATGCTGGCGCCCTTGGGGTAGGGATTGGAGCGGCGGCGGAAGACCTCCCACGGGTGCTCGTAGCGGCGGGAGACCATGGCGGGGCGGCGGGTGGACGCCTCGTCCTCGAGGGTGTCGAGGCGGGCGACGCGGTCCATGTTCGCGAGCATCCGGGCGAGATAGCCCTCGTCCCAACCCTCGTCAGCCTCCTCCCAGAGCGCGGTGGAGTAGGTGGCCCAGCCCTCGTTGAGCCAGATGTGGGCCCAGCTCTCGCAGGTGATGAGGTCGCCGAACCACTGATGCCCGAGCTCGTGGGCGATGAGGCCCTCGAGGTCGTCGTCGATGAGGTCCTTGGCGGAGTAGATGGCGGTGTCGTACATGGTTGTGGCGGCGGTGTTCTCCATGCCTCCGGCGCCGAAGTTGTAGACGACGAGCTGGGCGTATCGGTCCCAGGGGTAGGGCTCGCCGAAGCGGTCCTCGAAGACTCTGACCATGTCGGCGGTCATGCCATAGGTGCCCTGAACGTCTCCAGCGCGCCCGGGCGGGACGTAGACGGGCATGGGGAGCTCTTCGGTCCCGACGTCCACGACGTCGAACTGTCCGACGATCAGGCTCACGAGGTAGGCGGGGTGGTCCTTGTCCTGCAGCCAGTGGGCGGTCCGGCGGCCGTTTCGGACTTCTTCGGAGACCAGGCGCCCGTTAGCGCTTGCGGTGAAGTCCTCGGGGACGGTGATGATGATCTCGGTGGTGAGGCGTTCGTTGGGCGAGTCGTGGGTGGCGAACCAGTGGCGGTTGGTTTCCGGCTGGCCCTGGGTGTGGATCTGCGGGGCGCGTCCGGGCCAGCCGTCCTGCTCCGGCGTCCAGAAGAGCCCGTCGGCGGGGTCGGTCAGGGTGTACTCGAGGCGGACGCCGACGGTCTGATCGGGCTCGATGGGCTCGGCGAAGCGGATCTGGAGGCGATTGCCGTCATAGCTGGTGGACTCGACCTCGGCGCCCTGGACGCCGGTGATCTCGCCGAAGGAGAAGTCGAGCGCGTCGAGGCCGAGGGTTTCGATTGGCCCTGCGATGGGGGAAAAGGTGAGGGTCTCGACGGCGTCCATCGTGGGCCGATTCATGTCGGGGATGTCGAGCTCGAGGCGCATGTGGTGGAGATCGACGTGACGATGGGGTGCGTAGTTGAGCAGGTCGCGACCGGTGGCCTCGTCGTAGGCGGCGATGTGGTAGCCGCGGGTGGCCATGAGCTTTCCGCTCATGCACTCGCACTCGATCTCGGAGAATCTTCCGAGATCGGCGTGGGCGGCGTGGGGCGGGAGCGTGGCGGCGGCGGAGAGGCCGAGAATCCACGCGGCGTGGGCCGCGAACGCGGGCCGGGCGGCGGAGCGGTGGGAGGGGACGCGTCGATTGATCATGTGGGTTGTTCCTTCGTTGGCCGGGCGGGGTTTGGTTGAACCCGCGAGCGCGGCTTGTGTTTCACTCCCGCGGGGCTACGATACATCATGCCCACCGCGAATCCCTCGCATGGTCACCCACGCGAGAGCGACGCCGCTGAGAGCCGCAGCGTCGCTGAGATGATCGCCTCCGTTGGGCCTTCCGGCGATGCATCCGAGTTCTACTCGCCCCTTCCGGACGGCTACGTCAAGGGCCGTCACAAGTACGTTGCGGTGTTCGGGACGGTGATGTCGGGCCTCGGGAAGGGGATCTTCGCGTCGTCGCTGGCCAAGCTGCTCAAGGACAAGCGGCTGGTGGTGGCGCCGATCAAGCTCGAGGGCTATTTGAACATCGACGCGGGGACACTCAACCCGTTCCGTCACGGGGAGGTCTTCGTGCTCGATGACGGGGCCGAGTGCGACATGGATCTCGGCACCTACGAGCGGATGCTCGATCAGAACCTCTCGCGGCGGAACTTCGTGACGAGCGGGCAGATCTACTCGGAGATCCTTCGGCGGGAGCGGCACGGGGGGTATCTCGGTCGCGACGTGCAGATGATCCCGCACGTGACCGGCGAGGTGAAACGGAAGCTCCGCGAACTGGCGATGCACGGAGACGGCGAGAAGCCTGCGGACGTGGTGTTCGTGGAGGTCGGCGGCACCGCGGGCGACCACGAGAACGCGTTCTACATCGAGGCGCTCCGCGAGCTGGCGTTCGAGGAGGGCGAGGACAACGTGTGCTTCGTCGCGCTCACCTACATCATTCAGCCGCCGGCCCTGGGCGAGCAGAAGTCCAAGGCGGCGCAGCTTGGCGTCAAGCGGCTGATGGAAGCGGGCGTTCAGCCGCACATCGTGGCGTGCCGCTCGTCACATCCGATCACGGACACGGTGAAGCAGAAGATCGCGATGTTCTCGAACGTTCCGCTGACGCGGGTGTTCTCGATGCACGACCGTGAGAGCATCTATCTCATCCCGCAGGCGTTGCGGGAGGGCGGGATCGATCGGGAGGTGCTTTCGATCCTCAAGCTGCACTCGCGGGTGGATGTCGCCCACGAGGATCGTGCTCGCGAGAGCTGGAACGCGTTCTACCAGCGGCTCGTGGCGCCGAAGAAGCATCGCCTGCGGGTCGGGATCACGGGCAAGTACGCGGCCGTTCGCGACGCGTACGCCTCGATCGAGAAGGCGGCGGAGCACTGCGGCGCGCACCTGGGGGTTGAGGCGGATCTCGAGTGGATCGAGACGACGGACATGAACGACGCGAGCGCGGCGAGGCGGCTTGAGGGGCTCGACGCGGTGATCGTTCCCGGCGGTTTCGGGGCCCGCGGCGTGGAGGGCAAGGTGGCGGTGGTGCGGCACTGCCGGGAGTCCGGCCTGCCCTACCTCGGCATCTGCCTGGGCTTCCAGGTGGCGGTGATCGAGTTCGCTCGGAACGTGCTCGGTCTCGACGACGCCAACTCCACCGAGATCGCCCCGGCGTGCGAGCATCCGATCATCAGCGAGCTGCCCGAGCAGAAGAAGATCGAGCAGCTCGGCGGGACGATGCGTCTCGGCGGGCAGGACGTGCTTCTCGAGCCCGGTTCGCTCGCTCATCATCTCTATGGCGGCAAGGAGAACGTCCGCCAGCGTTTCCGCCACCGCTACGAGGTCGATCCGGCGTACATCGATCGCATCCATGAGGGCGGCATGCGTTTCAGCGGGCGCCATCCCGAGCACCCGATCATGCAGCTTCTCGAGCTCCCGCCCGAGGGCGATCCGAGCGGGCAGGGGCACCCCTACTTCATCGCCGCACAGTTCCACCCGGAACTGACCGGGCGGCCGCTGCGTCCGCAGCCGCTGTTTATGGGCCTTCTCGCCGCGGCGATCCTTCGTCGTGATCCGAGGGCCGACGTCGGTCGCTGGCGCCGGCCGGTCGAGAATCCGCAGCCGGCCTGACCTTCTGGGCGGGGGCCCTTTCACATCGCGTTCACGGGGCGTACGCTTCGCGCCCACCGGCCACGGAGCCCGCGATGACGATGCCCATCTACCTTCCGCTGCTGATTTTTCTCGCCCGGATCGTCGACGTTTCGATCGGCACGATCCGGATCATGATGGTGATCGAGGGGCGGCGGCTGCTGGCGGCGACGCTGGGCTTCCTCGAGGTCGTGATCTGGATCCTTGCGG
>CAZXGT010000033.1:0-18807 GCA_964639935.1 uncultured Phycisphaeraceae bacterium
ATCGCCGCCCCCGCTCCCTCCGCCTCGCGCGCCGCGACCGCGAGCGCCGTCTGGGAGCTGACGAAGCCGGGCATCACGCGGATGGTGCTCATCACGACGCTCGTCGGGTTCATCCTCGGAGCGCTCGGGTTCACCTGGACTCTTCCTGAGCTCGCGCTGACGCTCGCGGCGACGATGGTCGGCACCGCCTTCTCGAGCGCCGGCGCCAATGCGCTGAATATGTGGCTCGAGCGCCGGCGCGACGCCCTCATGACACGAACCGCTGGACGCCCGGTGCCCTCCGGTCGGCTTTCTCCAACCGCGGCCCTGAACATCGGGCTGGCGTGCTCGATCGTCGGGCCCTCGCTCCTGTGCGCCTGGGCCTCTCCCGCCGCCGCCGTGATCGCGGCGTCGACCATCCTCCTCTATGTCGCCGTCTACACGCCGCTCAAGCCGGTGACGCCGCTCTCGACCATCGTCGGAGCGCTGCCGGGGGCGCTCCCCCCGCTCATCGGCTTCGCCGCCGCGTTCCCGATGTCGGGCTCCTTCGCCGCCCTCGCTGATCCCGCGGGCTGGTCGCTGGTGGCCCTGATGGCCGTGTGGCAGATCCCGCACTTCCTGGCGATCGCGTGGATGTACAAGGATGATTACGCGGCGGGCGGGCATCGTCTGATTACGTCCGAAGACCCGACGGGCGCCCGCACCGCGACGGCCGCGCTCATCTGGATCGCGGCGCTCTTCCCCGTCTCGCTCGCGCCGGTTCTCGCGATGCCCGGCCTGCTCGGGTGGCCGTACATCGCGCTCGCGACGTTCATGAACCTTGTGTTCGCCGCCGCCGCGGTCCGCTTTGCCCGCGAACGGGCCCGACCGCGTGCGGTGAAGATGTTTCTCGTCTCGATCGCATGGTTGCCTCTCGTGCTCTTGGCGATGGTCGGCGAGGCGACGCTCCGCACGCTGCTCTGACCGATGCCCGCCCTTGAAGCACGAGGCCTCACGCGAACCTACCCCGCCCGCCGCGGCGCCCAGGCCATCACCGCGCTCGACCGCTTTTCGATCGCGATCCACGCCGGCGAGCACGTCGCCCTGCTCGGGCCCAACGGGGCCGGGAAGTCCACTTTTCTTCGCCTCGTGTGCGCCCTCGACCGCGCGGATCGCGGCGAGATCCTGCTCTTCGGTGCGCCGCCCGCGCGGGCTCGCCGGCGTCTCGGCGTGATCTTTCAGCGTCCGGCTCTCGATCCGGTGCTGACCATCCGCGAGAATCTCGCGCTCGCCGCGTCGCTCTACGGCCTGTCCGATGCGCGCGACCGCGTCGATGCGGCCGCCGCGAGCGTGGACATCGCCGACCGGCTCGATTCGCGCGTCGGCTCGCTCTCGGGCGGCCTGGCGCGCCGGGCCGATCTCGCGCGCGCGCTCCTGGCCGAGCCCGACCTGCTGCTTCTGGACGAGCCGACGACCGGGCTCGACCATGCGGCCCGAGCTCGGTTTCTCGACGCGATCGAGGAGCGGCGGAGGCAGCGGCCGGACCTGACGATCCTCATGAGCACGCACCTGATGGACGAGGCGGAGCGCGCGACGCGCGTTGCGCTGCTCGACCGCGGTCGGCTGGTCGCGGACGCCCCGCCGGAGGAGCTTCGCGCGTCCGTCGGCGCCGGGCGACTGATCCACACGTCGAGCGTCGCTCGGAGCGCCCTTGAGGGCGCTCGCCTCGATATTGCTGAGCGCGACGGGCGTCTGCGCGCCACCGGCGGACCCGAGCAGCTCGAACACGCCGCGACCGAGCTCATCGCCGCGGGCGTCGCCTTCGAGGTCGCCCCGCCAACCCTCGGAGACGCCTACCTGCACCTGACCGGACGCGATCTGGCCGATGCCGAGCCGGTCGCGGAGGGCGCGGCATGAGCGCCGCCGCCTCTCTCGCCAGACGCGAGCTTCTCCGGCTGAGGCGACAACCGTCCCGGCTGATCGCGACGATCGGCACGCCGGCCATGCTGTGGGTGTTCTTCGCGTCGGGGTTCGCGGGATCCTTTGAGCCCCCGGGCAAGGGTGATCTTTCCTACGCGGCGTTCTTCCTCCCCAGCGCGGCGACGCTCGCGGTCCTGTTCTCATCGATCTTCGCGGCGATGAGTCTGATACAGGATCGCTCCGAGGGATTCTTGCAGGCGGCGCTGGTGTCGCCGGCGCCGCGGAGCTCGATCGCGCTGGCCAAGGCGGGCGGAGCGACGGCCGTCGCGTTGATTCAGTCAGTCGTTCTGCTGGCACCGGCGCCGCTCGTTGGGCTCTCGCCGCCGGTTGAGGGCTACCTGCTCGCGGCGGTCGCCCTCGCGCTGACCGCGGCGGCGGTGACGTCGCTCGGGCTGGCGCTGGCGTGGATCGTCAACTCAAGCGAGGGGTTCCACGGCGTGATGAACGCGCTGCTGATGCCGATGTGGCTGCTCTCAGGCGCGCTCTTCCCGGTGGATTCTGCCGCGCCGTGGCTCGCGGTCGTCGCGACGCTCAACCCGCTGACCTGGTGCACGACGGCGGTCCGGGCAAGCCTGCTCGGCGATCCCTTCCCTACGCTTCACTGGATCGGGGCCGTCTGCTTCGCCGTCGCTTCGATCGCCTTCGCCGCCACCGTCATGTCCTCCCGGAGGTCCGCATGATCCGCCCGCTGCTCGCCGTTCTCCTCGCGGTATCGCTCGCCGCCTGTTATCGCGGGCCGGGGCCGATGTCGCCGGATCCGGGCACCGAGGTGATGACCATCCCGAGCTTCACGCTCACGGATCAGACCGGAACCGAACGAACCGAACGGATGTTCCGCCGCGCGGGCGTGACCGTGCTCGCGTTCACGTTCACGAGCTGCCCGCTCGTCTGCCCGATGATGAACAACCAGATGCTTCGCCTGCAGCGCGAGACGCGGGGACTGCCGGTTCACAGCGTGTCGATCTCGGTGGATCCCGAACGCGACACGCCGGAGAAGCTCGCCGAGCACGCGGCGGCGATCGGCGCCGACACATCGCGATGGACATTTCTGACCGGGGACTATGAGACGGTCAAACGCATCAGCGAGGAGGGTCTGAAGCTCGCGCTCGGCGCAGAAGGTCCGATCAACCTGGACCTCCCGCAGGAAGCGCTGAACTCCATGCACTCGCGCCGGTTCGTGCTGATTCGCTCTGACGGGCGCCCGATCGCGCTCTACGACGGGGACGATCCCGAAGAGGTGGATCGCCTTATCGCGCGGATCAGGGCGGCCTTCTGAGTCGAAAGAACCTGAAAAAGAAAAACGACGCCAGGGCCTCCTCCGTGCCCCGGCGTCGCGTAGCCCGAGCTCCGCTGAGGGCGCCCAGGTGAGTCGCTTTGCGTTGATGATTCACCGGCGGCGTCGACCGGCGGCGAGAAGGCCGCTGACGCCCAGGAGCGCCGCGGCGCCGGGCGTCGGGACCTCGCCGCGCGGCGTGACGATCACGTCGAAAACCGCGTCCTGATAGTCCCAGTCGCTGCGCTTCGGCGCCCGGATGTCCTCCATCCCGAGTCGCCAGCGGACCCCGATCTCGGTGTGATCTTCATCGAAGCCGAACTGGTTGAAGTCGTCGCTCACGTCGCTTCGCATGACGTCGCCGAGCTCGACGAGATCGCGATAGCCCTTTGTGATGTGGTAACCGAAGTGAAGCGTCGCGCCGGCGTCGTGCCAGCCGAGATCGACCCGCGAGCCAGCCGCGTCCTTGCTGTGAAAGAGCCGTGTACCGAGCCCGGCGAGCCCGGTGTCGGCCGCGGCGTTGAAGCCGCCGTCGATCTGACTGCCGGCGAAGTAAACGTCGCCAGCCGCGGCCGCCCACGCTCCGATGAGCTCGACGCGCACGTCGCCGGCGCGGTCGAGGGTCACCGGCGCCTCGAGCTCGAGGAAGCCGCCGAGCGCGCTCCCGCTCGCGGCAAGCGCCGCGCCGAAGATCATGCCGAACCGAACCGTTGTGCCAATGCTCATCTTGTCGCTCCGTTTCTGCGGCCCCAGCGGCAATCGCGCCGCTGCCCGCTTCTTCAGGGTCGAATACCCGGCGAAGGCCGCAAGAGCTGATCCCCGATCGCGGACGGGTGGAGAGGAATGCGCCGGTGGCGCGCCTCGGCGTCGTTATCGGTCGCGCGGGGTCAGGCTGAACGAGAGGGTGCTTCGGGTGCTGCTCCGGTGAGGTCGGTCCGGTCGTCGCTACACTCGCCCCCATCGCTGAGACCGCGCGACGCTGCTTGCCGGATCGTCGCCGGCGATTCCTCTGAAAGGTCGATGCCGATGCCCTCCTCTACGATCTCCCCGCTCCGCGCCGCTGTTGAAGAGTTTCGCTCGATTGAGCAGGTCATCCGCCTGGGCGGCGGCGAGAAGGCGATCGACCGTCAGCATTCGAAGGGCCGGCTGACCGCGAGGGAACGGATCGAGCGGCTCGTCGACCATGGCTCGGTCTTCACCGAGCTTGGTCTGTGGTCGGCCTACGAGATGTACGAGCGGTACGGCGGGGCGCCCGGCGCCGGAGTCGTGACGGGGGTGGGGCGCGTCGCGGGCCGGCGGGCGATGGTCATCGCCAACGACGCGACGGTAAAGGCGGGCGCGTTCTTCCCGATGACGTGCAAGAAGATCATCCGGGCGCAGAACGTCGCGGCGATGGCGCGCCTCCCGCTCATTTACCTTGTGGATTCGGCCGGCGTCTTTCTCCCGCTGCAGGAGGACGTGTTCCCGGACACGGACGACTTCGGGCGGATCTTCCGCAACAACGCGGTCATCAGCGCCGAAGGCGTGCCGCAGCTGGCCGCGATCATGGGCTTTTGCGTCGCGGGCGGCGGGTACCTGCCGGTGCTCTGCGACACGCTCTTGATGACGGAGGGGTCGGGGCTGTATCTCGCGGGCCCAGCGCTCGTGAGGGCGGCGATCGGGCAGGAGGTTGATTCTGAGGATCTCGGCGGCGCGAGCATGCACGCGGAGATCTCCGGGACGATCGACTTCAAGGAGAAGGACGACGACGCCTGCCTCGCGCGGCTTCGCTCGCTCATGGACGCCCGGCAGGACGTGGCGCCGGCGTCGGATCCGCCGCACGAGTCGCGGCCGCCAGCGCGTGATCCGAAGGAGGCGTATCAGATCGTGGGCGAGGCGAACCAGACCACCCAGTACGACATGCGCGAGCTTCTCGACTGCTTCCTCGACGCGGGTTCCACCGACGAGTACAAGGCGGATTACGGCCAGTCCATCATCACGGCCTACGCGCGGATCGGCGGGCGGCCGTGCGGCGTGGTGGCCAATCAGCGCAAGGTGACCTTCCGGAAGCAGCCGGGCGGGAAGGCGGGACCGTCGAAGTCGGTGAACATGCCGGCGGTGATCTACGACGACGCGGCGGACAAGGCGGCGCGGTTCATCATGGACTGCAATCAGCGCCGGATCCCGATCGTGTTCGTCCACGACACCACGGGCTTCATGGTCGGGCGCGACTCGGAGCAGGCGGGGATCATCCGGTCCGGGGCGAAGATGGTTAACGCGATGAGCAACTGCGTGGTGCCAAAGATCTCCCTCATCGTCGGCGGATCCTACGGGGCCGGGAACTACGCAATGTGCGGGCGAGCGTTCGACCCGTTCCTCACCTACGCGTGGCCGTCGACGCGCGTAGCGGTCATGGGCGCCAAGTCCGCCTCGGGCACGCTCGCGATGATCGAGGAGAAAGCACGCGAGCGCAAGGGCGAGACCATCGACGAAGAAACGCACGCGGCGATCATGAAAGCCGTGGAGGACTCCTACAACGAGCAGCAGGACATCCGCCACGCCGCGGCCCGAGGCTGGCTCGACCGCATCATCGCCCCCGAAGAGACGCACGCCGAGCTCGCCGAAGCGCTCGCGATGACGCGGGACTGGCCGCGGGAGCGGACGTTCGTGACGGGCGTGCTGCAGGTGTAGCGCGCACTCCGATGGCGGCGGGCGGTGCGCTACTCGAGCCAGTCCAGAACGGGCGCTGTCTGTGCCTTCCAATGATCGATCAGCTCCGTGGTCGCGGCCTGCAGCTCGCCATTCTCGATGAGATCCAGGATCGCGCTGTGTCCCTCCGCGTCGCCGCGAACCTTCCTCACCGTCTTCGGCTCGGCCCGGGCCCAGGCGATCTCGTAGCGCTGGAGGACGCCGGCGAGCCACTCGGCGAGCTGCGTGATCTTCGAGTTGTCGCACCCGGCGATGAGCAGGGCGTGCCAGAGGCTGTCGCGCTTGACGACCGAAACCGGGTCTGTCTCGCGAGCGAGCTCATCGTTGGTCAGCCGCAGCGCCTCCATCCGCTCGGGCTCGATGGCGCCGCCCTCGAGGAGCGCCATCGCGTGGAGGCCGGCGGCCATCTCGAAGAAATCACGGGCGTCGGCGGCGTTGAGCGGCGCCACACGGAACCCCTTTGCGGGGGCGGAGACCAGGAGACCCTCGCGCTCGAGCTGGATCATCGCTTCACGCAGCGGCGTCCGGCTGACGCCCATCTGCTGGCTGACGGTCGACTCCCGGACAACCTGGCCAGGCGATAAATCGCCGGTGACGATACGGTCGCGCAGCGCTTCGCGCACCTGTTCCCGTAAGCTCTGCCGCCTGATCGTCCCTGGATTGCTCACGCGCGTCTCCCTTCGGGTGAACCCCGAGAATTGCATACGGTATACAGAATGCCTCGGGATCTTCGCGTCGCCCTCGCCACCTGTCGCCGCCACCCGGGCCTTGCCGCCGGGGATGACGAGGCCCTGTCCGACGCGCTGGCGCCGCTCGGCATCGCCACTGAGCGTCCCGTCTGGTCGGATCCGGCGGTCGACTGGTCCGCCTTCGACGCGGTGCTCGTTCGGACGACCTGGGACTACACGTCGCGGGTGGGCGAGTTCCTCGCGTGGATGCGCCGCGCGGCTGGCGCCACCGCGATCTTCAATCCGCCGGAGATCGCGGCGGCCAACCTGAACAAGACGTACCTGAAGCAGGTGGAGGACTCCGCTGTGCCGACGGTGTGGGCGGATCGCGAGGCGGAGACGGACGGGGTTCTCGCGGCGCTCGCTGAGGCGCGGGATCGCGGGTGGGAGCGAATCGCGATGAAGCCCGCGGTCGGGGCGGGAGCGGAGCTGCTGAAGGTCGGCAAGCTTGGTGATGAGGGCGAATGGGCCGCGCACGCGGCGGCGATCCATCGGAACTCGGACGCGATGGTGCAGCCGTTTGTGGAATCGATCCGGGATCGCGGGGAGCTTTCGATCGTGCTGATCGACGGCGTCGCCACGCACGCGGTGCGGAAGACGCCGGCGGCGGGCGATCATCGCGTGCAGATGGAGTTCGGCGGGCGGTACAAGCTGGAAGAGCCGAGCGATGCGGCGAAGCTCGCGGCGGGCGCGGCGGCGGCGCTGTGGACCGAGACGCCGCTCTATGCGCGGATCGATCTGGTCGAGCCGGCGCCGGAGGAGTACCTGATTATCGAGGTGGAGCTGGTGGAGCCGGAGCTGTTTTTTCCGCTGGCGCCACGGGCGGGCGAGGCGTTGGGCGTCGCGCTGCGCGAGCGCCTCGAAGCACTAGGATGATCGCATGAGCCAGCACGTCCGACTGACCGATGTCTCGCCGCGCGACGGTCTACAGAATGAGCGGGGGATCGTGCCGACGGCGGAGAAGGTGGAACTCATCCGGCTTCTCGCGGAGGCGGGCGTGGACGAGATCGAGGCGACAAGCTTCGTGTCTCCCAAGTGGGTCCCGCAGTTGGCGGACGCGGAAGAGGTGCTCGGTGAGCTGAAGCGTTCGCCTTTGCGCAAGCCGCCCCCGGCGATCAGCGTTCTCGTGCCGAATCGGAAGGGCTTTGAGCGGGCGCTGGCGCTTCACGAAGCGGATTTTCCACTGAAGATCGCGGTCTTCACGGCGGCGAGCGAGACGTTCAGCCTGAAGAACACGAACGCTTCGATCGGCGAGACGATCGACCGGTTTCGGGAGTTCGTCCCGGAGGCGATCGATCGGGGCATGCTTGTGCGGTGCTATGTCTCGTGCGCGATCGGGTGCCCGTACGAGGGACAAATCGAGCCCAAGCGGGTTCGGCAGACGGCGGACCGGCTGCGCGAGTTGGCGGCGGACTCGGCGTGGGACAGCGGCCAGATCGAGCTCGATCTCGGGGACACCATCGGCGTGGGCGACGCGGAGCGGACGCGGCGGCTGCTCGAGGCGTTCGAGCCCGCATCGCGGCGGAGGTTGACGCTGCACCTGCACGACACGTTCGGTCGCGCGGGCGAGTGCGTGCGGGAAGCGCTCGGGATGGGCGTTCAGTCCTTCGACGGATCTGTGGCGGGGCTTGG
This sequence comes from uncultured Phycisphaeraceae bacterium, assembly GCA_964639935.1. Lineage (GTDB taxonomy): Bacteria > Planctomycetota > Phycisphaerae > Phycisphaerales > UBA1924 > CALNYS01. Next base: position 8,260 of record CAZXGT010000033.1, read on the forward strand.
CGGTTGCCCCTACGCGGGCACAGAGGACAAGCCGGCGCCGGGGAACGTGTCGACCGAGCGCGTGGCCTCCATCGCGCTAGACGCGGGGTTCGAGGTGGGCGTGGACCTCGAGAGGCTGCGGGCGGCGGGCGAGCGAGCGCTGCGGATCTCGCATGAGGCGAAGGCTCGCGCGGCGGAGGCGGCGTCGTGATCGGGCGGTCGATCGATGACGGCGTGCTGCGGATCACGCTTGACCGGGCGGAGAAGCGAAACGCGCTGACGCCCGGGATGCTGCACGAGATCGCGACGATCGCGGCGACGGCGGAACGCGAGGCGGCCGAGGCGCGGGCGATCCTGCTGACCGGGGAGGGCGACTCGTTCTGCGCGGGGTTCGACCTGACGCTGTGCCGAAACGACCGACGGGCGATGCGCGAGCTGCTCACGGGGCTGAGCCAGGCGATCGCCGCGCTGCGGCGGGCGCCGATGCCGGTGGTGGTGTGCGCTCACGGCGCGGCGATCGCGGGCGGGTGCGCGCTTCTGGGCGGCGGCGAGGTCGTGGTGACGAATCGCGACGCGAAGCTCGGATACCCCGTGGTGCGGCTTGGGGTGAGCCCGGCGGTGACGTCGCCCTTTCTGCGGCAGTCGCTCGGGATGGGCCGAACGCGCCGGCGGCTTCTGGACCCGGCGCTTTTTTCGGGCGCGGATGCGCTACGCGAGGGGCTTGCGGGGGAGTGCCTCGAGACGGCCGACATGGCGAGGGATCGTGCGGAGGAGATCGCGCGGGATCTGGCGACAAAGCCGCGTCACGCGATGCGCGTGACCAAGCGGTGGATCAACGAGCTCGACGGGAGCCTGGACGATGGCGTGATTGGTGCGGCGCTGGAGGCGTCGACAGCGCTGGCGGGCGGCGAGGAAGAGCAGGCGCGCCTGGCGGCGCTGTGGAAGAAGGGTTGAGCATGGCGAAGACAACGGACCCGCGAGAGCTTGCGAGGCTTGAGATCGACGGGCGCGTGGCGCGAGTGACGCTGAACCGGCCGGAGTCGCGCAACGCGCTCTCGCTTTCGTTGCTTGAGGGTCTGAACCTGCGGGTGGACGAGCTTCATCGGCGGACGGACCTCTCGGTGCTGGTTCTGGGCGGCGAGGGGAAGGCGTTCTGCGCGGGGATGGACCTCAAGAGCGTGATGGATGAGCCGGACGGCGCGAGGGCGCTCCTGCGCGCGATCGCGGAGCTGACCATCAAGCTGCGGAGGCTGCACATGGTGGTGTTCGGCCGGGTGCAGGGGGCGGCGATCGGCGGCGGGTGCGGGCTGGCGTGTGTGTGCGATCTGATGGCGACACACCCCGAAGCGAAGCTCGGGTATCCGGAGATCGATCTCGGCGTCTGCCCGGCGGTCGTGGCGCCGTGGCTGGTGGAGAAGATCGGGGCCGGGCGAGCTCGGCAGGTGCTGCTGACGGGCGGGACATTCGATGGGCGACGGGCGCACGAGCTTGGTTTGGCGACCCACCTGTTCGAGCGTGACGAACTGGAGGCGGAGTCCGAAAAAATCATTGACCGGCTGGCTTCGGCGGCTCCGCGAGCGCTCCGGGCGACGCGGACCTGGCTCGCGGAGATGAGCGGCGAGGGGATCGAGGAGGCGGTGCGGCGGGGCGCGGAGCTTTCCGCGGAGGTGGTCCGGGGCGAGGAGGCGCAGGCCGCGCTGCGGGCTCGTTTCGGGGGATCCTGACCGGCCCCTCGGGGCCTTTGATCCTCTATACTGCGGTGCGGTCTGTCGAAGCCCCCTTCGCTTCTGCGCGTTGGGCTTCGACGACGTTTTGACCGGCTCTGCACGAGGCGAGCCTCGGAGACGCGTTGGTCGAATCAGCATCATCGGGATGCGATCGGAGCGCGGAGACTCCGACGGGTTCCGCCGACTCTTGGAGGTCGTCTTGGGCGAAGTGACGCCGCTGGACTTTGAGACGAACGGGCACGGCGTGGCGACGGTGTGGCTCGAGCAACCGGAACGTCCGGTCGTGGTTCTGGACCGATCGCTCATCCGCCGACTCGATGCGACGCTCGACGCGCTGCCGGATGATCTGGGCGGGTTCGTGCTGGCCTCGAGATGCGAGCGCGTGTTTGTGGCGGGCGCGGACCTCGTGGAGATCGACGGCCTGAGCGACGCGGAGCTCGATGCGTATCTCTCGCTCGGCCAGCGGGTGTTTGGCCGGATTGCGAAGCTCCCGTGCACGACGGTGGCGGCGATCACGGGCGCGGCGCTCGGTGGCGGCCTCGAGGTCGCGATGCACTGCGACGAGCTGGCGGCGCTCGAGCCTGGCGAGGACGAGAAGCCCTACCCGGTGGGCCTGCCCGAAGCGGGTCTTGGGATCTGCCCCGGGTGGGGCGGCGCGAACATGCTGCCGGCGCGGATGGACGCGAGGGACGCGATCGAGCGGACCGCCGCGGGAAGGCCGATGACGATCAGCGAAGCGATCGAGAAGGGGCTCTTTGCCGGGACGGCCCGTGACAAGGATGGGGTGATCGCGCTCGCGCGCGAGCGGGCTCAGGCGGCGAAGGTGGACTCGGATCGCGAGCGACCGATGAACGCGACATGGCGGGCGGACGAGGTGCGGAGCGCCTTGGAATCCGCGAAGCTGCCGGAGACGAAAGCGGCGGAGGGCGTCCGTTCCTGCGTGGAGGCGGGGCTCTCTGGAGGTTGGTCCGCGGGGCTGACCGCAGAAAAGAACACACTGATTGCACTGCGATCGACGCCGGAGGCGCGGGAAGCGCTGGAGGCGTTTTTCGCGAAGAGCAAGCCAACGACCGGCGCGAAGGCCGGCGGGTAAGGAGCACCGGGAATGGCCAAGGCTGATCTGTCGAAGCTCAAGGGCGTTTCGGAGCGCGATCGTCAGATGATCGCGGACGCGGAGACCATGATGGGCCCCGAGCCCGAGGAGATGGGGTTCGTGAAGAACCTCTTCTGGGGGCGGGTTCGTGAGGATCTGGTGTTCCCGTATCCTGAGCAGTCGCCCGAGGAGACCGCCAAGTGCGACCAGCTGCTCGCGGCGCTCGATGAATACCTGATGACCGAGCACCCGTCGGTGCAGATCGATCAGGAGCAGGAGATCCCGGACTGGGTGATCAAGAAGCTCTTTGATCTCGGCGTGATGGGGATGACGATCCCGGCCGAACACGGCGGGCTCGGGCTCGGGATCACGAGCTACAACCGCGTGCTCGAGCGGATCGGCCGGACGTGCGCGTCGACGGCCGTGGTCGTCTCGGCGCACCAGTCGATCGGCTGCAAGGCGATCATGCTCTTCGGCACCGAGGAGCAGAAGCAGAAGTGGCTGCCGAAGCTCGCGAGCGACACGCTCAGCGCGTTCTGCCTGTCCGAGCCGAATGTCGGATGCGATGCGGGCGGGCAGGAGACGCGGTGCGAGCGAAGCGAGGACGGTTCGCACTACATTCTCAACGGCGAGAAGAAGTGGGCGACGAGCGGCGCGCTGTCGGACGTCTTCACGGTGATGAGCAAGCAGCGGCTCGAGGACCCGAAGACCGGGAAGGTCCGCGACAAGGTGACCGCGCTGATCTGCACGCCGGACATGGAGGGCATCGACGTCTTCCAGAAGAACCGGAGCAAGTGCGGGATCCGCGGGACATGGCAGGCGCGGATCCGGTTCACCAACGTGAGGGTGCCGGCGGAGAATCTGCTGCACCACGAGGGGCGCGGGCTGAACGTCGCCCTGACGTGCCTGAACTACGGGCGCTGCACGCTGTCGGCGGGCATGCTCGGGGCGGGTCGCGCGGCGCGCGACCAGGCGGTCAAGTGGAGCCGGACGCGGTATCAGTTCCAGCGTCCGCTCTCTGACTTCGACCTCGTGAAGGAGAAGATCGCGCGGATGGGGGCGTACTGCTACGCGATGGACTCGATGCTCTACATGACGACGGGGTTCCTCGATCGTCACGACTCGGACATCATGGTCGAGACCGCGACGTGCAAGGTGTTCTGCTCGGAGATGGGCTGGCGGGTCGTCAACGACGCGATGCAGATCATGGGCGGCGAGGGGTACATGACGGAGAACGAGCTTGAGCGCACGTTCCGCGACTCGCGCATCTACACCATCGTCGAGGGCGCCAACGAGGTGATGCAGTCGTTCATCTTCGGCTACGGGGGCAAGCAGTTGGCCGAGTCGATGCTGGGCGTGAAGGGCGCCGTTGAGTGGGACAAGGACAGCCCGGCGGGCGCCAACATGGCGCGGATCTTCAAGGCGGGCGTGAGCCCGACGATCCTGCGGCGCGCGATCCCGCTCGGGAGCGAGCTGTTCCTGGGGATCAAGCCGGCGGCGCCGAAGATCAGCAAGGTTCACGGGTCGCTGACCGCGCAGGCCGAGCGTCTGGCGCAGCTTGCGCGGGATCACTCGCACGTGTTCAAGATGGCGAGCAAGAAGCACGAGGAGGCGATCATCGATCGCCAGACGGTGCAGGCTCGGATCGGCGATCAGGCGATGTGGCTGCACGCGATGGCGTGCGTGATCTCGCGTTTGGACATGCAGATCCGCTCCGGTCAGGACGGGGTGGAGTTCGATCGCGATCGGGCGGCGGCGGAGCACTTCCTCGACCTCGCCGAGCTCGAGATCCGCAAGTGCTTCCGAGCGCTCGACGAGAACGCCGACGACTCGATGCGGAAGGCGGCGGCGGCGGCGATCGCCTTCTCCGACAGCCAGCCGAACGAGAGGTTTTACATCCACGAGGCGTCGCCCGTGGCCGCCGGCGAGGGTCAGGAACGCGACCACGAGGCAGTGAAGCAGTTCCCGGGCGACGGGGTGGCGAGCAGCGCGTAAACTGACTGGCCCACCGCCGCGGCGCGGGGCCTTGATCGCTTTGAGAGTCAACTGAGACACCAACGGGCGCCGCGGGTCGGGCCTATGAAGGAATCGGAGAGAGTCACGATGTCAGAGGTCTTTGCCGGAATGCGGTCGCGGGGTCACGAGCAGATTGTGTTCTGCTCGGACGAGGCGAGCGGTCTTCGCGGGATCATCGCGATCCACAACACGTCGCTCGGTCCGGCGCTTGGCGGGTGCCGGCGCTGGCACTACGAGAGCGAGTCCGCGGCGCTGGAGGACGTGATGCGCCTCTCCGAGGCGATGACCTACAAGGCGGCGGCCGCGGACCTTCCGATGGGCGGGGCCAAGAGCGTGATCTGGAAGCACACGCCGGAGGACGCGCCGAGCGAGGCGCTGGCTCGGGCGATGGGACAGTACGTTGATCGTCTCAAGGGTCTGTACATCGCGGCGGAGGATGTCGGCATCGATACGCGGTTCATCGATTGGATGGCGGGCGAGACCCCGCACGTGATGGGCGGCGAGACGACGGCGCGTGGGGGCGATCCGGCTCCGTACACGGCGCGCGGCGTCGTCAACGGGATCAAGGCGGGCCTCGAGCACTCCGGCAAGGCGCCGGCGCTCGAGGGGGTCACGATCGCGATTCAGGGCCTCGGGGCTCTTGGCGCCAACGTCGCGAGGATCGCGATCAACGAGGGCGCCAACGTCGTGGCGGCCGAGATCAACGAGAAGCGCCTCGCCGCGGCGACGACCGAGCTGCCGAAGATCGAGGTGGTCGCGCTCGATGAGATTCTGCGCGTCGAGTGCGACGTCCTCTGCCCGTGCGCTCTCGGCGGCGTGGTGACGAGCGAGAATATCGGCGATCTGAACTGCGCGGTGCTCTGCCCGGGCGCCAACAATGTTCTCGGCGATCCGAGCGAGGACGCGAAGCGGCTCAAGGATCGCGGGATCATCTACTGCCCGGACTTCGTGGCCAACGGCGGCGGGCTGATCCAGCTCGCGGGTCTGTGGTGCGGGTTCGATCAGCCGGAGCTCGACCGTCGCCTGGCGAACATCCAGAACGCGGTCGGGACGATCCTCAAGGACTCGGAGAACATGGCCTCGGCGCACGAGGCGGCGCTCGCGTATGCTCGCAAGCGTCTGGAGGCGGGCAAGCCGCTCAACGAGTTCGCGACGGCCTGAGAGCCCCGCCTCCGCCCCTGAACCGCTCGCCGCGACGCCCTTTTTTCGGAGGGAGCCCACCATGCCCCTTGAACGCGTCTACGGCGCTGAGATCCAGCGTCTGACCATCCTTGACGAGAACGGAAACTTTGACGAGAAGCTCGGCAAGGGCCTGCTCGAGGTCGACGACGTCGTCGCGCTCTACAGGCACATGACGACGTGCCGGCAGCTCGATGAGATCGCCTTCAAGCTGCAGCGGTCGGGCCGGATGGGCACGTACCCGCAGAACAAGGGCCAGGAGGCGGCGGCGACGGGAACGGCGTTCGCGCTCGAGAAGAGCGACTGGATCGTCCCGTGCTACCGCGAGAACGCCGCGCTCTTCTGGCACGGTCTCCCGATGGAGTACGTGCTGCTGCACTGGATGGGCGACGAGCGGGGGAATCGGATCCCCGAGGGCGTCAACGCGTTGCCGCTTTCGATCCCGATCGGGACGCACATGCTTCACGCGGTGGGTATCGCGTGGGCGGCGAAGCTTCGCGGCGAGAAGACCGTGTCGGCCGCGTACTTCGGCGACGGCGCCACGAGCGAGGGCGATTTCCATGAGGCGATGAACTTCGCCTCGACGCTCAAGATCCCGACGGTCTTCGTGTGCCAGAACAACAAGTGGGCGATCAGCGTGCCGATCGAAAAGCAGATGGCCTCGGAGACGGTCGTTCAGAAGGCGCTCGCGTACGGCATGGACTGCATTCAGGTGGACGGGAACGACCTGTTCGCGGTGTACAAAGCGATGAAGGACGCGGTGAAACTCAGCCGCGAGACGAGCAAGCCGTTCTTCATCGAGGCGGTGACCTACCGGATGGGCGACCATACGACGGCGGACGACGCGCGGCGATACCGCGACGCCTCAGAGGTCGAGGAGTGGGCGGCGAAGTGCCCGCTGAAGCGGCTGCGGATGTGGCTCGAGACGCGCGACGCGTGGGATCAGAAGCAAGAGGACGCGTTGATCGCGGAGGCAGATGAGGTCGTGAACGCGGCGGTGAAGCGGGCGTTTGACATCGAGAAGCCTTCGACGGCCGACATCTTCGATCACACGTTCGCGGACATCCCGGACGACCTGAAGCTCCAGCGCGACACGATGCGGACGAACTCGCTCTCGCAGCGTCCGGAGCAGGAGACGCTGCGCGCTCAGCCGCAGACGGTTTGACAACGGAACACCGGCGGGCCCGCTCGGCCCCCACTGCTTTGAGGATCAGGATTCATGGCTGAGCTGACGCTCGTTCAGGCGATCAATCTGGCGCTCGCCCAGGAGATGGAATCGGACGACCGCGTGGTGATTCTCGGCGAGGACGTCGGGAAGAACGGCGGCGTGTTCCGCGTGACCGAGGGCCTGCAGGAGCGTTTCGGCGAGGACCGGGTGGTCGATACGCCGCTCGCCGAGTCGGGCATCGTCGCAACGGCGATCGGGCTCGCGATGAACGGGATGCGGCCGGTGCCGGAGATCCAGTTCGAGGGATTCCTCGGGCCGGCGTACGACCAGATCGTGCATCACGCCGGGCGGTATCGCACGCGTTCGCGCGGCGCGATCACGGCGCCGATGACGATTCGCGTGCCTGTGGGCGGCGGGATCCACGCGCCGGAGCTGCACTCGGACTCGCCCGAGGCGATCTACGCGCACCATCCGGGGATCAAGGTGGTGATGCCGTCGTCGCCGTACGACGCGAAGGGGCTTCTTCTTTCCGCGATCCGCGATCCGGACCCGGTGATGTTCTTCGAGCCCAAGCGGATCTACCGCGCGTTCCGCGAGGAGGTCCCGGAGGACGACTACACGGTGCCGATCGGCAAGGCGAAGGTCATCGAGGAGGGCGAGGACGTCACGGTGGTGTCGTGGGGCGCTCCGGTGATCCAGTGCATCAAGGCGATGGACGAGGTCGAATCGAGCGTCGAGCTGATCGATCTGCGAACGATCTACCCGTGGGACATCGAGACGGTCGTCGAGAGCGTGAGCAAGACCGGGCGGTGCGTGGTGGTTCACGAGGCGGCGCGAACGGCAGGCTACGGCGCGGAGATCGCGACGACGATCCAGGAGCGCTGCTTCCTGCATCTCGAGGCGCCGGTGCAGCGGGTAACGGGCTTCGACACCGTGATGCCGTACTACAAGCTCGAGATGGATTATCTGCCCGAGGCGCCGCGGATCGTTGAGGCGATTGACGCCTGCGCGGCGTACTAGCTCGCGACCGAGACGAACGGTCGCCTCGTCCGCGGCACCCGCGCCTCCGAGGTCGTCCGTTGGCCGCCCGACCTTCTCCGTATGAAAAGGGGCCCGCCCGGTTTCCCGAGCGGGCCCCGGTCTTCTGAGCGACGACTCGCCGCGACGGCGATCAGTCGTCGCAGCACGTGCAGGCGACGTCGCAGCAGCAGGCGCTGCAGCACTCGTCGGTGCAGCAGGCGTCATCGCAGCAGCAATCGTCGCAGCTGCAGGAGCCCGCGCAGCACGAGCAGGACGCCGCCGCGGGCGCCGGAACGACGGGCGTAGGGGCCGCGGCGAAGAGGAAAGCCGCGGGCGCGGCGATCAGCAGTGACTTAAGCGTGAACATGGTGATCTCCTTCGGCTCAAGCTGAGCCGGTGGTGATTGGTGTTGAATAGCGGAGCCGCGAGCCAGGACGTCCGGCCGCAGCGGTACATGCATCGCCTGGGAGATCGATCAGGCGATGGGGACCGGTGGGTCCGGCGCGAGCGCCAGGGAGTCGGCTCGCTGGTTGCTCGGTCGGGGGAGCGGGTCGCGTGCGCGGTCGTCGGTGTGTAGGGCGAGGATCCGCGATGTAGCAACGCTCGTCTTGGCGATGAGGCAGCAGATCGGGACGCAGCGGCCGGAGTCGTCCGTCGGGCAGCACGGTCGATCGTGGGCGTCGCCCGGACTCTCGGCGGGCGCGCCGCAGGCGGATGACTGCGACATCGGGCAGCAACCGGTCGCCCCGGGCGACGTCGCGATAATCGGTTCCGCGGGCCGCGCGAGCCCCGAGAAGGGAAGCGCGAGAATCGCGGCGACCAAGATGGGTAGGAGGACTTCGCGCATCTGGAGGTAGTATCGAAGCGCACCGAGGGGGTGGCAAGCGCGCCGTTGAGTTATCGGGCGATCCGGTGGGCGGTCTGTGCGGGTGCGCCGGGCGGCGGGTTGGGCTATTCTATAGGGCCTGCGCGGTCGCTTTCGGGCGACGGCGCCGATCCCGCTCACCCCTGCTTTTGAGGCGACTGACCATGGGCCACGCGACGTCTTCGGATCCGAATGTCTTCATCCTGCCGGACCTGGGCGAGGGCGTCCACGAGGCCGAGATGATCTCGTGGAAGGTCAAGCCGGGCGACGAGGTGCAGGAGCACCAGACGCTCGCGGAGATGGAGACGGACAAGGCGCTGGTCGAGGTCCCGAGCCCCCGGGATGGGGTGATCAAGGAACTCCACGGCGAGGAAGGCGAGATCCTCAAGGTGGGGAACCCGCTCGTGACCTATGAGGGCGACGGCGGCGTGAGCGAGAGCGGGAAGGCGACTCCAGAGGCGGCGCCGACGGCGCAGGGCGAGGTCGCCTCCGAGGAGCAGGTCCCGGACCCGACGGGCGAGGCGCAGGCCGATCGGAAGGATGCGGGGACCGTCGTCGGCGCGGTGTCGGATGAGCCGCTCATGCCGGCGAGCGAGGGCAAGGCGCTGGCGACGCCGGCGGTTCGGCGTCTGGCGCGGGATCTGGGCGTCGATATCGATTCGATCCGGGGCTCCGGCTTCGGCGGTCGGGTCACCGCGAAGGACGTGAAGGCGGCGAGCGAAGGGGGCGCCCCCAGCCCCTCTTCAGGAGAGAGAGGCGGGCGGGACGCGGCCGCCGGCGGGAGCGATGCAAGCGTCAGCGCGGCCGGGCAGACGGCGGCGAAGCCGACGATGCCGAGCACCGCGCCCCCCTCGGGCGTCGCGTCGACGCCCGCTCCGCCGCCCGAGCGCGTGACGGTTCCGGCGCCGGCGCCGGGGTCGACGCAGGTCATCCCCTTCCGCGGCGTGCGCCGGACGATCGCTGGCAAGCTGCGGGCGTCGGTGAACGCGGCGGTTCACTTCACGGTGATGGACGAGGCGGACGTCTCGCAGCTTGACGTCGTGCGGAAGCGCACGGCGGCGGCGAGCGGGGAGAAGCTGTCGTACCTGCCGTTCGTGATCTCGGCGTGCGCCCGAGCGCTGCGGGACTTCCCGGCGCTCAACGCGCGGGTGGACGACGACAACGAGCAGATCGTTCGGCACAGCTCGATCCACATCGGCATGGCGGCGGACACGGAGCACGGGCTGACCGTGCCGGTGATCGGCGACGCCGACACGATGGGCGTACTCCAGATCGGGCGGGCGATCGTGCAATTGGCCAGCGCGGCTCGCGATCGGACCATCCCGCGCGAACAGCTGACGGGCTCGACCTTCACGGTGAGCAACGTGGGGTCGCACGCCGGGAAGTTCGCGACGCCGATCATCAACTACCCGGAGGTGGGCATCCTCGGGGTGGGGCGGGCGCGCGAGGCGGTGATCGCCAAGAACGGCGGGATCTTCGTGGCGAAGGTGCTGCCGCTGAG
>CAZXGT010000034.1:0-18622 GCA_964639935.1 uncultured Phycisphaeraceae bacterium
GAGGGTTGTGCGCCGGGCGGCGTAGACGGCGGAGGGGTGGCGGCGCCCGAGTCGCGCGGCGAGGCGGTGGAGGTCGTCCGACGCACGGTGCAGGCGCGCTCGCTTGGCGCCGATGAGCGAACTCTCGGCGGCGCGGAGGTCGGCGGCGAGGCGCTCGAGGGCGCGGCGGAGGGACGTGGAGAGGCGGTCGCCCGCGCGGTCGAGCTGCTCGAGGAGGGCCTCGGCGTCCGGGGCGGCGCGGACGGCGGCCTGGGTGGGGGTGGCGGCGCGGAGGTCGGCGACGAGCTCGGCGATGGTGGTGTCGGTCTCGTGGCCGATGGCGGCGATGAGGGGGATGGGGCAGTTGACGATCGCCTCGGCGACGGCGGGCTCGTTGAAGGCCCAGAGGTCTTCCATGGAGCCGCCGCCGCGGGTGAGGATGACGGTGTCGACGGCGGGCTCGCGGGCGAGGCGCTCGAGCGCGCGGACGATCTGCGGCGCGGCGTTGTCGCCCTGAACGCGGACGTCGCAGGCGAGGATCTCGACGAAGGGCGCGCGCCGGCGGAGGGTGTCCAGGACGTCCTGGAGGGCGGCGCCGGTCCTGGCGGTGACGACGGCGACGCGGCGCGGGAACCGGGGGATGAGTTTCTTGCGGTCCTCGTCGAACCAGCCGCGGGCGCGAATCTCGGCGACGAGCTTGCGGTACTCAAGTTCGAGCGCGCCCGCGCCGACGGGTTCGATGGCGTCGACGTAGAGCTGGGTCTTGCCGAAGCGGGGGAAATGCTCGACGCGTCCGGTCGCGACGACCTCCATGCCGTTTTCGGGCGAGAAGCGGGCGCGGCGGAGCGCGGAGGCGAACATGACGCAGGAGAGGACGGCGGCCTCGTCCTTGAGGGAGAAGTACCAGTGGGTGCGGTCGGTGAAGCCGGAGATCTCGCCAATGACGCGGACCTGGGCGGGGAGCTGGGCGCGGAGCGCGTCGTTGATCCTCGCGGCGAGCTGTGAGACGCGGAGGGGTGCGGGGGCGGCCCTGTCGGCGGGCGCGGCGCCGGCGGCGCGGGCGGGGTTGAAGGGCTGGCGGTCGGGCGGCGCCGCGTCCTTCTTCCGAGCGGGTTTGCGGGCCGGGTCGGTCGGTGGGGGGCCGGAGCGATCGCGCTTCGGGGGGTCGGGTTCGGGGGGCGGTGAAGAGAAGAGGCTCACGGACCTATGATGCGCGGCATGAGCGAGCACGTCGAACGGGAAAAGGTCTTTGAGGGTTCGCTGTTCGCCGTCGAGCGGCTGACGTACGAGACGGAGGAGGGGGCGCGGCACGAGCGTGACGTCGTGCGGCACCCCGGGGCGGTGGTCGTGGTGGCGGCGACCGATCGCGGGGAGCTGGTGCTGATCCGCAACACGCGCATCGCGGTGGGGCAGGCGCTCTATGAGTGCCCGGCGGGGAAGCTTGAACGGGGCGAGTCGCCGGCGGCGTGCGCGGCGCGGGAGCTCGAGGAGGAGACGGGGTACCACGTGTGCGGTGGCGCCGACGCGCTCGAGCCGGTCGGGTGCTTCTACACGACGCCGGGCATGACCGACGAGCTGATGCGGGCGTTCTTTGCGAGCGGTCTTGAGAAGCGCGATCAGCGGCTCGAGCCGGGCGAGCGGATCGAGGTGGAGCTGACGCCCATCGAGCGGGCGCTCCGGCTGATCGACAGCGGCGAGATTATGGACGGGAAGACGATCGCGGCGGTGCTGATGGCGGCGCGGAAGGGTCTGCTCGGGGGCGGCGCGGCGGGGACGGGGGCGTGATCGGACGCCCGGGCGACGCGGGGCGGCGGGCGGCGGGGGACGCCCGCGACCGGTGGCGGCGGGTGTTCGGCCGCATCTTCGGGGACGCCGAGAACCCGCTCGGGTGGGCGGTTCCGCTCGGGCGCGTTGCGGGCATCCGCGTGCGGGTGCATCTGCTGTTCATCGTGTACGCGGCGGCGCAGCTTCTGTGGGCGATCCCGCGGGACACCTTGGGGATCGCGTATCAGGTGATGATCATCGGCGCGCTGTTCGTGGTGGTGCTGCTGCATGAGTTCGGGCACTGCGTCGCGTGCCGGCGCGTGGGCGGGGAGGCGGACGACATCCTGATGTGGCCTCTCGGGGGGCTGGCGTCGTGCGCGCCCCCGGAGACGTGGCGGGCGCACCTGGCGACGGCGCTTGGCGGTCCTGCGGTGAACGTGATGCTGCTCCCGGTCTTCGCGGGTCTGCTCGCGGCGGCGGGGCACGCGGGGGAGATCGTGTTCAACCCGCTGAACCCGGCGCTCCCGCTCGGCGCGATGGAGAGCTACGGGCTCGCGGCGGTGTGGATCCTGCATTACGTGAACGTGGTGGTGCTGGCGTTCAACGCGCTGTGCCCGATGTACCCGCTCGACGGCGGCCGGATCGTGCAGTGCGCGCTGTGGCGGAGCGTGGGGCTGCGGCGGTCGATGGAGATCTCGGTGGTCGTCGGGTTCGCAACGGCGGGGCTGCTCGGCGTGATCGCGCTGGTGAGCGAGGAGACGATGCTGCTCGGGGTCGCGGTCTTCGGCGGGCTGGTGTGCTACGACGAGAAGCGGAAGCTGCGGACGGAGGAGGCGCTGACGGGCGCGGAGTACGCGGTCGCGTCCTCGAAGGCGGCGGAGCGCGAGGCCGAGCGCGAGGCCGAGCGTCGCGAGCGCGAGCGGTCGGAGGCGGCGAAGCTGGCGGTGGAGGAGGACCGGGTTCTGGCGAAGATCGCGCAGGAGGGGATGGGCGCCCTGACGGCGCGGGAGAGGCGGGTGCTCGAGGAGGCGACGCGGCGGCGTCGGGAGAGCTAGCGGCTGGCGAGAAGCTCGCGCGGCGAGGTTCTGGCGAGGGAGAGGGCGGCGGGAGCGGCGGCGAGGAGCGCAAGGGCGGCGATCGCGAGCCAGCCGAAGGCGATGACGTCGAACTGGGGGCGGATGGCGAGCTCGATCCCGGCGACGGCCTTCCAGAGCTCGCGCTCGGCGAGGGCGGCCTGGAGGCCCATGAGCGTTCCGACGAGGCCGGCGGCGAGGGCGACGAGGAGTGTCTCAGCGGCGATGAGCCGGGCGAGGGTGGGGCCGCTGGCGCCGACGGCGCGGAGGACGCCGAACTCGAAGCGTCGCGCGTGGATGCCGGCGACGACGACGTTGGCGACGCCGAAGGCGGCCAGGAGCATGGCGGCGATGGCGACGCTCGAGACGACCTTGAGGGAGGTGGCGCCGACGTTGTTGATCTGCTCCTTGATCTCGCGGCCGGAGCCGACGGTGACGAAGGATCCGCGGAAGAACTCGCGGATGGCCTCGAGGGCGGTCTCGTCGTCGACGTCCGGGGCGAGGTCGATCTGGATGAACTGGATGGCGTCGTTGCCGAACTTCTCGACCATGTCGCGCCGGGAGCCGAAGACGGCGTGGAGGGCCTGGTCCTTGAACTGCTGGCCGACGTCGAAGTACTTGCCGGCGAGATCGAGTCCGGGGGCGCCAACGACGCCGACGATCTCCATCTCGTAGCGCTGGTCGCGGAAGGTGAAGGGGAAGGGGTCGCCGACGCCGAGGCCCCGGGCGACGGCGAACTCGCGGGCGACGAGAACGGCGTTTCCCTCGGCGAGCCTCGCCGAGGCGGTGTCCTGTTCGCCCTCGATCCATTCGAGGTTGACCATCTCGAAGAAGGGCTCGGGCTCGAAGGCGATGAAGGTGGAGCTGAGGGATCTGAGGGCCTGCACGCCGAGGAAATCCGTTTCAACGCGGACCATGGAGATGGCGCAGGTGTTCTCGACGGAGGGGAGCTCCTCGAGGCGTTCGGCGGCGTCCTCCGGGAGCCCGGCGATCGAGTGAACGAAGGCGTCTGGGAAGGCGATGGCGCCGACCCAGGAGCCGAGGAAGGCGCGTCCGGTGGTCCAGATGACGACGAGCAGCGCGAGTCCGGTCATGAGCGAGCCGGCGGTGAAGCCGTGGCGGACCGGAGCGGCGGCGACGGCGCCCGTCAGCAGGGCCGGGGGGATGCGGAAGAGGCGCGCCAGGAGCGGTCCGAGCAGGCGGGCCGTCAGCACGATCGCCGGCACGCTCAGGAGGAAGTACCCGATGAGCATGAGCGGCGCGCCGGTGGTGACGTACGTCCAGTAGACGAGCTGCCCGTCGTCGATGGCGAGGTTGAGCAGGGGCTGGACGGCGATCCCGGCGAGGCCGACGGCGGCGAGGGCGAGGATGGTCGAGCGGGGCGTGACGTCGGCGCGGGACTGAAGCGCCGCAAGCGGGCTGGTGCGGGCGGCCTTCCACGCGGGCCACACGGCGCCGGCGAGGCCGGAGAGGAGGCAGCCGATGGCGGCGAGAGCGATCCAGAGGGGCGGGACGATGAGGCCCGCGGGGAGCTGGTCGCGGTAGACGGCGGCGGCGGTTCCGGCGAGGGCGACGCCGAAGGGCACGCCGATCGCCGCGCCGATCGCCCCGATGATCATCCCGACGAAGAGCTGAGCGACGGCGATCTGCCGGCGGGAGCCCCCGATGCAGCGCACGACGGCGAGCTCTCGTTGGCGCTCGGCGACGCTCGTGGTCAGGCCGGTGAGGATGATGAAGGAGGCGGCGAGGAAGGCGAAGACGGTCCAGATGAAGAGACCGATCTGGTAGACGCGAAGGTTCTGGTCGAGCCCGGCGCTGACGCGCTCGGTGGGCTCGAGGATCAGGCCTCGCGGGAGTTCCGGCGATCGGGCGTCGATGAAGGCGGCGACGTCGGCGCCGTCCGGGAGGTCGATGTCGATGCGGATGAGGCTCGCCGCGAGGGAGTCGTGGGCCGCGAGTTGCTCGCGAGTCACGAAGGCGAGGGGGCGGGCGAGGCGATTCATCGGCTTGGGCTCGAGGACGCCCACGACGCGGAGCGAGATCGGCTCGCCGAAGCGCGGGACGCTCAGGAGGTCGCCGACCGTGGCCCCGATCTCCTGAGCCGTCCGGTGCTCGAGCACGACCTCGCCCCCGGCCTCGAGGAACCGGCCCTCCGCGACGGCGTACCGGTGGAGCCGGGTGTCGAGCTGCGGGTCGACGCCCTGGCCGCTCGCGACGATCTCCGCGACGCCGAGCCGCAGAGGGAGCGGGCCGGTGGAGCGCGGGGAGACGGCGAGGGGCTCGGGCCAGCGCTGGGCGAGGTCGAGGATCTCCGGCTCGAAGGCGGCGCCGGCGACGTGGGTGAGCGTGACGTCGGCGCGCCCGATGGCGGCGTCCAGGCGGTCCTCGAGGGACGCGGAGACGGAGGCCATGCCGCAAGCGACGGCGGTGATGAGCGAGGCGGCGAGGGCGACGGCGCCGGCGAGGAGGCCGGTGCGCAGGCGCCTACCGGCCAGCGAGCTGGTAGCGAGTCGCCACGCCGGGCGCATCGAGGTCTCCCGTGTCGAAGTGATCGGCGACGACGCCGTCGGTCAGAACGAACACCTCGCGGCAGTGCACGGCGGCGGCGGGCTCGTGGGTGACCATGAGGATGGTCATCTCGCGCTGGCGCGAGACCTCGTCGAGGAGGCTCCAGAGGGTCTCGGAGGTGGCCGAGTCGAGGGCGCCGGTGGGCTCATCGGCGAGGAGGACGCTCGGCGAAAAGAGCAGGGCGCGGGCGATAGCGACGCGTTGCTGCTCGCCCCCGGAGAGGGCGTCGGGCTTGTGTTCGGCGCGGGGGAGGACGCCGAGGGCGTCGAGGAGCTCGTCGGCGCGCTTGTGGAGATCGCGGGCGGGTTCGCCGGCGAGGACGCCCGGGAGCTGGACGTTCTCGCGGGCGGTCATGGTGGGGATGAGATTGAACTGCTGGAAGACGACGCCGACGCCGCGCCGTCGGAAGCGGGTGAGGGCGGCGTCGTCGAGCCGGTCGATGCGTTCGCCGGAGACCCAGACCTCGCCGGAGTCGGGTCGATCGAGCGCGGCGAGGAGGTGGAGGAGCGTGGACTTGCCCGAGCCCGAGGGGCCCATGACGGCGACGAAGCCGGGGCGGTCGATCTCGAGCGTGGCGCCTCGGAGGGCGGGGGTGCGTCGGTCGCGGCGCTGGTAGGCCTTGTGAACGTCGAGGCAGCGGATCATGCGTGGGTTTCTTCGGAAGCCGCGGCCCGGGGATTCAGCCCGGCGATCACGATCCGTGCTTCTTCTCGTACTCCTCGGCGCTCATAAGGCTCTCGTAGGCGGAGGGGTCGGAGACCTTGAGTTTGACGAGCCAGCCGGCGTCGTACGGGTCGTTGTTGAGCGCGGCGGGGTCGGACTCGAGGGCGTCGTTGACCTCGACAATCTCGCCGGGGACGCCGGAGTAGACGTCGGAAGTGGCCTTGACGCTCTCGACCTCTCCGACGGTGTCTCCGGCGCCGATGGTCTCGCCGACGGGTTTCATCTCGACATAGGTGACGTCGGTGAGCTCGTCGACGGCGAACGTGGTGAGGCCGAGGGTGAGGGTGTCGCCCTCGAGCTTGTGCCATTCGTGGGATTCGGAGTAGCGTCGATCGTCTGGCGTGGGCATGTGGCGGCTCGCGTTGGTGCGTTGGTGTTCGGTGAGCGAATCATGCTACTGCGCGGCGCGGGCGGGGCAAGCGAGGGGGCGAGTCGCGTCGGCGCGGCGGGTGGTGTACCTTCCCGGCGATGTTGGTCATTGTCTCCTCCAGCACGTTCCGCGAGCGGCTCACGTCGGGGAAGCTCGCGCTTGAGGATCTTCCTCGGCACGTGCACGAGGAGCACGGCCTTCGTGGCCTCTCGATCACGGCGGACCTGCTGGCGGGGGCGGACATGCGGCGTCTGGACGCGCTCCGCGAGGCGGCGGACAAGGCGGTGTGCCCGATCCTGATGCTCCAGGAGAGCACGGCGCAGAACTTCTCCGACCCGGAGACGGTTGACGATGCGGCGCAGCGGGTGTCGCGCGTTCTGCACGCGGCGCAGCGTCTTGGGTGCAGCGCGGTGGGGATGGAGCTGGCGCCGGCGGCGGACGAGGACGCGATGGAGCGTGTGGTCGAGGGCCTGAAGGAGGTCTCGCCGGTCGCCGAGAAGCTGGATCTGAATCTGCTGGTTCGGGTGGGTCGCTCGCCGGTGGCGACGCCGGAGGAGGCGTCGGAGCTGATCAAGCGGATCGGCGGGTTCCGAGTGGGGACGCTTCCCGACTTTGAGCTGGCGCACGAGCTCGGGGACGCGGCGGAGCATCTGAAGCGCGTGGCGCCGTATTCGACGGTGGTGCTCGCGGCGACGACGGGGTTCAAAAAGACGGGCGGTCACAAGGCGTACGCTCTCGGCGACCTGGTCGCGGCGCTCACGGAGATCGGCTTCGACGGGGCGCTGGCGATCGAGCATCGAGGCGCGGGGGACCCGGACGAAGCGCTGCGGATGGCGCGGGTCGAGATCGAGGCGGCGCTGGAGAAGGTGTGATGGGGTCGCGGGTGGCACAGGAGCGAGACGAGCAGACCGATCCGCGGAAACCCGATCTTTCGGGCCCGGTGCCTGATATCGCGAAGGACATCTACCCGCTGATCGTGACGATCGACGGTCCGGCGGGGACGGGCAAGTCCTCGGTGGCGCGCGACCTGGCGTCGCGGCTTGGCATGGAGTTTCTGGACACCGGCGCGATGTACCGCGCGGCGACGGCGCTGGCGCTCGATCGCGGGGTGGATCTCACGGACGGGCCGGCGATCGCCGAGATCACGAAGCGGGCGGAGATTCACTTTGACTGGCGGGCGGATCCGCCGACGCTGATCGCCTTCGGCGAGCCGTACGACCAGCGGCTCCGCGATGACGACGTGAACAAGGCGGTGTCGCCGGTGTCGGGGTTGGCTGAGCTGCGCGAGGTGCTCGTGCGTCGCCAGCGGATCATCGGCCAGCAGCATCCGCTGCTTGTGACGGAGGGGCGGGATCAGGGGTCGATCGTGTTTCCCGACGCGGGCGTGAAGTTCTTTCTGGACGCGTCGCCGCGCGTGCGGGCGATGCGGAGGGCGAAGCAGATGTTCGGCGATCCGAGCGACGCGCAGGTGCAGCGGATCGAGGCGGAGATCGCCGAGCGGGACCGGCTCGACCGGACGCGCCGCTTCGGGCCGCTCATCACGCCTGAGGGAGCGATCGTCGTGGATACGTCTGACGCGTCCTTCGACGAGGTGGTGGCGATGCTCGAAAGGCATGTACGCGAGCGGGTGGGGGCGAGGCGGTCGTGAGCGGGGCGGGTCGTCGGCCGCTTCCGGCATGGGCGCGGTTTCCGCTCTACATGACGTGCAAGCACCTGAGCCTGGCGCTGATCACGCTTCTCTATCGCCTGCGCGCCTACGGGAAGGAGAACATCCCGCGGGACGGGGCGCTGATCGTGGCGAACCACCAGTCGCTGATGGACCCGCTGATTCTCGGCGTGCACGTTCGCGGGCAGTACCACCCGCTCGCGCGGCGGACGCTCTTTGATGTGCCGATCCTCGGACCGCTGATCTCGAATCTCAACGCGATCCCGGTGTCGCAGGACGGGACGCCGGACCGACAGGCGATCCAGACGTGCATCGAGCGGCTGCGTGGCGGGGGCGTTGTGGCGATCTACCCGGAGGGATCGCGGACGCCCGACGGCGAGATCCATCCCTTTGCAACGGGCGCGGCGCTGATCGCGCGGCGGGGGGGCAAGCCGGTGGTTCCGGCGGCGATCCACGGGGCGTTTGAGGTGTGGCCACGGACGCGGGCGCTGCCGAAGCTCTTCGGCTCGCGGGTGCACGTGATCTACGGGGAGCCGATCCCGTCGGAACGGTTCTCGGGCCTCAAGAGCGGGGAGGCGGCGTCGCTGATCGAGGCGGAGGTGCGGAAGCTCTTTGAGCGGGACCGGGAGCGGTTCTGAAGCCGCGGGCGCGGCTCGCTATCCTGCCCGGCCACACCTGAACCCACCTGACGGCCCGGCGCGCGGGCGATGGAGAGAGACCGATGGAAACGACGCTGATCATTCTCAAGCCCGACGCGGTGCAGCGGGGCCTGATGGGCGAGATCATCTCGCGCTTCGAGCGCAAGGGTCTGCAGATCGTGGGCGCGAAGCTCATCAAGATCTCGCAGCACCTGGCGGAGCGTCACTACGAGGCGCACAAGGAGCGGCCCTTTTACCCCGGGCTCGTGGCGTTCATGACGAGCTCACCCGTGCTCGTGATGGCGGTGCGCGGGGTTGGGGCGATCGCGATCAGCCGGTCGATGATGGGGGCGACGTTCGGCTCCAAGGCGGAGGCCGGGACGATCCGCGGGGATTACGGCGTGTCCAACTCCTTCAACCTGATCCACGGCTCGGACAGCCCGGAGGCGGCGGAGCGCGAGCTCGACCTCTTCTTCGATGAAGCCGAGCTCATCGATTATGAGCGTCCGATCGACCAGTGGGTGTACGACATGTCGGGCGGGGCGCCGGAATAATCGGTTCGCGGAAATAGCGAGCGGCGGTACGCTGTTGGTTTTTCCGAAAGGAGCCAATCATGCTTATCGCGAGTCAAAGTAAGAATGCGCGAATCGTCAGCTGGGTTCTTCAGGTCGTGCTGGCCGCGGCGTTTCTCTTCATGGGCGCCATCCCGAAGCTCACGGCGGACCCGATGTCGGTCGCGCTCTTTGAGAAGCTGGGTTTCCCCGCGGGGATGTACATCGTCGGCGTCTTCGAAGGGCTCGCGGCGATTCTGCTGCTCGTCCCGCGAATGCACGCGGTTGGCGGTGCGCTGGTCGTGGCCCTGATGCTCGGGGCGATCGGCTCGCATCTGGGCCCGCTCGGGCTCGCGACTGAGCTGACTGTCGACGGCGAAACCTCGACCAACCCGGCGATGGTCGTCATGGCGATCCTGTTCCTCGTGCTGAGTGCGGGCGTGGTGTGGCTTCGGCGCGACGAGCTGCCCGTCGTGGGCGAGCGGTTCGCGAGCGCGAGCGCGGCGCCGGCGGGCGCGTGAAGGCGGGCTCACGAGTAAGGCGCGCCAGAACGCCGGACGCCTATCATTGCGATCATGAATGGATCAAATGCTGAACGGGAACGACTCAATGACGCGTGGCTTGTTGCGGCCTGGCCGGGACTGGGCGGGACGGCGCTGATCGCGGCGTCGCATCTCGCCCAGGCGCTCGGGGCGGAGCAGACAGACACGCTCTCGGGCGACGGGTTCTTCGACCTGCATCAGGTCGACGTGGAAGACGGCGTGCTTCGCACGCCGCGACTGCCGCGTGGCAACTTCTTCGAGTGGCGGAACCCCGGCGACGGCCCGGACCTGATGATCTTCATCGGTGAGGGTCAGCCTCAGACGGGGGGCGATCGGCTCGCGCGGGAGGTGCTCCGGCGGGCGCGGGAGCGCGGTGTTCGTCGCGCGGCGACCTTCGCGTCGCTCGCCAAGCCGATCCACCCGACCGACGAGATGACGGTCCATGCGGTGGCGACGGACCGGGAGATGCTCACGAAGGCGACGTCGGCGGGCGCCGAGGCGCTGAGCGAGGGGCAGATCGGCGGGCTCAACGGGGTCCTGATCGGGATCTGCGACTGCGAGGGCGTGCCGGGCGTGTGCCTGATGGCGGACATCCCGTACTTCGCGGGCGGCGCGCCGAACCCGAAGTCGGCGGCGTCGGCGCTGGCGGTGTTCTCGAAGCTCTCGGGGATCGAGGTGGATCGCTCGGAGCTGGTGGATCAGGCGGTGGTGATCGAGCGGCAGCTCACGGCGCTGCTCGAACGCCTGCAGGACGCGGCGCGCGAGGGAGAGCTCCCCGAGCAGGTGGAGATCGACCTGACATCGCTTGAGCCGTCGGGCGACACGACGGCCGAGGCCAGTGAGCCTTCCCCTAAGGACGAGAGCGCGTCTGAGAAGCCGGAACTCGGCTATGCGGATCGGGCCCGCCTCGAGGAGCTCTTTGAGCAGGCGCGGAAGGATCGGTCGAAGGCGTTTGAGCTCAAGAGCGAGCTGGATCGCCTCGGCGTCTTTGAGCTCTACGAGGATCGATTCCTGGATCTCTTCCGCCGGGCGGAATGAGCTCAGGCGAGCTGGGCCTCGGCGCGCGGGAGGGGCTTGATCGCGCGGTAGCTCCAGACGAGCGTGAGCGCGACGATCGAGAGAAGCAGGGCGCCGACGACCTGATGAGACGTCGTGATGAGCAGATCGACGGCGGGGGGCTGCTCGGCGTCGCGGTAGGCGATGACGACCCAGAGGGCTCCGACGCCGAGGATCATCTGGAGGCCGACGGCGTGAAGATGTGAGACGCCGAGCTTTTTGAGGAGCGGTTCCCTGGCGACCTTCGAGGCGTGCGCGCCGGCGAGGATGATTGCGGCGGCGGCGAGGATTGAGAACCCGGCGTGCGTCCAGAGCGGGTGATTGGAGACGGGGACGTGGCGCGTGACGGCGCCGAGGGCGATCTGGATGAAGAGGAAGGCGAAGGCGGCGATCGAGAAGGCTCGCTGCTTGCCGGCGTCCTTGAAGGCCTCGGGAACGGCGGTGCGCCAGGCGGTGGAGGTCGCCAGGGCGATGATGAGCAGCAGCACGAGGAAGAGCTGGGCGCTGACGCCGTGAACGATGGCCAGACCGGTGGAGAGCTCGGTCACGCGGAGCCCGCCCATGACGCCCTGGATGATCACGTGGACGAGCGCGACGACCGAGAGCGCCTTGACGACCGGCCTGGCGAGCCAGAGGCAGAGGATCATGAGGGCGATGGTGCAGAGCCCGACGAAGGCGCCCATGAGCCGGTGGGCGTGCTCGAAGTAGACGCCGCCGGTCATCTGGGAGAGGGGGTAGAGAAACATGTTGACGCGGAAGGTCCCGGGCCAGTCGGGAACGGCGAGCCCGGCCTCGGCGGCGGTGACGATGCCGCCCATGGTGATCAGAGCGAGGGTCGATCCGGCGGTGATCAGCGCAAGGACGGGAAGCCAGGCTCGCGGCGTTCTGGGCGACTCGGGGGCGCTGCGGCGGGCGATGATGCCGGCGACGCCGCCGACGATCCCCGTGAAGAGGGCCCACGCGGTGAACATGAAGCCGCCCTGGACGGGCCCGTGGCGCTCGATGGCGCCCTGGAGCACGGATCCCATGGCGACGAGGCTGAGCAGCCCGGCGATGAATCCGGCGGCGGCCCCGACAAGGATCGCTGGGGCGCGTCCGGCGGCCCGCGCTGCCTGAAAGAGCGAGGCGAAGAGCGCCAGGAGCATCGCGACGCCGACGACCTCCCCCGGGAGCGCGAGGCCCGGGAAGTGGAGGACATAGGCGACGACGAGCATGGCGGCGGCCGCGCCGACGCCGCCGGTGATCATCGCGGGGAGGAGTGCGCGGAATCCTGTCAGATCGGAATCCCGAGGCGTGGTGTTCATGTCGGAGTGTAGCCCGGGAGGGATCGCGCGGCGGGGCGGCGATGGGTGAATCCGCCCCCGCGAGGGCGGCCAGATGTTGTGCTTCGGGAGCGGTCGAGTCCGAGGGAGCGAGGCTGGCGAGCTGTTGAGACTGAGTCTCGATTGGGTGCGCAAGGTCTGCGGGCCTTGACAGGGACGCGCTGACGGTAATTACTACGGCCTCACAGAAACCGCGTTGCGACCTCCGCGCGCCGCCGGTCCGTTCGGATCGTTGCGTCCTTCGGAGCTTGCGGGGCGGAGGGTTCGAGGGCCCGCGGACGCCGTCTGGCGTCTCGCCAGACAGGAAACGGTGCGGCGCGTGAAGCAGCTTTTTCCGAAGTGGACGAATCTGATCCCGACGGTCGCGGCTCTGGCCGGGTTTGGCGGTCTGGTCGCGGTGACGGCCGGGGTCACGTACTACTTCACTCCTGAGTTCTGGGAAGTGGGGTACATGCCGGACCAGCCCTTTGAGTTCAGTCACCAGTTGCACGCGGGCGAGCTCGGGATCGACTGCCGGTACTGCCACACGCATGTGGAGGAGTCGCCGCACTCGAACGTTCCGACGACGAACTCGTGCATGGCCTGCCACACGGTGGCGGATCAGTTCAGCGGGTACCTGGCAAAGGCGACGAGCGTCGACGGCTCGACCCCGTCGGCGCACTGGCAGAGCGCTCAGCTGCAGTCTCTTCGGGAGTACCACTCCGAGGAGCTTCCCCCGCCGTGGCGGCGGATCCACCAGGTGCCCGACTACGCGCACTTCAACCACGCGGTGCACGTCAACGCGGGCGTGAGCTGCTACTCGTGCCACGGGCGGATCGACCAGATGCCGGTGGTGTATCAGGCGGAGTCGCTCTCGATGGCGTGGTGCCTGGAGTGTCACCGCGAGCCGGAGCGTCACCTGATCGACACGACGCAGACGTCGGTGACGAAGCTCTGGGAGGTGGAGGAGATGCTGAGCCGTGAGGACTACGCGTCCGAGATCGGTATGCGTCTTCGCCAGCGGCTCCGGGAGACGCCCCCGCAGCACTGCGGGGCGTGCCACTACTGATGAACCAGACGAACCACCCGCGAGCCGGCCAAGACGCCGGCGCGACCTTTGAAGCCGACACCAGCAGGCGGGACCAGGGATGAGCAAAGCGAAGCAGTGCCCCTCGACCATCGGGACCAAGGAGCCGGCGGAGCGTCTGCCGATCGCGACGGAGGTCGCGACCGGGCGGAAGCACTGGCGCAGCCTTGACGAGCTTTCGCAAACCGAGCACTTCCGCGAGTTCGCCGAGCGTGAGTTCCCGGCGCTCGCGTCTGAGCTGACGGGCGAGAGCCGGCGTCACTTCCTGAAGGTGATGGGCGCCTCCCTCGCGCTCGCGGGCGCGGCGACGATCCCCGGGTGCCGGCGTCCGGATCACAAGATCCTTCCGTACACGAAGCAGCCGGAGGACATCGTCCCCGGTCGCCCGACGTTCTACGCGACGTCGATGCCGCTCCCGGGCGGGGGCGCCGAGGGCGTGATCGCCGAGACGTACGGCGGCCGCCCGACGAAGCTCGAGGGCAACCCGCTGCACCCGATGACGCGGGGCGCCTCGAGCCTCCGGATGCAGGCGTCGGTGCTCGATATCTACGACCCGGATCGCCTGCGTACGCCGACGAAGCGCGGCGACGGCCCGCAGCGGACCCCGTCGACGTGGGAGGAGTTCGACCGGGAGGCGGCGCGGCGGCTGGCGGGTCACGAGCGCGACGGCGGCGCGGGTCTGTTCTTCGTCGTCGATCAGACGGCGAGCCCGACGCGGGCGCGCCTGCGCGACCGGATGATGGAGCGCTTCCCGCGGGCGACCTGGATCGCGTACGAGGCGCTGGATCGCGACAACGAGAAGCGGGGGACCCTGAGGGCGTTCGGTTCGCCGCGGCGGTCGCGCCTGAAGCTGGCGGACGCGGCGGTGATCGTCTCGCTCGATTCTGACTTCCTGGCGGGCGAGGAGTCCTCGATCGACGCGCAGAAGGGCTTCGGCGCCGGGCGGCGCGTGGCGCGGGCGGGCGATCGGATGAACCGTCTCTACGCCTTCGAGACGGGGCTGACGGCGACGGGGATGACGGCGGATCACCGCCTGAAGCTGCGTCCCTCGCAGATCCCGCAGTACGCGGCGGCGCTGGCGCAGGCGGTGCTGACGCGCCGCGGCGGCTCGGCGGCGATTCTCTCGGCGCTCGGCTCGCTCGAAATCAATCTCGACGGCGTCGACCCGGTGTGGGTCGAGGCGGTCGCCGACGATCTGGCGGCTCACCCGGGCGCCTGCGTGGTGACGGCGGGCGCGAGCCAGCCGCCGGCGGTGCACGCTCTGGTCGCGGCGATGAACGAGGCGCTCGGGGCGATCGACCGCACGGTCGAGTACCGCGAGCTCGCGTTCGACTCGGCGACGATCAGCGCCGACGCGCTGCAGCGGCTGGCGCGGGCGGCGCGGACGGGCGAGATCCGCACGCTCATTTGTCTCGAAAAGAACCCGCTCTTTGACGCCCCGGCGGATCTCCGCGAGGCGCTCGCGACGGCGTGGCCGCGGATCGAGTTCACGGCGACGCTCTCGCACGAGCCCACGGAGACGGCGGCGGCGTCGCTCTGGTCGCTCAATCTCGCCCACTGGCTCGAGGCGTGGGGCGACGTGACGGCGCTCGACGGGACGCTCAGCCCGGTCCAGCCGATGATCCGCCCGATCTTCGACGGCCGGAGCACGATCGAGGTGCTCGCGGGGCTCGACTCGGGCGAGGTCGCCGACGGGTACACGCTCGTCCGCGAGACGTGGCGCGAGCGGCTCTCGGGGGATCTCGAGAAGGCGTGGCGGCGGGCGCTGCACGACGGGGTCGTCGCCGGTTCAGCGGGCGACGCGCGCTCGGGCGCGGTGCGACCGAGCGAGGTGGCGCGGGCGGTCGCGGAGATCCCGCCGGCGGCGCGGGGCGGCGTCGAGGCCGTGTTCATCGCCGACCCGCGTCTCTGGGACGGCCGCTACGCCAACAACGGCTGGCTGCAGGAGATCCCGGACTCGGTGACGAAGATCGCGTGGGACAACCCGGTGCTCATGAGCCCCGAGACGGCGGAGAAGCTCGGTCTGGACGGGTGGCTCGGGCGGATCGGCGAGCAGACCGCGCCGATCGCTCGGATCACTGTGGGCGAGCGGGCCTTTGAGGCCCCCGTCTGGCTGGCGCCCGGGATGGCGGAGGATTCGATCGTCATCCAGGTGGGCGGCGGCCGGGAGGTCACGGGCCTGGTCGGGACCGGCGTCGGGGTCGACGCGTACGCGGTGCGCTCCTCCCGAGCGGATCGCACGGCCAGCGGCGTTCGGGTCGAGCCGACCGGCCGGACGATGCCGATCGCCTGCACGCAGGATCACGGGACGATGAGGTCGTTCGATGATCGCGAGGCGCGGCCGATCCTTCGGGAGTTCGACAAGCAGGCCTACGACATCCACGGGAAGGAAGCGAAGCTCTACAAGGGGCCGTACAAGCGCACGCGGGAGATGAACCTCGCGCAGGAGCTCGGCACCGAGGGGCACACGCCGGTTCCCGAGACGATCTACCAGGAGGATCAGCGGCACGATTACTCGACCGGGATGCAGTGGGGGATGTCGATCGATCTGAACTCGTGCATCGGGTGCAACGTCTGCACGATCGCGTGCCAGGCGGAGAACAACATCCCGGTGGTCGGGAAGGCGGAGGTCAACAAGGGCCGCGAGATGCACTGGATCCGCGTGGATCGGTACTTCATCAGCGAGCCGCGTCCGGGGGAGGAGAGCGGCCCGGGCGACCAGGTGACGGCGGCGTCGATGCCGGTGGCGTGCGTGCACTGCGAGAACGCCCCGTGCGAGGCGGTGTGCCCGGTGAACGCGACGATTCACTCGCCCGAGGGCCTGAACGTGATGGCCTACAACCGGTGCATCGGCACGCGGTACTGCTCCAACAACTGCCCCTACAAGGTTCGGCGGTTCAACTTCTTCGACTACGCGACCAAGCGGCTCAAGGGCGACCACCCGCTCAGCGGGATCATCGAGGACGGCAACTGGATCCCGCCCCGCCTCCGCGAGGAGACGCCGGAGATCCAGCACATGGAGCGCAACCCGCACGTGACGGTTCGCGAGCGGGGCGTGATGGAAAAGTGCACGTACTGCATCCAGCGGATCAACAACGCCCGGATCGAGTACGTGAAGCTGCAGGACATGGAGCGGATCCCGGACGGCGCGCTGCAGACGGCGTGTCAGCAGGCGTGCCCGACGAACGCGATCGTCTTCGGCGACATCAACGACCCCGAGAGCGCGGTGACGGCCGAGCGAGGCTCGACGCGGTCCTACGCCCTGCTCGATTATCTCAACACCAAGCCGCGGACGACGTATCTCGCGCGGCTTCGCAACCCCAACCCCGCGATCCGCCCGCCGGTGCTTGACCCTCGTGAGCATCACGGGAAGGGCGAGCACGGTTCCGACCACGCCGGGGACGGCGATGAACACGCCCGGAAAGAGCCGGGGCACATCATGAGCCTGAGCGTCCTTGATCCGGGCGCGATGATGACGGGAGGCCGGGCGTGAGCACGATTCACCCGGACGAAGCCGCCGCCCGCGGACTGGTTCGGCCCGAGCGGCCCGAGGCCGCGGAGGGCACCATCGACGGGACGATCGTCGACGACCCGGCGGCGCACCCGCCGCTGGTGCTCGGCGATCGCGATTTCCACTCGATCACCGAGACGATCTGCTCGTGGGTGGAGAAGAAGCCGCCGCGTCTGTGGCTGCCGCTCTTTGGGCTCTCGTCGGCGGTCGCCGGCGTGGGCACGCTGGCGATCTTCTATCTGATCGTGACGGGCGTGGGCGTGTGGGGCCTGAACAACCCGGTGATGTGGGGCTGGGCGATCGTCAACTTCGTGTGGTGGGTCGGGATCGGCCACGCGGGGACGCTGATCTCGGCGATTCTCTGCGTGTTCAAGCAGCAGTGGCGCACGAGCATCAACCGGTTCGCGGAGGCGATGACGATCTTCGCGGTGATCTGCGCGGGCACGTTCCCGGGGATCCACGTCGGCCGGATCTGGTTCGCGTGGTTCCTGTTCCCGCTGCCGAACTCGAACGCGATCTGGCAGAACTTCCGCTCGCCGCTGCTCTGGGACGTCTTCGCGGTGGGAACGTACTTCACGATCTCGCTGCTGTTCTGGTACATGGGGATGATCCCGGACCTGGCGACGCTTCGGGACCGGGCGATGCTCCGCCTGCGTCAGGGCGTGTCGAGCACGCCGGTGCAGAAGACGATCGACTACGCGCGGGCGATGACCTACGGACTGCTCGCGATGGGTTGGCGGTTCAACATGCGGGCGTGGCGGAACTACGAGAAGGCGTACATCCTGCTCGCGGGGATCGCGACGCCGCTGGTGCTCTCGGTGCACTCGGTGGTGTCGTTCGACTTCGCGGTGTCGATCCTCCCGGGCTGGCACACGACGATCTTTCCGCCGTACTTCGTCGCGGGCGCGATTTTCTCGGGCTTCGCGATGGTGCTGACGCTGCTGATCCCGGCGCGGGAGCTCTATCCGGGTCTCAAGGACTTCGTCACGGCCAAGACGATGGAGAACATGTGCAAGATCATCACCCTGACGGGCTCGATGGTCGGCTTCGCGTACATCATGGAGTTCTTCATCGCCTGGTACGGGGCGAACCCCTACGAGGGCGAGGCGTTCCTCATCCGCGCGTTCGGGCCCTACTGGTGGGCGTACTTCGCGATGTTCTTCTGCAACGTGGTGAGCCCGCAGGTCTTCTGGAGCAAGTGGGCCCGGACGACGCCGTGGTTCATCTTCATCGTCACGATCTTCGTGAACATCGGGATGTGGTTCGAGCGGTTCGTGATCGTCTCGACGCTCTCGACCGACTTCCTCCCGGCCAACTGGGACTACTACACCCCGACGTGGGTGGACGTGACGACCTTCATCGGGACGCTTGGCATCTTCGGCTCGCTGTTCCTTCTGTTCATGCGGCTGCTCCCGATGCTGGCCATCAGCGAGATCAAGAACGTCACCCCCGCGGCGCACGCGCACCTTCACGGGCACGGGGACAAACACGCGACCGCCCACGCCGGCGCCGCCGCCGAGATTCACGACGAGGAGAAGCCCCATGGCTGAGCCGATGCAGGGCATCGCGATCGCGGGCGAGGAGAGCGGGAAGCTCTACGGGCTGCTCGCCGAGTTCCGGGACGTCCCGCACTTCTACGAGGCGCTCGGCGCCGTTCGCGAGGCGGGATTCAAGAAGTGGGACGCCTACGCCCCGGTGCCGGTCCACGGCGCCGATGAGCAGATGGGGCTCTCCAGGAGCAAGGTGGCGTGGATCACGGGCACATTCGCGGCGCTCGGCCTGACGGCCGCGAT
>CAZXGT010000035.1:0-18447 GCA_964639935.1 uncultured Phycisphaeraceae bacterium
ACCGCGCCGTCGCGCGACATCGACGTGGCGCGATCCGGGCCGCTCTCGCACGCCGTCAGCGCCGCGCACGCCCCCGTCGTCGCCATCAGAATCACCAAAGAACGCCTTGCCGCTTGCACCATCGAGCGCCTCCTCGCGAGGGCGGACCCCCGCTGAAATCGAGTTCACGCCGATGATACCGGACCGCCCGGTCCGTGCCGCACAAAGCGCTACTGCACCAGCCCCTTCGTCAGCCGCATGAACACCGTCTCGAGGTTCACCGGCTCCTCGCTGAACTTCCGCAGCCGGAACCCCGCCCCGATCAGTCGGCTCGGCAGGTCCGTCACGTCCAGCGCCGCGTCGTCGGTCAGCGCGAGCTGGATCTCCGCGGCGCCCCCATCCCCCTCGACCAGCGCCGCCCGCCGCACCCCGCGGACCTCCGAGAGCAGCTTCGCCGCCTCCTTCGTGCGATCCGCCACCGCCAGACGCACCACCCGCTGAAGCCCCGCCTTCTCCACCGCCTGCGTCACCGACCCCGAAAACACCAGCGTCCCGCGCTCGATGATCCCCACCGCGTTGCACAGCTCCGCCAGCTCGTGAAGGATGTGGCTTGAGATCAGGATCGTCTTGTTCATGCGCTTGAGCTCCTTCAGGAGCTCGCGCATCTCGATCCGCGCCCGAGGATCAAGCCCCGACGCCGGCTCGTCCAGAAGCAGCACCTTCGGGTCGTGCAGCAGCACCCGCGCCACGCTCAGCCGCTGGCTCATCCCGCGCGACAGCGCGTTGACCTGCGCCCCGGCCTTGTACTCGAGGTCCGTCAGCTCGAGCACGTCGCGCACCACCCGCTCGCGCTCCTCCCCGTGGATCCCGTACGCCGACGCGAAGAACTGCAGGTACTCCTCGACGAGCATGTCGTCATAGGCGCCCATGAAATCCGGCACGTAACCGATCAGCGGGCGGATCTGCCGGTTCTGGAACCCCACCGTCAGCCCGTCGATCGTCGCCTGCCCGCTCGATGGCTTGAGCAGCGTCGCCAGGATCTTGATCGTCGTCGTCTTGCCCGCGCCGTTTGGACCGATGAACCCGTAGCAGTCCCCCTCCTCGATCGAGAGGTTCAGCGCGTCGAGCGCCACGAAGTCGCCGTAGCGCTTGGTCAGGTTCACCGTCTCGATCATCGCCATCGGGCCCGACTCCCCACGTCCTGCTCAGCGTCCACCCTCGCCGGCGACCTCACGGGCTCGCCTCGACCGCCGCGGGCGGGTTCGCCGGCAGAGGGTACACCCACCGCACCACCGTCTGCCCCGAGCTCGGCGGACGCTCTCCGTCAACCAGCAGCGGCGCCGGGATCTCCGTCTCCGCCCGGCCCATCACGATCAGGCACGGCTGCGTGAACCACCGAGAGAGATCCAGCCCATGGCCGAGCCGGCGGTTCACGATCGCCGGGAACCCCGTCGCCGACGCCATCTGCCGATAGTCCGGCGGACCGAGCATCGGGCCCCACGTGATCGCCTCGAGCTTCGCCGCCGCCATGTCCCGGTCGCGCACGCCAAAGAGCTCCGCCCACCGCCGCGCCGTGCGCGCCAGCCGGTCCAGGTACGCCTCGCCCGTCGTCGCGCTCGCGCCCCGCCCCGCGCTGAGCGCGCTCAGATCCAGCGCCCGCTCCGGCGCCCACGCCCCGTCGAGCCGCCACGCGAGCGTCCGCGCCTGCAGCCCGCCCGGCGCCGGATCGCGCAGCGCCGTCTGCCGAAGCACCAGCATGATCGTCACGCCCTCCAGCGCCGAGGGGAGCCGATGCTCGATCACCCCCGTCAGCGATCCTCCCTCAGAGAGCGCGATCGGCTCGGTCGGCACGATCGAGGTGAACGCCGGCGCGCCGAGCCAGTCGGCCCGGAGCTGCTTGGCCGTCGCCCGCGACGGGAGCGCCAGATCGTCCGGGCGAAGGCTGTTGATCGCATACGACCGCGGATCCGGGAACCGATCGCCCGTCGTGCCCGGGGTCTCCCACGCGGTCAGCGCCGGGCGGCGCCCCGGCTTGCGCTCGATGCCCACCCGCGTCGTCCCGTACCGCGGGAGCAGCGCCCCGATCCACGACCGCGCGCGCACCAGCTCCTCGCCGTAGACGTGGTCGTAGAACGTCAGATGCGTCGCCTCGACCTTCGCCGGGCGCAGCGCCGTCGCCCCGCCCCACGCGATCGCCGTGAAGACCGCCGCCACCCCCACGAAGACCAGCCACGAGTGCTTCGCCCACCCCGTCCATCGGAGCACCGCGAAGCCCCCCGGCCCCGCCACGATCCAGTACGCCGCGAACACCCCGAACCCCAGCAAAACCCCCGCGCCCGCGCGGCCCGTTTTGCTGATGAACGTCCCGACCGCGTCGTCCACCCACACCGGCGTTCGGCTGCGGAAGTTCGCCGGGGGCGTCGCCTGCTCGAGCCCGCTCATCTCCGCCTGCGAGAGCACGTCGAACCGCTCGCCCAGCACCCGGTGCCAGAACCGCTGCGGATCAAGACGCGACGCGACCTCGCGGTCCGCCACGTCGATCCCCACCACCGTCACGGCGCCCGCCCCGACGAGCCGACGCGTCGCCACCGCCTCGCCCCCGGGCCCCTGCAATATCGTCGTCGCCTCGGACTCCTTCGCGCCCTCCTCGCGCTCGAAGGAGTGCACGATCAGCCCGCTGGGCATCGCCGGCCCCCCGGGCGCGCGCAGCAGCGGGCGATACCGCTCGAGATCCACGTTCTCCCGGCGCACGATCCGCGCCTCGGGCATCAGCTCGCCAAGCGGGCCCTTCGAGGCGCTCTCCCACCCGAGAGCGTCCTGCGGGAGCACGATCACCAGGTGCCCGCCGCGCTGCACCCACGCCTCGAGCGCCTGCGCCGCCCCCGAGCGAAGCCGACCCGGGTCCCCCTCGGTCCACACGATCGTCTTCATCGCGCCAAGGCCCATCCACGCGTCCGGGAGCGCCCCGCCGAGCTGGTCAGGATCGATCAGCACGAACTCGATCCACTCGTGGCCCGTCGCCGGGTCCGTCGGAGCCCCGCCCGGCGCCGCCACGCGGTACCGATCCAGGCCCGCCGACGCCCGCCCGATAATCCCGATCATCGGCGAGGTCGCCTCGATCACCGCCTGGGGCGAGATCACCGCCGAGGAGAGCTCCCGCCCCGCCGGCTCGCCCGCGCCCACGCCCTCATCGCGCGGCTCGTGCACGCTGACACGGATCGCCGAGGCGGCGCGAAGCTCGTACGGAAGCCTCGCGTAAAGCCAGACCCCCTGAGGCCTCCCGGGGTTGAGCGTCGCCGTGCGCTGCCACAGCGCCGTATCGCCGTCGGAATCCGTCAGCGCCATCTGCACGATGACCGGCCGAACCGCCGTGCCCCGATCAAGAAGAGCGAGCCGCACGCCCGCCCAGTCGCCGGGCCGCACCATCCCCCCCACGCCGAACCGCTCGAGCGTGATCTCGATCTCGCCCGCCTCCGCGGGCTCCGCCGCCGGCCGCACGCCCTGCTGGGCGCGCACGTCCGGCGCGGCGAGCAGGCTCGCGAGCAGGATGGCGCAACCAAGAACCCGGAAAAACACGCGGGCTGATTCTAGTGCCCTTGAGTCGCCCGGCCCGCGCGCCGATCCCACGACCATGGATGGCGTCGAGCTCTGGCTGAACATCGCGGCGATCTCCACCGGCGCCGCTCTGACGATCGGGACGCTCTACGTCCTGGCCGTCCGCGTCCGCGACGAGTGCGAGCTGCACGATCTCATCGTGGAGGCTCACACGCTCCGCCTCAAGCAGGCGCGTCGCCTCTCCATGCTCTGCGACGACGAGGGCGACGTCGAGATCGTCGACGTGGAGCCGGCCGGTGAGATCGCGCCCGCCGCCGAGGCGAAGCTCGCCGCCTGAGCCCTTACCCGCTCATCCGCGTCAGCTCGTCGATGAGCAGCGCGTGCGAGCGCGCGCCGAGGTCGTAGCACGCCAGCTCGAACTTCTCGTTGGGCGAATGCACGCGGTCGTCGTCGAGCCCGAAGCCCATCAGGACCGTGTCGAGGCCGAGCTTCCCGAAGAGCCCGACGACCGGGATCGAGCCGCCCGTCTTGATCAGCGCCGGCTTCGCGCTGGCCGCGCGCTCGAGCGCCCGCGAGGCCGCCTGGAGATACGGCGAATCCGTCGGCGTCGTCGCGGGGGGGCCGCCGCCGTGGTCGGTGAAGTCCCACCGGCAGCCCGGCGGCGTCCGCTCCTCGAGCCACGCGCGGAACCGCTCGACCACTCTCTTTGGGTCCTGATCGTCCACCAGACGGAACGATACCTTCGCCCCGGCGTGACTCGGGATCACCGTCTTCGCGCCGGCGCCCTGATACCCGCCCCAGACGCCGTTGATCTCCGCCGTGGGCCGAGCCCACTCGCGCTCCAGCGCGCTGAAGCCGGCCTCGCCGATGTCCGCCTCCGGCCCGAGCCCGATCTTCCTGAGCGCCGCGGTCTGATCGAACCCGAGCGCCTCCCACTGCTTCCGCTGCTCGCCCGGGATCTCCGCGACGCCCTCGTAGAAGTCCGGGATCGTCACGCGGCGGCGCTCGTCGTGAAGCTGCGCCAGCACGCGGCAGAGCTCCGTGATCGGGTTCGGCGCCCGCCCCCCCCACATGCCCGAGTGCAGGTCCTGATCGCTCGCGTGCAGCGTCAGCTCGGTGTAGGCCAGCCCGCGAACGCCGTAGGTGATGGCCGGCTGATCCGCCCCCGGCATCCCGGTGTCGGAGATCAGGCAAAAGTCGGCCTTCTTGATCTCGGCCTCGTGCTCCTTGATGAAGTTCTCGAGGTTCACCGAGCCCGATTCCTCCTCGCCCTCGATGAGGACCGTAAGGCGGATCGGGACCTCGCCCGTCGCCTCGCGCCAGGCGCGCAGCGCCTCGAGGAACATCGCCACCTGACCCTTGTCGTCGGAGGCGCCGCGAGCGACTACGCGCTCGCCGGTCCCGTTGCTGGCCGGCTTGATCACCGGCTCAAACGGCGGGCTCTCCCAGAGCTCGAGCGGATCGGCGGGCTGCACGTCGTAGTGCCCGTAGAACAGCACGTGCGGCCCGGCGTAGTCCTCGGACCCCGGGTGCTCCGCCCAGACGATCGGCGCCCCCGGTTTGTCTTTCGTGCCCGTCTCGCGCAGCTCGGCGTCGATCCCCGCCTCACGCAGCCGATCGACCGCCCACCGCCCCGCCTTCCGGGTGTCCTCCCGGTGCGCAGGATCGGTGCCGACGCTCGGGATCTTCAGCCACTCGACGAGGCGCTCGACCCCCTCCTGACGGGAAGACGTGAGGCGGTCAACGACGGTGTCGGCGGCGGACATGCGGGCGCTCCATTTGCAGCGGGAGGGACGGAACGGAAACGAATCGACGCGTCAAGCCTAGCGGCGGAGGATCCAGATCGCCGCGAGCGCTCCGGCGGCGCCCACCACCACGAGCGGAGGCGTCACGATCAGGCCGATCACCATCACGCGCACCGCGACCCGCCTGATCGCGCTCCAGCGGGTTTCGCCCGCCTCTTCCTCGATCTCGTAGGCCCCCTCCGCGCGCTCGGACATCGGCACGAAGCCCTCGAGCTCCGCGTAGCTGCGCGGCGGGCGGGAGTAGAGATCGGCGCCGCAGGAGGGGCATCGCACCGCGCGGGCGCGTCCCTGAAGCGAGGGGCCGCGATAGCCGCAGGCGAGGCACGCCTTCGTCAGCAGTCGCTGGCCGGATCCTCTCTCGAGCCGAGGCATACGATGAATATAGCCCTCGCCCATGAACCACGCGAGGAAAATGCTCGCTCTGATCCACCGCCGGGAAAGGTTTCACCGTGAGTTCAAACACCACGCTCGAGCGATGGCGCGACCATCTCCGCAAGCTCGCGAAAGACCGCGTTCAGGCCGAGCCGAAGGGGGCCCCCGAGGCCTTCCTGCGCTGGATGAGCGGCGATCGCGAGGCGGCGGCGCCCGAGGGCGCGCGGCTCGACGACGCGCTCTGGTGGGCGCTGCTCGATCCTTCGGTGGATCCCTTCGACCACGTCGGCGCCGGCGACGAGGGCTCGCTTTTCAACCAGAGCACGAGCCAGACGATCGAGGTCTGGACGGAGCGCGAGCTCTCGGGGATCCACGCGCTGTGGCGGATCGCCCAGATCCGCGAGCGTCCGGAGGCGGCGGTCCGGGCGCGGCTCGCCGGGGAGTGGCACGCCCAGAACACGCAGCCGGACAACGCGACGAACCGCCCCTGGGGCGCCGCGGCGTTCTTGATCATCGCGCACGAGCACGAGGACCACGCCGCGCGGATGTACGCCGAGACGCTCGTGCACAACTGCCAGACGACGCACGGGGCGCCCGACGCGCTGAGCGGGATGATTCTTGAGGACGCGGCGGAGACGCTCGAACGCTACCTGAGCGCGCGGACCTGAACGCGCCGAGATGAGCCGTGCGGGCGGCCGACGCCGGCGCCGGTCGGGTCAGGCGCCGGACTGAGGAGCGGATTGGGGGGCCGTCGGCTCGCTCCGGCTGACGCGGAGGTCTTCGCCGGACTCGTCGCGCGGGGTCTCGAGCTTGGCGGGCTCGCGGGGCTTCTCGGGCTCGCTCGAGGCCTGCTCGAGCTCCTCCTCGATGCCCTTGACGCCCTTCTTGAACTCGACGATGCCGCGGCCGAGGCTGCGCCCGACCTCGGGGAGTCGCTTGCCGAAGATGAGCAGGCCGATCGCGAGGATGATGATCCACTCGATGCCGCCGGGCATGCTGAACGCGAGAAGATGGGAAGTCACGGGCGTCTCCAGACGTGCGGGTCACCTATTGAACGCGGGCCGGGGCCGGGAGTCAATGCCGCGGGATCGGCCTCTGTTTCAGGCTCTCTCGGCGGCTCGGACGACGTTCCGCAGGAGCATGGCGACGGTCATGGGGCCGACGCCGCCCGGGACGGGGCTGATCCATGAAGCGACGTCGCGGACGGCGTCGAAATCGACGTCGCCCTTGAGCTTCGTGGACCCGTCGGGCTGCTCGACGCGGGTGGTGCCGACGTCGACGACGACGGCGCCGGGCTTGACGAGTTCGGGCGTGATGAGCCCGGGGGCGCCGGCGGCGGCGACGATGGCGTCGGCGCCGCGGGTGAGCTCGGGCAGGTCGGGGGTGAACTTGTTGCAGGAGA
The DNA here is from genome assembly GCA_964639935.1 of uncultured Phycisphaeraceae bacterium. Lineage (GTDB taxonomy): Bacteria > Planctomycetota > Phycisphaerae > Phycisphaerales > UBA1924 > CALNYS01. The sequence goes on from CAZXGT010000035.1 coordinate 7,114, forward strand.
GGACGGTGGCGTCCTTTTGCATGAGCAGGGCGGCGAGGGGCTTTCCGACGATGTTGGAGGCGCCGACGACCGCCACGCGGGCGCCGCGAAGCTCGAGGCCGGTGGATTCGAGCATCGCCAGTGCGGCGAGCGCGGTGCAGGGAGCGAGGGACTCGCGCCCGTAGATGACGTTCCCGATGTTCATCGGGTTGACGCCCTCGACGTCCTTCTCGGGCGCGATGCGGCGCTGAACCTCGTAGGCGTCCACGCCCTCGGGCAGCGGGAGGTGCAGCATGATGGCGCTGACGTCCTTGTCCGAGGAGAGCAGCAGGACGCGGCCGGCGACGTCGTCGTAGGCGGCGTGGGACTTGATCTCGTGGAGGTGGTAGCGGATCCCCACCTGCTCGCAGGCGCGGCCCTGGCTCTTGGCGTAGACGAGCGCGGCCTCGTCCTCGTCGCGCACGAGCACGGCGTCGAGGCGGACGTCGACGCCGCCGGTCCTGAGCTTCTCGACGCGGCGCGCGATGTCCTCGCGCTTCTTCTGGGCCAGCGCGCGCCCGTCGATGATGCGGCCTCTGACGTCGGTGTGGCGGGCGCCGGTGGTCATGGACTCACTGTACCCCGCGGGCGGGGGTAGGATCCGCCCGTGAGCGCGACGAGCGAGATCGAGAAACGCGTCAGCGAGCTTCGCGAGACCATCCGGCGGGCGGACCGGGCGTATTACGTCCACGCCAAGCCGATCATGAGCGACCAGCACTACGACGAGCTGCTCAGGGAGCTCGAGGAGCTCGAGGAGGCGCACCCGGAGCTGGTGGACCCGAACTCGCCGACGCAACGCGTGGGCGATGAGATCACGGGCGGTTTCCCGACGGTCGAGCACGCGGTCCCGATGCGCTCGATCGAGAACACGTATGACGAAGCGGACGTGCGGGCGTGGGCGGCGCGGATGGACAAGGAGCTGGGGGAGACGCGGTACGTCGCGGACCCGAAGATCGACGGGGTGGCGCTGTCGCTGCGCTACGAGGACGGCCGGCTTGTTCGGGCGCTGACGCGGGGCGACGGAGAGCGGGGGGAAGACATCACGCCGAACGTGCGGGCGATCCGCGCGGCGCCGCTCGAGCTGGCGGGCGAGGCGCCTGAGGTTCTGGAGATCCGGGGCGAGGCGTACTTCCCGGCGGAGCGGTTCGAGCGGGTCAACGCGGCGCGGGAGGAGGCGGGGGACGAGCCCTTCATGAACCCGCGGAATGCGTGCGCGGGGACGCTCAAGCAGCTTCAGCCGAGGGTCGTCGCGGAGCGCGGGATCGCGTTCGTGGCGCACGGCGTCGGCGCGATGGAACCGGAGGACGCCTTCGGGCGGTACTCGGAGTTCATGGAGGCGCTGCCGGGGCTGGGCGTCCCGGCCAACGAGGGGTGGCGGCGGTGCGCGGGGGTGGAGGAGATCCTCGAGGCGATCAACGACTTCGCCGAGAACCGCGGCGGAGAGAAGCCGATCGACGGGCTGGTCGTTCGCGTGGATCGGTTCGATCAGCAGGCGCGTCTGGGCTCGACGGCGCGCTCGCCGCGGTGGTGCATCGCCTACAAGTACGCCGCGGAGCGGAAGCCGACCACGCTGACGGACGTGGAGTTTCAGGTGGGCAAGACGGGCCGGATCACGCCGCGGGCGATCATGGAGCCGGTGCTGCTCGCGGGGACGACGGTGCGTCACGCAACGCTTCACAACTTCGGCGAGATCCGGCGCAAGGACGTGCGGGTGGGCGACACGGTGATCGTGGAGAAGGCGGGCGAGATCATCCCGCAGGTGATCGAGCCGGTGCTCGAGAAGCGGCCAAAGAGTGCGAAGCCCGTGCGGGCGCCGCGGGAGTGCCCGGTGTGCGGCGGGCCGGTGGAGCTTCAGCCGGCGGAGCTCGAGGAGGCGCAGGAGTTCGAGTCCGAGCGGGAGACGTCGCGGCTGTGCGTGAACCCGGAGTGCCCCGCGCAGGTCCGCGAGAAGCTGATCTGGTTCGCGGGGCGCGGGCAGATGGATATCGACGGTCTCGGCGAGAAGACGATCGACCAGATCCGGGCCGAGAGCGAGATCCCGCTGAGCACCTTCGCCGACATCTACGCGCTGAAGGATCACCGCGAGGAGCTGCTCGCGCTCGAGCGGATGGGCGAGAAGAAGGTGGAGAACCTGCTGGAGTCGATCGAGGCCTCGAAGTCGCGCGGGCTCGAGCGGGTGCTGGCCTCGCTTGGCGTTCGGCATCTCGGGAGCGCGACGGCGCGGACGCTTGTGGCGCTGTTCCCGTCTCTCGATGAGCTGATGGCGGCGAGCGAGCCGGACCTGCGGCCCAAGACGCTCAGCAAGAGCGAGGCGGAGGAGCGCGGGCTCCCGGCGGACCCGAAGGAGCGGCCGGCGACAGGGCTCGGGAAGGACACCGCGCCGGTGATTCACGCCTACCTGCATTCAGAGGCGGCTCGGCGGACGTTCGATCGGCTGCGCGAGGCGGGCGTGAGCTTTGAGGCGACGCGGGCGGCGAAGGCGGCGGGCAAGTCGGAGGCGAGCGACTCGCCCGTGGCGGGCAAGACGATCGTGCTGACCGGATCGCTCGAGCGTTTCACGCGCGACGAGCTCTCGGAGAAGCTGCGCGAGCTTGGGGCCAGCGTCACCGGATCGGTCTCGACGAACACGGACCTGGTGATCGCGGGGGAGAAGGCGGGCTCGAAGCTCGCGAAGGCGGAGAAGCTCGGCGTGGAGGTCTGGGACGAGGCGACGGCGCTCGAGACCCTCGGGCTCTAGCGGTGGAGCGGGGCGGCGAGACGACCGATAGCGGAGCAGGCCCATGGTGAATGTCGAGTTCAAGGCGGAGCTGCGGGACGCGGAGCTGGCCCGCGGGGCGCTCACGCGTTTCGGCGCGGTGCGCGCGGACGTCTTCGAGCAGACCGATACCTACTTCCGCATCCCGGACGCCCGGCTCAAGAAGCGGGAGTCGCCCGGCGAGCCGACCGAGTGGGTCTTCTACGACCGGGAGAACCGGTCGCTGCCGAAGCTGAGCCGCTTCACGATCTACGACGAGCAGTCGGCGAGGGAGCGTTTCGGGGCGCGCCCGCTCCCGGTGTGGCTCGTGGTGAAGAAGACGCGGGAGCTGTGGCTGCTCGGGTCGGTGCGGATTCACCTCGACGACGTGGAGGGGCTGGGGCGGTTCCTGGAGATCGAGGCGCTGGTGTCGCCCAGGCAGAACGTGGCGGCGGGTCACAAGGTGATCGCGGAGCTGCGCGAGAAGCTCGGGCCGGCGCTGGGCGAGCCGATCAGCGGCGGGTATTCGGACCTGCTCGCGGCGGAAGAGACGCCGCATTTGAGTTGAGCGGCTCGGCTTGACGCGGCTTCGGCGCGTCGCGGCGCCCGTGAGGGCTTACTCGGGGAGGACGGCGACGGCGCTGACGCCGGGGCCGGTGTCGATGAGGGTGTTGGTGTTGCGGAGCGTCCCGCCGACGATGGTCCAGAGGGCGAGGGCGCCGTCCTCGGGCATGGCGACGAGGAGTCGTCGCCCGCGGGCGTCGAAGGCGATCCCGGCTGATTCACCGCCCGCGGGCTTGATGTCGAGCAGCGCGGCGCCGGCGCGATCACGCGCGACGAGGGCGATCCGCGGCTCGCCCGGGCCGCGGCAGATGGCGGCGACGCGCGCGCCGTCGGGGGAGATCGCCAGCGCGACGGGGAAGCCGGGGACCATGACGCCGGCGCTGCGCGGCTGCCCGGCGGGGTAGACGGCGATGCGGCCGGAGGCCCGGACGACCTCGACGCCCTCGAGCACGGCGGGGAGGAGCCGCTCGGCAACGACGAGGGCCGAGCCGTCGGGGGTCCACGCGCCGGTGACCAGGCCGGCGCCGGCGGGGACCGAGGCGAGGGTCTCGAGTCCGACGGAGCCATTGGCGCCGGTGACGTTCATGAAGGCGATGCGGGAGCGGCCGGCGTCGAGCACGGCGAGCGTTTCGCCCCGGGGGCTCAGGAGCGCGGCGACCGCCCTGGCGCCGTCGCCGAGGGCGAGATCGAGCGGGAAGGCGCCGGCGAGGCGGAGTTCGCCGGCCTCGGCGCGGAGCATGTAGAGCGTGCGGCCGTCCTCGGAGAGCGCGGCGGCCAGCCCGCTCGGGGCGAGGGAGACCGAGCCGATGGGCTGGGGCGTCTCGATGCGGGCGACGAGCTCCATCCGCTGACCGATCCGGACGAGATCGACGCTCGCTTCGCCCGCGACCAGCGCGAGGCGGCGGGCGGGGTCGATGGACACCGGAGAGGGGGAGCGGTCGGCGGTGGCGCTGGTCTCGAGCTGGGACCACTCGGCGAGGGCGCCTTCGGGGGCGCCGAGGCCCGGGAGCGGGAGGCGGAGCATGGTGAGCGTCTCCCTCGCGTCCGCCTGACCGCGCGCGTCCTCGATGGTGAGGATGGCGGCGCCGGAGAGGGCGCCCGGATCCGCGGGGTCGCCGGTCGAGGCGCACCCGGCGAGGGATGCGGCCGCGAGCGCGAGCGCGGCGAGGCGGGAGCGGCGGGAGGCGGTGGTCATCGTTGTCTCCTGGGATTCCGTGGGGCGATTCAATCCGCGGGGATGATGGCGTCGAGCTCGAGCGCGGCGCCGGCGATGTCGGTCGGCCCGTCGCCCGGGCGGCGGCGCCTGAGGATACCGAGGAGGCGCCGGAAATCGTCGGGAGCGGTCGCGGCGAAGCTCATGGGCTCGCTCGTGACCGGGTGCGTGAAGGCGAGCGTGGCGGCGTGGAGGAGCTGGCGGTCCCAGCGGGTGCGGGCGTCGGGGTGGGTTTCGGGGAGGCCGAGGTGGGCGCCCAGGGGCATGGGGCCGGCGTACATGTCGTCCCCGACGATGGGGAAGCCGCGGTGGGAGAGGTGGACGCGGATCTGGTGCGTGCGGCCGGTCTTGAGCTCGATCTCGACGAGGGAGTAGCCGTCGAAGCGTTCGCGGACGCGGTAGATGGTGACGGCGGGCTTGCCGAGCTCGTCGTGGCGGACGACCTGCTTCTCGCGCTTGCCCTTGATCTTGCTCGGGGAGGGGCCGAGGGGGAGGTCGATGACGTCGGCGAGGGGCTGGAGATCGCCGGCGACGAGCGCGAGGTAGCGTTTGTCGGTCTGTCGCTTCTCGAACTGTCGCCCGAGCTTCCAGTGGGCTTCTTCGGTCTTGGCGAAGACGATGACGCCGGTGGTGTCGCGGTCGAGTCGGTGGACGACGCCGGGGCGGGCCTCTTCGCGGCCGACCTCCGAGAGCGTTCCGCCGATGGTCGAGACGTGCTCGAGGCGCCAGGCGAGGGCGTTGAGCATGGTGCCGCGGTTATGGGCGCGGGCGGGGTGGACGATGATGTCCGGCTGCTTGTTGACGACGACGAGGTGCTCGTCCTCGAAGAGGACATCGAGCGGGATGTCCTCGGGCTGGATGTTGGTCGGGGGCGGGGGCGGGACGACGACCTCGACGACGTCTCCGGGGCGAAGCCTGGTGGACGCCTTGGGGACCCGGCCGGAGACGCGGACGAGCTCGCGCTCGATGACGCTCTGGATCTGGGTGCGGCTCATGTGGGTGAGTCGCACGCTGAGGTACTTGTCGAGGCGCTGGGCGTGATCGCGCGAGATGGGGAAGACGACCTTGCGCGGGGAGTCTGGATCAAAGCCGACGTCGACGTCGCCCTCTGATTCGGCCTCGCGCTCGGCGATCTCTCGGAGGTACTCGACGTCGACGCCGCCGCCGGGCTTGATGAGCGAACGGGGGCGCTCGGCGTCGGGCGCGGTCATCCGTCCGTGTCGGCGGGACCGTCGGGGGCGGGGGCCTGAGCGTTGTCGGCGTCGCCGCTCGAGAGCGCGGCGATGGGCTGGCGCTGGTCGCGGAGGCGTGGGATGTCGTTGATGAGCATCTCGGCGCGTGCGACGAGCTGGGCGTAGCGCTGGGCCTGGGCGATCTCGACGACCTGCTGGAGACGATCCTCTGCGGCGTCGAAGTTCCCGCGGGAGAGCTCGACGGCGGCGATTCCCCAGAGGCCGCTGATCTCGAGGAGCTCGCGGCCGGCGGCGGCGGAGGCCTGGCGGTAGGCGTCCTGATAGAGCTCGGCGGCCCGGTCGAGCATCTCGCGGGCCTGCTCGTCGTCGAGGCGGTCTTCGGGCTCGATGCCCTGGGTTCCCGGCGCGCGGCGGAGGTGATAGGCGCTGAGATGGAGATCGGCGGCGGTGAGCGTGGCGAGTTCCTCGACGGCGCCGGCGCCGGGGTACTCGCGGGCGACCTCGAGGAGAGGCTCGGGGCGGGCCTCGAGTTCGGCGCTCTGGAAGGCGATGAACGCGGCGTCGCGGGTCTCGAGCTGCTTCTGCCCGTACCACTGGACGCCCGCGTAGGCGCCGGCGATGACGAGGATGACCAGGAGCACGGGCGTCGACCACTTCTGGAGTAAGTCGATGAATTCCTTGTTGATGCGGGACTCTTCGAGCCCGGCGCCCTCGGTGATCTGCCTTTGGCGTTCGTCCATGCCCGGGGCCTCCTCTCCGGCGCCTCGGCGCCTCGAACCCGGCAGGATAGAGGCCCCGGGGCGCTGGTTCAATCGACGTCGCGGCGGGCGGCTTCCGGGAGGCGCTCATCGAAGAGCCAGGGGCCGGTCCACTGGAGCGCCGCGTCCGGCACGAGGCGACGGCGGATGAGGCGGGCGAGATCGGCGATCGAGGCGCCTGCGGAGGCGCTGCGGGTGGAGACGGCGATCTCGACGTCCGCGATGGGGCCGAGGTCGGCGCGGAGGCCGAGGCGGAGGGTCATGCTCTCGGGGACGCCGAGCTCGGTGGGGGCGGGGGCGGGTTCGGTCGGATCGGCGGCGGCGATCACAAGGTCGGCCGAGGCGAGGGTTTCGCGGGCGAGGCGGATGGATTCGGCCTCGATGTCGCTCGTCGGCTCGCGGAGACCGGGGGCGTCGATCCAGCGGAGGGCGAGGCCGTCGAGCTCGAGGAGCGCCCCGACGTGATCGCGGGTGACGCCGGGCTCGCTCGCGGCGATGGAGACGGTCCGGCCGGCGAGGGTGTTGAGGAGGGTGCTCTTGCCGATGTTGGGTCGCCCGGCGACGACGACCAGGGGCGGGTCGATGAGACGATTCAGCGCGAGCGCCGGAGGGCGGAGGCGGTCGAACGTGTCAGGCTCGGCGGCCCAGTCGCGCCAGCGGCGGGGCTGATCGAGCAGGAGCGGCACGGCGCGGGGGCTTGCCGCGCGGCTCAGGGCGAGCAGCGCGAGGGCTTCGATCTCGGAGCGGGCCTCGGGGAAGATGGCGGTCGCGTCGTCGGGCGTTTCGCGCGCGCCGGCGCGGGCGAGCGCTTCGCGGAGGGCGGCGACGACGGCGGGCCCGCCGTGCGGCGTGACGACGAGGTCGTCGCTCGAAACGCGGGCGAAGACGGCGTGGTCGACGCCGGGGATCTCGCGGAGGGCGGCGGCGCCGAGGGGGACGGGTTTGACGCCGAGGGAGGCGAGGGTGCGCTCGATGTCGCCTCGGAGATGGACGGCGGCGATGGCGCCGGGGACGGGAGCGGTGGCGACGACGAAGGTCGCGCTAGGCGTTTCGGACGGGGTCATCGGGGTCATCGTCCGTGGCGAGGGCGCGGCGGACGCTGACGTTGACGCCGCGGAGCACAAGGTTCGGGACGATGGACTCTATGAGCTCGTCGCCCGCGAAGAGCGTCTCGGCGTCGCCCCCTGTGGCGATGACGGCGGGGTAGGCGCCGTAGCTCTCGGCGTAGCGGTCGAGCATGACGCGGACGAACCCTCGGGCGGCGGCGACGACGCCGACGCGCATGGCGTCGGGCGTGGTTTTGGGGTACGGGCCCTCGCCGTCCGGAGGGGCGGCTTCGAGGGCGGGGAGCGCTGCGGTTCGGGCGGCGAGGGCGTCGAGCATCATCTGGGCGCCGGGGGCGATGGCGCCCCCGTGGAAGACGCCGGTTCCGTCGACGAAGTCCACGGTGATGGCGGTTCCGGCGTCGACGACGACGCAGGCCTGCTTGAGGCCGTCGTAGGCGCCGAGGGCGGCAAGGAGGCGGTCCTGGCCCGTGGTGTGATCGGCGCCGAGGGAGTGCTCGATGGCGATGGGCAGGTCGGTTTCGACGCGGCGGACGGGGGCGTCGAGATCCTTCTCGAGGGCTTCGATGAGCTTTTCGGAGAAGGGCTTGTTGACCGAGGCGCAGACGACGGCGCGGGTCTCGAAGCTCTCGATCTTCTTCGCCTCGGCGAGGATGGCTTGCGCGAGGGCGGGGAGATCGTCGTTGGGGGCGGCGCCGGAGCTGGTGAGCAGCTCGCCCTCGAAGACCGCGAAGGTGGTTCGGGTGTTGCCCACGCTGATGGCGAGCAGGCGCAGATCCGATGAGTCGGAGACCATTTCGGCAGTCTACCGGTCGCGTGGATCGCTTGCGGGCGTCTCGGCGTCCCCGGCGCCCGCGTCGCGAGCTCGGTTCTCGCGCTGGGCGGCCCTTTCAGCGAGCTCGTCGAGGCTCAGGTCCGCCTGTCGATCGATGAGCACGCTTCGGAGCTGGGCGGCGGGCGCGTCCTCGCCGGGCCCGATCGCGCGGACGACGTCGGCGGTCTGGATGGTGTGGGGCTCGCGGGCGAGGGCGAAGCGGGGCTCGTCCTCTTCGGTCTCGACGGCGTGAACGTAGCCGCGTTCGGCGAGCTTCTTGAAGAGTTCCTCGGCGTGGCGCGGGGTGAGGCCGGCGGCGCCGGCGGCCTCGGTGAGCAGGAGCGGTCGGCCCTCGTCGAAGCGGCGGGCGGCCTCGACGAGCAGGGCGAGCGCGCAGGCGGGGTCGGCGGGGGGATCGGCGGCGGGATCGGCCCGGCGGTGGTCGCTCATCGTCTGGAGAGCGCGGGAGATCTCGAGGCCGAAGAGGACGATGAGCCAGGTGATGTAGACCCAGAGGAAGAAGACGGGGATCAGGCCGAGCGACCCGTAGAGCCGGGCGTAGCCGGTGGAGAAGCCGATGTAGCTGCGGAAGGCGTGCTTGCCGAGCTCGAAGAGGACGGCGGCGATGATGGCGCCGAGGGCGGCGGGGCGGAGCTTGACGCGGGTGTTGGGGATGAGGGTGTAGGCGGCGGTGAGGATGAGCCAGGAGATGGCGAGGGAGAGGAGGCTGTCGAAGAGGCCGGTCCCCCACTGCTCGGGGCGGACGACCTCCCCGAGTCGGCTCCCGAGGGTGAGCGAGGAGATGATGCCGATGGGCCCGAGGGTGAGCATGGTCCAGTAGGTGGTCAGGCGGGTGGTGATCTTCCGTCCCGCGGGGGCGGCGTAGATGATGTTGAAGCACTGCTCGACCTGGATGAGCAGCGAGACGGAGGCGTAGATGAGGATGGCGGCGCCGACGGCGCCGATCGCGCCGAAGTTGACGCCCTCGACGCGTTCGACGAGCGTCTCGATCCAGCCGGCGACGTCTCGGGGCTCGCCCGCGCCCGGCGCGTCGCCGGCGGGCGCTTCGGCGTCGGACTGGGCTCCGTCGGAGGCGTCGATGGCGAGATCGGTGAGGCCGAGCTGGTCGAGGAGCGCGTTGACGCCGTCGGAGATGGCGCCGGAACCGAGGAAGAAGCGGAGCACGACGAGCGAGACGACGAGGACGGGAACGACGGCGAAGACGGTGCGGTAGGTGATGGCGGCGGCCATGAGGGGCGCGCGGTCGCGAATGAGCTGCTGGACGGCGCGGACCGTGAGGCGAAGGGCGTAGCGCGCCGGGCGCGCCCAGGGGGAGAGCTCATTCGACGGCTTCTCGAGCCAGGCTTCGAAGCCGGTGGAGATCATCGCGGTTTCCGCTTGCCGGCGGCCCCGGTCGCCTCGGGCCTGCCGCGTCTGGACGCGCCGGCGAGGCCGGCCTCCTTGCGGAGGGCGCCGAGCTCGGTGCGGGTGAGCTCTCGCCACTCCCCCACCGCGAGCCCCTTGAGCTTGAGGGGGCCCATGCGGGTGCGGACGAGCTTCTTCACCGGGCAGCCGACGCGGGCGAGCATTCGGCGGACCTGTCGGTTGCGGCCTTCCTGGAGCGTGAGCTCGAGGACGGTTCGGTCGCGATCGCGGGCGGCGATGGACATCCGGACGGGCATCGTCTTTTTGCCGCCGAGGGTTTGGCCGCTTTTGCGTTCGGCGAGATAGATCCCGCGTTCGAGCTCCGCGACGGCCTCGGGCTCGAGCTCGCCCTTGACGGTGGCGCGGTAGGTCTTGTGGACGCCGTAGCGCGGGTGGGTGAGGCGGTTGGTGAGTTCGCCGTCGTTGGTCATCAGGAGGAGGCCGGAGGTGTCAAAGTCGAGGCGCCCGACGGGATAGAGGCGGGCCTTTGAGGGGTGGTTGACGAGGTCGGCGACGGTCCGGCGGCCCTCGGGGTCGAGCACGGTGCTGACGCAGCGTCGCGGCTTGTGGAGCATGACGTAGAGGTGTCGCTCCGGTGCGTTCATGATGCGGCGGCCGTCGATCTCGACGATGTCCGAGGCGGGGTCGATGAAGACGGGCAGGTCGCGGACGACGCGGCCGTCGACCTTCACGCGGCCCTCCTCGATGAGCTCCTCGGCGACGCGGCGGGAGGCGACGCCCACCTCCGCGAGGAACTTCTGCAGGCGGACCGCGGCGGGCTCATCGGCGTTCGGGTTGTCGGGGCGGCGCGCCATAAGGGACATGGTACGGGCGAGATGGGGGCTCAAGTGGAGTCGCGGGGGCGGGAGGTCCGATTCTGGAGAGTGCGGGCGGGATCCGGCGCTCGCGGAAGGACGATGAGCATGCCCGCGACGACGCAGCAGGAACAGACGACCGAACGAGAGACGAGCGGCGACGCGACGGAGGTGTTTCTTTCGCCGCGGGTGGTCGACGAGACGGCGTTCCGCGCCTTCTCGGATCGCCTGCGCGAGCTGGTGGACCGGGCGGATCGGGCGCAGGCGTCGCTCTCTGGCCTGAGCGGCGAGAGCACCGAGGCGCTCAAGAGTCTCGAGGCGATGGCGCACACGCAGACGCGCAAGGCGCGGGAGATCCGCGAGGCGCTGGATCGCGTGGACGCGACGGTGCGCAAGCTCGATCAGGCGCGGGCGCAGGCGGCGAAGGAAGCCGAGCGCATCGGGGCCCATGAGAAGCAGACGGCGACCGAGCTGACCCAGCGCGTGCGGAAGCTCGGCGACGCCGGGCGGGAGATCGAAGAGCGCGCCGCGGCGGCGAGCGCGGCCCTCGATGAGCGCCTGGAGCGCGCCGAAACGGGCGCGGCGAGGCTCGGGGAGCGGCTCGATGACGCGACGGCGGCGCTCGAGAAGCTCACGGGTCTCGAGGCGGCGGCCGCGGAGCTGCGGGCGCTCGCGACCGAAGCGCGCGAGCGCGAGGCGGCCCTGCGGGAGCTGAGCGATTTCGGCGAGCAGGCCA
>CAZXGT010000036.1:0-18054 GCA_964639935.1 uncultured Phycisphaeraceae bacterium
CTCCCCTTCCCAAGGGGCAGAGAGCCGGGGCGACGGGTTCATCCGTCTCGACGTTCGCCCCCAAGCTCTCGGGCGAAACGTCCGACGATGGGCGTGATGTCCGGTCCGCTCAAGATCAGATCCGTCCTGCGCTGGGAGCCGGTTGTCGCCGCGGCGGCGGGCGCCCTGGTGATCGGCGTCGGCGCGTGGGTGACGCCCAAGGCGATCGAGGCGATGGCGCCCGATCCGCCGCCGCTCGGCGAGGTGACGGTCGAGGGCGCGACGCCCGACGAGCGCCGGGTGATCGTCGAGGGCCTGCGGACGATCCTCGAATCGAGCTACGCCTACGTCTGCTCGCGGAACGCCGGGCCCGGGGCGCCGGCGTCGATCACGCTCTGGCAGACGGACGATCAGCACCGTGGTCACATGGACGCGGGCGAGGCGCTCGTGCTCACGCACAGCCGACTGCTCGAGACGATCGCGGCGGTGATCGTGGAGGACGCGGGCGCGGAGGACGCGGTGGATTCGGACGATCTCTGCGGCCCGGATGCGGCGCAGCGGCTGCGTCGTTACGGGACGGTCTCGCCGCGGGTCATCGGGACGGGTGTGCGGTCTCTTTCGATTGCGCCGCGGCGGGAGGCCGGGGGGACTCTCGAGCTGACGCTCGGGCTTACCTGGACGCCGACTGAAGTCGAAGCTCAAGAGGAGTCCGGCCCGCCCCGGACGACTCTTCGCGTGCGACTACGGCTCGTGGAGGGGATGGGGCGCTAGAGCAGCCGGCTCTTGGAGACGCCCCATGACGACGCGCAGGCCTGAACTCAACGGATCGAGCGCGCGACTCGCGGGAGCGGGTCGGGTGGCGCTGGCGATGGCGCTCGGCGCCCTGCTCGCGGAGGGGGCGAGGCATCTGAGCTTCGCCGCGCCCGCCGAGGCGCAGCGGAACGTGCAGGGCGGCATCCTGAACCCCGCCGACCAGCGCAACGAGATGATCAAGCAGCTCAAGTCGCTCAACGAGAAGCTCGTGTCGATGGAACGGGCTCTCGGTGGGGAGCTCGACGTGCGTGTTGTTTCGATGCCCGATGGCGGCGGAAGCGGAGACTGAATCATGGCAAGCTCGCGGAGGATCCGCGGCGCCAGACGACCCCGCCTCCGGGGCCGGCCGCGCGCCGGGATCACACTCGTTGAAGTCCTCGTGACGGTCGTCGTGCTCGGTATCGCCGGCGCGCTGATCATCCCGGCGATGGGCCAGGTGGACGTGCTCCGGGCGCAGGCCGCGGTGCGCACGCTCGTGTCGGACATCACGTTCGCTCAGGCGGACGCGGCCGCGACGCAGGAACGCCGGGCGATCCTCTTCGGGGCCGTGGCCCGGAGGCAGGCGGACGGGACGGTCGAGATCGAGGAGGGGCACGGGTACACGCTCTTTGCGCCGGGCTTTGGCTCCTCGCAGGTGAGCCTCGCGTTCGACGCGATGCCCGATCCGACAAACCCCGGCCGGCCGATCTCGCGCGACTTCAACTCGGAGCTGCTCGCGGGGGGCACGCTCATGGACGTCGACTTCGACTGCGAGCCGCAGCAGGGTTATCAGGCCCTCCTCTTTGACGAATTCGGCGGACCCGTTCGAGACCTCACCAGCGACACGCCGAGCGAGGGGGGATCGCTCGTGGTGATGGGTCGTCTCGCCGACTACCGGATCGACGTGCTCTCGATCACGGGGCGCGTGGTCGTGACGCGGACGCCTCGGGCGCCGGAGAACGTCGAGAACTAGCGCTCCGGCCGCTTCGGCGCGGATCGTCAAGCAGAGGGGGGACTCGGACACGGTGCTTGGCCAGTTCATGCAACGCGGGACGGCGCCGATCGGCGTCGACATCGGAGCCGGAGGGGTTCATCTCCTTCAGCTCCGGCTCAAGGCCGGGAAGCCGGAGGTCGTGGCCGCGGCGCGGTTCGACCGTCGCGCGGGCGACACGGAGGAGATCCCGCTGACCGAGCGGATGCTCGAGGGGATCCGCCGGAAGATCGAGTCGGGCGCCTTCACCGGGCGGGAGTGCGTGATGACGTTCCCGGATCACTGGCTCGCGGCCCGGAGCGTGCGGCTTCCGGTGATGAGCCGGGAGGAGCGCGACGCCGCGCTCGAGATCGAGGCGGCCGAGCGGCTCGGGTTCACCGATGAGACGCCCGGGGAGGTCTCGTGGATCAGCGCGGGGCGCGTGCGCCAGGGGGATGAGACTCGGGAGGAGATCATCCTGCTCGGCGCCGAGCGCGCGCCGCTGACCGAGCTCGTCGATCTGCTCGCGACGACGGGCCTGCGGCCCACGGCGGTGGAGCCCTCGATGCTCGCGACGGCGCGGGCGTACTCGCGGCGGCACCGGCGCGAGAGCGACAAGGACGTCGTGCGGGTGGGGCTCGACATCGGCCGGCGCAACACGGGCGTGATCGTGCTCCGCGGCGGCGACGTGGCCTTCTACAAGCCGCTTCGCGTCTCCGGGAACGACTTCACCCGGGCCGTGGCTGAGAAGCTCGACATCACCGAGGACTCGGCCGCGGACCTTCGGGCGCAGCGGCTCGCGGCGACCTGGGGCGGCGCCCGCCCCTGCGAGCAGAGCGTGGACCGCGCGGTCTTTGACGCCGTCCGCCCGCTCATCGACGAGCTCGCCAAGGAGACGGCGTTGTGCCTGCGGTACTTCACCGTGGCGTTCACGGGCCTGCGGCCGATCGAGGTCTTCACGACCGGTTCCGAGGCGAGCGAGCCGAGGCTCGCGGAGACGCTGGGCGAAGCGCTCCGGCTTGAGCACGGCGTCGGCTCGCCGCTGTCGGGGATCGCGATCGATCCCAAGGCGCGGCTCGGGCACGCCTCCTCGCCGCACACGGAGTGGGCCGGGGCGCTGGGTCTGTCGCTCCGCGGGCTCCCGGAGACCAAGCGATCCGCGGCGAGCGAGGACGGCGAGCCCGCGGAGATCCCGCAGACCCGGGCGGATGAGGGGAAGAGCGCGGCGTGAGCGGCGAGATGATCAACTTGATCCCGGCGGACTGCCGCGAGCGACTCGGTCGCAAGAGCCGCGTCCGCGCGTGGATCCTGCGGTACGCGACGTCTGCTGTGATCCTGGCGGTGCTCATCGTCGGCGCCGAGGTGCGCGAGCAGTCGTGGCGCCTTCGCGTGGCGGATCTGCAGGAGCAGGTGGATTTCACCGTCGAGCAGCGTCACAAGGCGCAGCTGATCGAAGCGAAGATCGCGGCCTTCGATGCGGCGCTGGAGCAGCACGAGACGCTCGCGCTCCCGATCGAGGTCACCCGTGCGATGGAGACGCTCGGGGCGAGCACGCCGGACGCGGTGACGCTCACGTCGCTCACAATGGTCCCGCGACTGGTGCGCAGCCGGGCGGTCAAGCCCGGCGAGCCCGGCTCCGAGAAGCGCTCGCTGCTCTTTGAGCTCCGCGGCATCGCGCCCTCGGACACCGACCTCGCGCAGCTCGTCGCCGCGCTCGAGACGAACCCGCTCTTCACCACCGCTTCGGTCGATTTCACCTCCCAGACCGACATCTACGGAACGCCCGCGCGCGAGTTCGGCGTCACGTGCGAGATCGCGCTCGATCGCGACTTCGTTTTCGCGGACGGGGGCGACTCATGACGCGTTTTTCTGAGGGCAAGCTGCTCGGCGGGCTCGTGGCGATGACGCTGCTCGGTCTCGGTCTCGGGGTCTACCCGAGCGTGAATCACACGGGCGAACTCATCGGCGAGGCGCGGGAGCTCGCGGGACGCGTGGAGCGGTCCGACGACGGCGCCGCGGCGCTCGAGCGCCTGGGCGAGACGCTCGCCCAGCGCGAGGCCGAGGCGCGCCGGCGTCTTCGCAGGATCCCCCAGGACGGCGACGTCGGCGGGCTCATCCGCGACATGAGCCACGCCTTCGAGCGACTCGGCCTGGGCAAGCCCGAGATCAAGACCGGGCGCCCGATCGACGGCGACGACGCGCAGGCGCTCCCGATGACCGTCGAGGCGCGGGGCGACTTCCTCGAGCTCATGGGCGCCGTCACGTGGGTCGAACGGCTCGACCGTCTGGTGCGCGTCCGCAAGCTCGAGTTCCGCGCGCCGTCGAGCCGCGAGAAGAACCCGCTCTTCGGCGAGCCGCTCGAGGGCGAGCTGACGCTCGACGTCTTCTACGCGCCGCGGCTCGGCTCGCCCTTTGAGGCCGCGGCGACCGTCGCGACGGCCGGGGAGGAGTGAGCGTGCATCCGGCGATCCAGAAGCTGATCATCCTGGCCAAGGCCGAGAAGAAGCAGACGATCACGCTCGGCGTGCTGGTTGTGCTGGCGCTCGGGCTCTGGGCGCGCGCGGCGGCGACGTCGGGCAATCGTGCTCAGGCGAGCGACTCGGCGAGCGCGTCGGCCCCGGCGCCCGCGTCCGCAAAGAGCGAGCCGGAGAACAAGCCAGCGACGGTGGTGATCGTTCCGCCCGCTCCGAAGCTCGATCGGGACCTGTTCCTGCCGCGATCGGAAGACTTTGCGCTTCCGGCCCAGACGGACCCGGGCGCGGGGAGCGGGGCAAAGTCGGCGCTCGATACCGACGACAACATCGCTGACCGGAACAACTTGCCTCGTTTGACCCCGGAGCAGCAGATCCGGAGCGAGGCGAGCCGACTGACGCTCAGGAGCACCGTGGTGGGCAACGAACCGATCGCCGTCGTCGAAGCCGACGTCTCGGGAACAACCGAGCGGTTCGTGCTGCGCCTCGGCGATTCGGCGTTCGGCTTCACGCTCCGCGGCGTGCACAACCGTTCGGCGAGGCTTGAAAAGGGTGGGGTGGTGGTCGAGCTGACCATCCCCCTGGACTGAGACCAGATGAGGGAGACACGCGGCCACGCCGCGCTGGAGCGAAACGACATGTCCAACACCGCACGCATCACTTCGGCCCGACTTCTCCCGGCGCTCCTCGCCGCGGCGTGCGGGCTCGCCGTCTCGACGCAGGGGCTGGCCCAGGACTCCAATCCGTTCTCCACGAGCGACGTGGAGTCCTCGAACGCGAACGTGACGGTCAGCGAGCACCTGACCGTCGATCTTCACGTGCAGGACGAGGAGCTGGCCAATGTGCTCCAGATCCTCTCCCTGCAGAGCCAGAAGAACATCCTCGTCTCTGGCGACGTCTCCGCTACGGTCAACGCCAACCTCTACAACGTGACGTTCTACGAGGCGCTCGAGTCCATCCTCAACGTCAACGGCTACGGCTTCATCGAGCAGGGCAACTTCATCTACGTCTACACGCTGCAGGAGATCGCGGAGATCGAGGAGGCCGCCCGCCAGCCGGTGACGCGCCTCATCCGCCTGAACTACCTCAACGCCAACGACGCCGCGGAGTTCGTCTCGCCCCTTCTCTCTGAGATCGGGCAGATCCAGAGCAACGGCGACGTGGACACCTGGTCGCTCCCCGACGGGAGCCCCTCGGGCGACGAGGCCTTCGCCCTCTCGGCCACCCTCGTGCTCCGCGACTACCCTGAGCATGTCGAGGAGATCGTCGAGCTCCTCGCCGAGCTCGACACCCGTCCCGCGCAGGTGCTTGTCGAGGCGACGATCCTCGAGACGAGCCTCCGCGAGCTCAACGGCTTCGGCATCGACTTCTCCTTCATCTCCGATCTCGACTTCACGAACTTCATCGACATCGGCGGGCCGCTCGGGACGACCCAGGGCATCATCAACGGCGGCGACGGAACCTCCGATGGGCTCAGCCCGCTCGACAACCAGGCCACGTCGCTGACTTCGACCGCCGGCAACACCGCCTCCGGCCCGGCGACCTTCAAGCTCGGCATCATCGACGACAACATCAGCTTCTTCCTGCGGGCGCTCGATGACATCACCGACGTCACCGTGCTCTCGCGCCCGAAGGTGATGGCCCTCAACCGGCAGCCGGCCCGCGTGCTCGTCGGTCGCCGCATCGGCTATCTCTCGACGACGAGCACCGAGACCTCGACGACGCAGACCGTCGAGTTCCTCGACACGGGCACGCAGCTCAAGTTCCGCGCGTTCGTCGCCAACGACGGCTTCATCCGCATGGAGCTTCATCCTTCGACCTCGACGGGCGAGACCCGCGAGGCCTCGAGCGCGGGCGGCGCCGCCGTGACCATCCCCGAGGAGGTCACGCAGGAGATCACCACCAACGTCCTCGTCCGCGACGGCTCCACCGTCGTCCTCGGCGGACTCTTCCGCGAGAGCACGACGCTCTCGCGCCGGCAGGTGCCGATCCTCGGCGACATCCCGCTGATCGGGACCGCCTTCCGCGGCCACGACGACGACACCCGGCGCTCCGAGATCATCTTCATGGTCACGCCCACGATCGTGAACGATCAGGTCCTGACCGAGGCCGGCGAGACCGCCGCCGAGTACGTCCAGAACGTGCGACTCGGCACGCGCTCGGGCCTGCTCCCCTGGAGCCGGGACCGCCAGAGCTCCGAGCTCAACGTCAAGGCCGAGCGCGCGGCGCTCGACGGCGACCCTTCCAAGGCGCTCTACTTCCTCCGCCGCTCGCTCGAGCTCAACCCGAACCAGCCCGACGCGATCCGCCTTCGCGAGCAGATCCTTCAGCAGCAGCAGCAGCTCCCGAGCCGCAGCGTTCTGCAGGACGTCTTCGACGAGGAGCTCAACAACCGGATCAGCTCGATCGAACCCCTTCCGCAGGCGCCCGAGCCCAAGCTGGCCCGGACCCCCGAGCCGGGCGAGGGCGAGGTCGTGGTCGCCGGGCCGATGCCCGCCGAGGGCGCCGACATGACCCTCTCGCTCCCGCCCGAGCAGCGCGACGAGCTCATGGGCGATCGCGCGGAGCAGGCCGAGGGCGCATCGGGTCAAACCCCGCTCATCTTCGATCTCGAGCCGCCCGCCGAGGAGGTCTTCGAGACCGCCGACGCCGAGGTGGACGAACCGATCTCAACCCGCGCCGACGACGTCTTCGATGAGCTCATCCGCGAGGCTGAGCAAACGGACGCCGACCATCAGTCCACCGCCCGGGCGACGCAGGGCCGGACGCCGAGCCAGCCGGGCGACCGCCAGGCGGACCTGCTCCGCGACCTGCGCCTGACCGTCACCGTCGCGCCAAATGACGAGGACCCCGGTCAGCCGGGCGATCGCCCGACGACGGTCACTCTGACGCCCGAGACGGCCTACGGGAACGCCGAGCGGCCCTCACCGAGCGACCCGAAGCGCGGCGGCGCCGCGAACGCTTCGACCGAGGTCCGCGGCGAAAGCTACGCGCCGAGCCGCTTCGAAGGCTCCTCCCTCGCCGGGCTCCAGCCCGCGGGCGACGCGGACGAGTCTCGCGGCTGGGACCGCCTGGGCGACGATCCGACCGCCTCCTTCGGCGGCGCTGAAAACGAGGCCGACCTCGACTTCTCCGGCACGGGCCTCATCGGTCCGGCCTTCGTCGGGAACGACGCCGATCCGAACGCCGACGCGTTCGAGACCGACCAGACGTTCTTCGGCGGGTTCTGGGTCTGGTTCCGCGACTCGATCGTCCTGGATACGGGCGAGACGGACACGGACGAGGCGCTCACGGGCGTCGATCCGGACAACGACTAATCAGCTCGCGGCCTGTGCCGCGAGCGAGAAAGGAAGGCGTGCGATGCGCCCGAAGAGATCAGTCATCCTCACGCTCGCGGCGGGCGGCCTCACGGCCCTCGCCGGGTGCCAGGGCCACGGCGCGTACACCACCGAAGCGCTCGACCAGGCGCGCAACCGGATGTCGAGCATCCAGGCCGCGACGCGCTGGGACCTCGCCCACCAGCAGTACCTCGCGGGCGACCTGAAGAAGGCGATCAAGAACGTCGAGCAGTCGATCGAGCTCCACGAGACCGTGCCGCAGAGCCACGTGCTCCACGGGCGGATTCTTCTCGAGCTCGGTCAGCTCGAGCCCGCGCTCGCGGCGCTCGATCGCGCGATCGAGCTCGATCCGTCGACGGCCGAGCCGCACTACTACCGCGGCATCGTCTTCGAGCGTTTCAACGAGTTCGTCGATGCGCACGAGTCCTACGAGACGGCCTCGCTCCTTGAGCCGAGCGACCCGCAGTACGCCATCGCGGCCGCGGAGATGCTCATCCAGCTCGACCTTCTCGACAAGGCGGAGAAGATGCTGCTCGATCGCTCGCGCGAGTACCAGCACAACGCGGGCGTGAAGCAGACGCTCGGCCACATCGCGCTCCTGCGCGACGAGCCCGAGCGCGCCGTCGAGCTCTTCCGCGAGGCGCGGCTGCTCGCCACGGATGATCTGTCCATCATCGAGGACCTCGTCGCGGCGCAGATGCTCGCGGGCGACTTCGTCGAGGCGGAGTTCAACCTCCGTCAGCTCCTCAACAAGAAGGACTACACGAACCGCCGGGATCTCAAGCAGATGCAGGCGCGGGCCCTGGCGGCGCTCGATCGCGGCGTCGAGGCCCGGGCCATCCTGCTCGAGATGACCGACACCCCCGCGGGCTCGGCCGACGCGTCGGTCTGGATCGATCTCGGCAAGGTCGCGCTGCAGCTCGGGGACGACCGTCGCGTCAGGATCTGCGCCGCCAAGGCGATCGCCCTGGCGCCCACGCGTCACGAGGGGCACCTGCTCCGCGCCTCGCTCCTGCTCCGTGAGAGCAAGCTCGAGGACGCCCTGGCGGCGCTGACCACCGCCGCCGGTCTCTCAAAGACCGATCCCCGACCCGCGATGCTCCGCGGCGTGGTTCTCCAGCAGCTCGGACGTCACGACGAGGCCTCCGAGAGCTTCGCCGAAGCGATCAGGCTCGACCCGGGCGACGAGCGCGCGCAGCGTCTGCTCGCGAACATCCCGCTCGACTAACGACGCACGCCCCCCGGAGGAGAGAACGCATGGATCGCGAGTTCACCCCGCTCTGGCTCTCGGCTCTCGCCGGCGCGGCGTTCGCCGCCGGAGCGGTGTGGCTGTCCTCGGGCTCGGCGCTGGGCGCCGGGCTCGGCGCCGTCGGCGCGGCGCTCGGGTGCGCGGCCGTCGGGATTCCGCTGATTGTGCAGCGCCAACGGGCGATGGGCGAGCTCGCCGAGGCGATCCGCGACGCGAGCGAGCAGGTGGGGGGCGACCCCCCGACGGTCGCCGCCGCGCAGGCGCCCGCGGCGCTCGTCGCCGCCGTCAACGACGCGATTGAGGCCATGAGCGAGGAGATCGCCCGGGCCAGGGCCACCATCCGCCAGCTCGAGCTGCGCGGGAAGATCGCGCAGGCCGAGATCGAGAACATCGAGGCCGTCCTCAACTCCATCCACGACGCCATTCTCGTCACCGACAGCTTCAACGAGCTGAAGATGGCCAACCAGCCCGCGGCCGAGCTCATGGGCTTTGACCGCGGCGCCGTTCAGAGCGCGGCGGTCAACGACATCGTGCACGACTCGAGAATCCGCTCGATGATCTCAGACGCCCTCTCCAACGCCTCGCCCTCGCACCGCCGCCGTGTCGAGCACACCGTCGAGGATCCCGAGGCCGGCGAGCCGCGCCACTACGACGTCACCCTCGCCTGCCTCCCCGACCCCAAGGCCGACGGCGTCGGGGGCGTCGTCACGATCATCCGCGACATCACCCGCGAGCGCGAGATCAGCCAGATGAAGTCCGACTTCGTCTCCAAGGCCTCGCACGAGCTCCGCACGCCCCTCTCCTCGATCAACGCCTACCTCGAGCTGCTCATCGACGGCGAGGCGAGCGACGAGGAGAGCCGGCAGGAGTTCTACGGCGTCATCAGGAGCGAGGCCGATCGCCTCGGGCGGCTCATCGACAACATGCTCAACATCTCGCGCATCGAGGCCGGGATCGTCCGCCCGACGCCCGAGGAGGTCGACTTCGTCGAGGTCGCCCGGAGCGCCGTCGAGATCATCACGCCTCAGGCCAAGCTCAAGGACATCGCCGTCAATCTTCAGCACGGGCCGCTCGCGTGCACCGCTGTCGCCGACCGCGACATGGTCAAGCAGGTGTATCTCAACCTGCTCTCCAACGCCGTGAAGTACACGCCCGAGGGCGGACGCGTCACGGTGACGATCGAGAACGACGACTCGACCGGCTCGGTGCTCTCGACCGTCGCCGACACGGGGCTTGGCATCCCGCCCGACGACCTCGACAAGGTCTTCGACAAGTTCTACCGCATCGACAACTACAAGCGCGTCGCCAAGGGGACGGGCCTCGGGCTCTCGCTCGTCAAGCAGATCGTTGAGACCGTGCATCACGGCGCCGTGGACGTCTCGAGCACCCTCGGCCTGGGCAGCAAGTTCACCTTCACCATCCCCTACGAGCTCGAAGGGGCGTAAGGAACCCGTCATGGCCAAGATCCTGGTAGTCGACGACGAGGCCCACATCACCCATGTGGTCGCGCTCAAGCTCCGCAACGCGGGACACGACGTGGACACCGCCGGCGACGGGGAGGAGGGCTTCGAGGCCGCGAACTCCGGCGGCTACGACCTGCTCGTCACCGATATCCAGATGCCCTACATGACCGGGCTCGAGCTCGCCAAAAAGCTCTCGAAGACCGGGGCGACCAAGGACCTCCCGATCATCGTGCTCACCGCGCGCGGCTACAAGCTCGACTCCGAGACCATCGAGGGCACGGGCATCCGCGCCATCCTCTCAAAGCCCTTCAGCCCGCGCGAGGTGCTCTCGCACGTTCAAGAGATCCTCGACGGGGGCCGACAGGAGGCTGCGTGACCGGCGGGACCATGACATCCCGGACCCTCGCCGCGCACCAGGAGCTCGCGAGGCGCTGCATGGAGCTCGGGCTCCCGCTGGTCCACACGGACGAGAGCGGCGCGCTTCGACGCGTGCAGTGGGCGGCGGGCGACGCCATGGGCGCCGAAGTGCTCCAGCGGCTCGTCGAGGCGCCGGAGTTCGACGCCGTGTTCCGCCGCGCCGTCGCGAACGGGAGCGCGGCCTCGGGAGCGGTCAGCCTGCTCCCGGGCTGGTTCGGCGCTCCCCTGCCGATTATCGAACGCCGCGAGACGGTCGGCCACGTCGTCGCGCTCCTGCTTGAGCCGGCGGGCGTCGAGGGCCCGAGCTTCGAGGCCCTCTGCGAGTCGGCGGGCGTCGAGCCCGAGGCCGCCTCGATCGTTCTCCGTCAGGCGGCGACGCACAGCGCGGCCTCGGTCGCCAGCATCGCCGAGCTGCTCCAGCGAGCGCTCGCCGATCGCGTCGAGCTCGGCTTGGCCGAGCACGCCATCGAGGAGTTCTCCGCCCAGCTCGCCGAGAGCTACGAGGAGATCAGCCTCTTCTACAGCCTCGGGCGCGCGATGAAGGAGCTCGTCGGCGCCGAGGATTTCATGGCTCACCTCTGCGAGCAGATGCACGAGACCCTGCCCTTTGGCTGGGTGGCCGCCCGGTTCCTCAAGACCGGGCAGGCCTCCGCCGCGCTCAGCGGCCGGACGTTCCGCGAGGGCGGGTCGCACCGGTACAACCTCGATCAACCGGCCGTCCTTGGCGAGATCGTCGGGCAGGCGTGCGAGATCAACACGCCCGAGACCGTCGTTCTGGCGCTGGAGGAGGACGGGCCCGAGGCCATCTGCCGGATCATCCAGCGCGACGATGAGACGGTCGGGGTGCTGATCGCCGGCGAGAAGCAGGGGGCCGACCGCTCCGTCTCAAGCGTGGACATGAAGCTCCTCGACGGCGCCGCGCGCCTCGCCGAGGTCGTCATCGCCAACGCCGCGCTCTACGAGGAGCAGCAGCGGCTCTTCCTCGGCACGCTCGAGGCCCTCACCAGCGCGATCGACGCGAAGGATCCCTACACCTGCGGCCACTCCCAGCGCGTCAGCGAGCTCTCGCTCGCTCTCGCCAGGCGGATCGGCCTCGATCCGGCGCAGCTCGAGACCATCCGCATCTCCGGGCTCGTCCACGACATCGGGAAGATCGGCGTGCCCGAGCGCGTGCTCCTCAAGGCGAGCCGTCTCACCGACGAGGAGTTCGCGCTGATCAAGCTCCACCCCGAGATCGGCCACCGCATCCTGCGCGACATCCCGCTGCTCTCAGAGGCCCTCCCGGGCGTCATGCACCACCACGAGCGCTGGGACGGGCGCGGCTACCCGGCGGGGCTCGCGGGCGAGGACATCCCGCTGATCGCGCGGATCATCGGCGTCGCCGACGCCTTCGACGCGATGAGCTCCTCGCGCACCTACCGCGCCGCCATGCCGCGGAGCACCGTGCTCACCGAGATCCGCGACAACGCCGGCAAGCAGTTCGACCCCGACCTCGCCAGCGCGTTCCTCGAGCTCGATCTCGCGTTCTACGACGCGATGCTCGCGAAGGTCGTCCGCGCCGTCGACTCGGAGGCCGCCTGATGAAGCTGAGCTTTCAGGAGTACGAGCACATCTGCGTGCTGACGCTCTCGGGCGAGTTCACCGCCGAGGACTCGGCGCAGTTCACCCGCGTCACGGGCGACCGCCTCGCGGGCGGCGCGCGCCACGTCCTGCTCGATTGCGAGCACCTCGAGTTCATCGACTCGGCCGGCGTCGAGCACCTGCTGCGCTTGAGCGAGGACGTCGGGCGCCGAAGCGGTCAGGTGCGCCTCATCGGCCTCTCGGACAACGTCCGCAAGATCTTCGAGATGACGCGCCACGACCGCTCCTTCGAGGATCATCCGACGGTCGAGGCCGCGGTCAGGAGCGTCCGATGAAGCGCGCCGACGACCTCGCCCCACGCGCCACCGCCGCCAAGGTCCAGCTCGGCGAGCTGCTGATCGACCAGGGCGTCCTCACCGAGGCCCAGCTCAAGGAGGCGCTCGAGCATCAGAAGGAGAAGGGGCACAACAAGCTCCTCGGCGAGGTCCTCATCGAGCTCTCCTTCGCCTCTGAAGAGCAGATCATCGAATCCCTCGCGACGTGCTACGGCGTCCCCTTCGCCCGCCTCTCCCCGCGCATCGCGGACCCCCGCGTCACCGAGGCCCTCCCGCGCGACTTCATCGAGCAGCACTGCGTCCTCCCGCTCTTTCTCATCGACGGCGTCCTGACCGTCGCCGTCACCGAGCCCGCCAACCTCTTCCTGATCGAGGAGATCGAGCGCGTCTCGGGCCATCGCGCCCAGATCGTCGTCTCCACCGCCAAGGACATCCGCTCCACGCTCCAGTCCCATCTTCCGAGCGCCAACGTCTTCGTCATCGACGAGATCTACGACGACGCCCAGGTCGGCGACTTCTCCGTCGTCGAGCAGGAGATGCAGGACCTCGGCAATCTCGAGGAGGTCTCCGGGCAGTCGCCCGTCATCAAGCTCGTCAACTTCATCATCTACCAGGCCGTGCAGGACCGCGCCAGCGACATCCACATCGAGCCCGACGACCACGCCTCCCGCGTCCGCCTCCGCGTCGACGGGCGCCTCGTCGTCAAGCTCAACCCGCCCTACCAGATGCACCCCGCCGTCGTCTCGCGCATCAAGATCATGTCCGGCCTTGATATCGCCGAGCGCCGCGTCCCCCAGGACGGCGACATCCACGTCATGATCGACGGGCGCCCGATCGACCTCCGCGTCTCGACCATGCCCGGGAAGTTCGGCGAGAAGGTCGTCATCCGCGTCATCGACAACCGCTCGGCCATCGTCCCGCTCGATCGCGTCGGCTTCGGGCCCAACCTGCTTCCCGCCTGGCGCAGCGTCATCAGCTCGCCCAACGGCGTCATCCTCGTCACCGGTCCCACCGGCTCGGGCAAGTCAACAACGCTCTACAGCGTCCTGGCCGAGCTCGCGAGCGACGAGTTCAACATCTCCACCGTCGAGAACCCCGTCGAGGTGAACCTCTCCGGCGTGAACCAGTTTCAGATCAACCCCAAGGCCGGCTTCACCTTCGCCGGCGCCCTCCGCGCGCTGCTTCGCCAGGACCCCGACATCCTCATGGTCGGCGAGATCCGCGACGCCGAGACCGCGCAGATCGCCACGCAGGCGGCGCTCACGGGCCACCTCGTCTTCTCCACCCTCCACACCAACGACGCCATCAGCGCCGTGACCCGCCTCGTGAACATGGGCGTCGAGCCCTACCTCGTCGCCGCCATCCTCCGCGGCGTGCTCGCCCAGCGCCTCGTTCGCAAGATCTGCCCCCATTGCAAAGCCGAGATCACCCCCGACGATCGCACGCGCACGATCGTCGAGAGCGTGAGCGGCGAGTGCCCCACGCTCTACCGCGGCGAGGGATGCTCGCGCTGCCACGGCAAGGGCTACGCCGGACGCCTCGGCGTCTTCGAGCTGCTCACCCCGAGCGACGAACTCCTCGAGGCCGTCGCCCAGGGCCAGGAGATGCGGGCGCTCCGCGCCATCGCCGAGAAGTCCGGCTTCCACACCCTCATGCATGACGGCGTGGAGAAGGCGGCGCTCGGGATGACCACGGTCGAAGAGGTCCTCCGCGTCAGCTCGATGTGACCGAACCCGAAAGGACGCCCGGATGCCCGATTTCAAGTACAAGGCGCGGACCGATCGAGGCGAGGCCCGCGCCGGCGTCATCGAGGCCGAGACCAAGGCCGCCGCCGCCCAGCAGCTCCGCGCGCAGGGCCTCGTCCCCACCGAGATCTCGCTCGCCACCAGGCTCGTCGACTCCGACGCCGTGCTCACCCAGCAGGCCGCCCGGAAGGTCAAGGGCGAGGAGATCGTGGCCTTCGCCAACCAGCTCGCCGTGATGATCGACACGGGCGTCCCGCTCGCCGAGGCCATCCGCGCCTACACCGAGCAGTCCCGCGGGGGCCCCCTCGGGCGCATCGCCGGCGTTCTCTCAGACCGCATCGCCGCCGGCGTCTCCTTCAGCGCCGCCATCGCCGAGCACCCCGGCGTCTTCCCGCGCCTCATGGTCAGCCTTGTCCGCGCCTCGGAGGCCTCGGGCTCCATGGGCACGATGCTCCAGCGCGTCGCCGCCTACCTCGGCAACGAGATGCGCACGCGGCGGCAGATCCGCGGCGCGCTGATCTACCCGATGATTATGCTCGTCATGGGCCTCTCGGTCACCGGATTCCTCATCTCGTGGGTGCTGCCGCGCTTCGCGAGCATCTACGAGGGACGCGACGCCGCGCTCCCGAAGCCCACACAGATCCTCCTGAACCTGAGCGGTTGGGTCACCACCAACTGGGCCCTTCTTCTGCTCGCCATCATCGCGCTGGTAGGGGCCGCCGTCCTCGCCCGCGGCACGCAGACCGGCAGGCGTCTTGTCGACCGCGTCCTGCTGGGCGCGCCGGTCATCGGCGCCATCTTCCGGAACTTTTATCTCACCCGCGTCGCCCGCACGCTCGCCACGCTCCTCGCCTCGGGCGTCCAGCTCAAGGAGGCCCTCGGCATCGTCCGCGGCGTCTCGGCCAGCCCCCAGTGGGATGACTTCCTCCTGCACCTCGACCAGTCGATCGACGGCGGACGATCCATCTCCGACGCCGTGCTCGACTCGCCGCTGATCCCGCCCTCCTTTGCGCAGATGATCGCCGCCGGCGAACGCACCGGGCACCTCGCCGAGTCGCTCGAGCGCGTCGCCGACGTCGCCGAGGAGCAGTTCGAGGACTCGGTCGGCGCCGGGACCCAGCTCATCGAGCCGGTGATGATCATCGTGATGGGCAGCGTGATCGGGGCCGTCGCCGTCGCCCTGCTGCTCCCGATCTTCACGATGGGCAACGCGATGGCCGGGTGAGCCCGGCGGACGCCCCCGCGGACGCCCTCTCGCGCAGCCGAAGATCGACCAGCTCGCACTCGGCGCTCACGCGGCCGCGCCACTCGTTGAGCTTCAGCCGCACCAGCGCGTCGCCTTCGATCCCGGCGCGCAGCGCATCGACCCGCTCGCCCCAGTTCCACGCGACCGCCCGCAGCGCGCCCCCAGACCGGGCGAACCGCATCTGCGCGTGCCGGGCGTTCGCCCCCATGCACTGGGCGTTCTCCGCAAGCCGGACGTCCCGCAGGAGCAGCGTCGGCCTCGGGTTCGAGCGCCCGAAGGGCGCCAGCGCCGCCAGTTCCCGCGCGCCCGAGACGGTCATCTCCTCGAGATCCGCCTCGGCGTCGTAGGTCGCTCCCGCCGTCAGATCCTCCGGCGTCAGCCGCTCGCCCGCGTGAGCGCAGAACGCCTCGGCGAACGCCTCGAGCCGCGACGACTCGAGGCTCAGGCCCGCCGCCATGTCGTGACCGCCGAAGGTCGTCAGGTGCTCCCCGCAGGCCCGCAGCGCTGCGGTGATATTGAACCCGTCGATGCTCCGGCACGACCCCCGGCACACGCCGTTCTCGCGCTGGAGCAGGATCGTCGGCCGACCGAACCGCTCGACCAGCCGCGAGCACACGATGCCGATCACGCCCGGATGCCACCCCTCGCTGGCGAGCACGATCGCGCGACGCCCGTCGCCGACCATCCCCGACGCCTCAGCCAGCCGCGCCGCTTCCTCGGCGATCGCCCGCTCCACCGACTGCCGCTTCTGATTGAACGCGGTCAGCGTCGCCGCCAGCTCCTCCGCCCGCGACTCGCTCTCGGTCAGCAGCAGCTCCAGCGCCTCCTTCGCGTGGCCCATCCGCCCCGCCGCGTTGATCCGCGGACCGAGCCGGAACGCCGCCGCCTCCGCGTCGAGCTCGTTCCGCCCGACCTGCGAAGCCGCGAGAAGCGCGCGCACGCCGGGGAGCGATCCCGCCGCCAAACGCCGAAGCCCGAACGCCGTGATCGCCCGGTTCTCATCCACCAGCGGCACCACGTCCGCGATCGTCCCGAGCGCCGCCAGGCCAAGCAGCTCCAGCAGATGCTCACGCACCGCCGTCGGAACACGCTCGGCCCCGCACGAGAGCGTCGCCAGCCGCCACGCCAGCTTGAACGCCACCCCCGCTCCGCACAGCTCACCGAAGGGATACGTCGAGTCCGGGCGCCGCGGGTGCACCACCAGCGCTTCGGGCAGGTCTTCGATCCGGTCGGGCGGGTTGTGGTGATCCGTGATGATCAGCTCGAGTCCGAGCTCCCTCGCGAGGCGCGCCTCGTCGACCGCCGTCACGCCGCAGTCGACGCTCACCACCACCCGCGCCCCGCGCTCGGCCAGCTCCCGGAGCGCCTGCGCGTTGAGCCCGTAGCCCTCGTCGAGACGGTGGGGGATGTACGCCTCGACGACCGCCCCGGGGATCAGCGTCCGGATCGCGCGAACGAGCACCGCCGAGGCCGTCACCCCGTCGGCGTCGTAGTCGCCGTAGATCACGATCGGCTCGCGCGCCCTGGCCGCCGCCAGCACCCGCTCGGCCGCGCGATCGAGATCCGGGATCCCCGACGGGTCGTGCAGGGCCGTCAGCTTCGGCGCGAGAAACGCCTCGCGCTCGGCGGCGCTGACGATCCCCCGCGCCGCGAGCACCCGCTGCGTCAGCGATCCCTCTGCGGGCGCCGAGGTCGAGCGGGGAATCCAGCGCTTGGTGAGGCCTCGCATGGGTCCGAATATACGGGCTCGGAGACGGGCTCGGGCGGGGCTCGCGGCGGCCGCATCGACCACGACGCGCGCGCCGGGACACGCTACACTCGCTCCGCCCGTTTGACGCACGAATCGAGGGATTGACCACCGTGACGCACGCCACCGCCGGCCGATACCGATCCGCTCTTCTCTTCGGCGCCCCGGGCGTCGGCAAGGGCACGCAGGGCGAGATCCTCGGGAAGATCCCCGGCTTCCATCACTTCTCGATGGGCGACGCGTTCCGCAACCTCGACCCCGACTCGCGTTTGGGTCGCGAGGTGCAGACGTATTCCTCGAAGGGCGAGCTCGTCCCCGACGACATCACCATCGAGCTCTGGCGCGAGAGCGTGGCCGGGCGCGTCGACGAGGGCCGGTACGATCCCAACCGCGATCTGCTCCTGCTCGACGGGATCCCGCGGAGCGTCAATCAGGCCGAGCTGATGGATTCCTCCCTGGAGGTCCTCGCCGTCATCCACCTGACAACGAGCGACAAGGACGCCCTCTTCGATCGCCTCAAGAAGCGCGCCCTCAAGCAGGGCCGGGCCGACGACGCCAAGCAGGACGTCGTCCAGCGCCGGTGGGACATCTACCAGGCGGACACCCAGCCCGTGCTCGACCACTACCCGCCCACCGTCGTGCAGAACATCGACGCCATCGGCGCCCCGGCCGAGGTGCTCCTCAAGATCCTCGAGTCGCTGGCCCCGATTCAGGCGAAGCG
>CAZXGT010000037.1:0-16764 GCA_964639935.1 uncultured Phycisphaeraceae bacterium
GGTCGCGTCATGCGGCGAGTGTAGTGCGGAGTCAGCCGCTGGTCCGCTCGCGCACCTTGCGCAGGCGCAGGCGGTGGATCTCGCGATCGGGCTCGATCTCGACGAGCGCCGCGATGTGCCGCTCCGCCTCGCCCCAGCGCCCAAGCCGCAGCGCGGCCGTCGCCGCCAGCTCCCGGTGATCCGCGTCAAAGGGCGCCAGCCGGACCGCGCGCTCGGCCGCCGCGAGCGACTCCTCGAAGCGCCCAAGCTCCGCCAGACGCTTCGCCCGCTCGACCGTCAGCACGGCCGAACGCTGCTCGCGCTGATCCAGGTACAGCAGATGCTCGACGGCCCGAGCGATCGACGCCTCATCCCCAAGCTCCAGGTAGTGGCTCGCGAGCAGGCGGTGCGGCTCGGGATCGACCGGCCGCGCCGCCGCGTACCGCTCGAGCCACGACGCGACCTCCGCCGTCATCTCGCCCCCCGCTCGCTCCAGCGCGTCGCGCCAGATGATCGAGAGCAGCTCGGGGTGGCGCTCGTGCGCGCCGAGCAGCTCGCGCGCCGCCTCCGCGTCAAGCTCGCGAAGCGGGAGCCCGCGGGCGCCGAGCTCCGCGAGACCAAGCATCGACAGCGCCACGCGATCGGCCGATTCCCCAAGCGCCTCCTCGAGCGCCGCCCGCGAGGCCTCGTCGGCGAGCGTCGCCTCGAGCCGGAGCTCGGCGCGCGACGGCGAGGGCGCCAGCCCGTGCGCCCGCGCATTTTCCCACGCCCACTCGATGAACCCCTCGGCGAACTCCGCCCGCGTGATCCCGAGCGCCTCGCGCATCGCCTCGTCCTCGCGGAGGCCCCGGGCGTAGAGGTCCATCAGCTCGAGCGGGGCCCGCTCGCCGAAGGTTTCCTTGAGGTACTCGTACATCCAGGCGCCCTGCGCGTACGCCTGGGCCCGATCCGTGGGCTTCTTCGGGCGGACAAACGCGATGTTGATCTCGCGCATGTCAAAGAGCTGGTCGCCCGTGAGCGCGGCCTCGAGGAGCCGCCATGTGTCCCAGTCGCGCGGCGCGTCCTCCACGTGCACCGCCGCCGCCTCGGTGAACCAGTGCGGGATGCGGTTCTTCGTGCGCGAGAGCGTGATCGTGTGCGCGTACTCGTGCTGCACGACCCGCGGCCAGTCGTAGATCCCCGAGTGATTCGGCCCGACCTTCGGCGCCTCCATCGCGATGAGCGGGCCCGTCGCCGCGGCGATCGTGTGAATCGCCGGCATCCCCGTGATCCGCACCGCGAACCACTCGTGGTCCGGCATCAGCTCGATCATCGTCTTGCGATCGGGCTCGTGCTCGAACTCGCCCGCCACGCGCTCGTGGATCCGCTCGAGCACCGGGAGCATCTCCTCGGCCATCACGCGATCCACCCCCGGCTCGTGCCGGACGATGAAGTGATCGCTCTCAAGCGTCTCGAACGCCGCGAGCCCCTCGAGCATCCGCAGGCTGTTGCGCGCGCGGCGCTGGAAGGGATCGAGATCCACGGCCCGGGCGAGCCACCGGCGCGCGAGCTCGTCGTTGGCCGCCTGCACGTGCAGAAGACCGAGCGCGACGATCGGCGGCGGCCAGTTGGGCTGGCGCGCGACGGCCCGCTCGAGCAGCTCCGCCGCGTACTCGTACTGACGGTTCTCGCTCATCGCCCGCCCGGCGACATAGAGCGCCAGCGGCGAGTCGGGCGAGAGCTCGTCGAACGCCGCGAGCGCGGCCTCGGTCTTTTCGAGGTTGTAGCGCACCGCCTCGATGGCCGCGCCGGTCGCCGCGCCCATCCGATGACGGGGGAAGCGCTCGCGAAGCGGCGCGAGCAGCTCCTCGGCGAGATCCGGGTCGTTCTGGCGGAGCATCGCGTGGGCAAGCCAGAGCCGCGCGAGGGCCGACGGGGTTTTCTCGCTCTCCGCCGCGTCGCCCGTGCTCGCGACGCTCGCCGCCGCGGCGTCCATCACGTCTGCGAGCAGCTCGGTGCGGTCGAAGTTGAAGGCCTGGACGCTCATCTCCGCCAGGAGCGCGAGCGCCTGGATCGAGCGCGGGTTGAGGCCCAGGGCGTCCTGCGCCGCCTCGCCGGCCTCCTGGAAGTTGTCCTTCGCGTGCAGGAGGCGCGCTTCCTCGAGCGCGGCGGGCCAGTGGAGCGGATCGAGCTCCCGCGCCCGCGCGAGCAGGCCCATCATCGACCGGTAGTCCTGCGCCGGGAGCCCGCGGACGCGCGAGCGCACCCGCAACGAGCGCACGATCTCCACCAGCTCGGCCGCCGAGGCGGCGCGCACATCCGAGAGCCTCGCGGCCGCCGGCGCCACGGCCCGGTCCGCCTCCCCGAACTCGCCGAGCCCTTCGAGGGCCTCCGCCCGGATCCGCAGGGCGCGCAGCGACGGCGACTCGCCCGCCTCGGCGTCGATCAGGTCCACCGCCTCGCGCAGGTCGCCGCGCTCCAGCCGCGCCTCGGCGCGGAGCTCAAGCGGCGCGCTCTCGTCGTCAAGGCTCGGGTCGTCCCAGACGCCGGCGGCGAGCGCCGCGCGGGCTCGGGCGGACGCCTCGGCAAGATCGCCCGCCTCCCACACCCCGTGGAAAACGCGCTTCTCGCGGCGCTCCTCCTCCGTGAGGTACTCGGCATCGATCAGCCGCTGGGCGAGCGAGGAGAGCTCAGGGCCCGGTCCCGGCGACGCCTGAATCTGGTGCGCCGGCGCGAGCGCGACGATCTGGAGCGCCGCGGCGAGACCGGCGGCTTGGGCGAGCCTGCGCGTCTTCATCGACCACCCCCGGCGTCGGCGCGGCGCCGCTCGATCTGCACATCCCACCCCTGACCCTCGGGCGGCGGGGTGACGACGATCGTCCCCCGCGGAAGGCGCTCGTTTCGCTTCACGTTCAGAAGCTGCACGAACGACACGTCCCCCCCGCGATCCACGGCGCGCGACATCCGCGGCATCAGGGACTCCTTCTCGTACCACAGCCGGATCTCGCGGAACTTCGCGTCCTCGGCGCGGGCCGCCTTGGGCACGAGCCGAAGCTGATGGCATCCGTCGACGAAGGTCGTGAGCGTTTTGGGCTCGTCCTCGAGCCCGGCGGGGTGCGGGACGAGCTCCACCTCGAAGCGCTCGAGCACGTCGGCGGCGCGCTGCCCGATCGGGATGGGCATGATCCCCTCCTCGATCGAGAGCGGGTCGAAATCATCGCCCGGCGCCGCGATCTGGCGGGCGACGAACTGCTTCTTGTCCGGGCGCTTCTCAATGAGCCACTCGCCGTCGAAGATCCACGTCTGGCGGCTGTCCTCCTGGCGCCCCGCCGAGACGAGCCAAAGCGTCTGGAAGTCGATCTCGAACTTGCGGCTCGGGCGGACGCGTTCGCCGCCCTCGCGCTCGGCCTTGTAAAAGAGCTTGCCGCGGCGGACGTGGCGGTCGCCCTGGAGGCGGAAGCGCTTGTCGTACTGCACGTCCGATTGAAGCGTGTCGACGCGGTCGTCGATGCGCTCGAGGGCGACCAGAAGCTGCTGAGCCGTGCGGATCTCCTGCACGGCCTCCTCGACGTCCTGATTCTGCTGCCCAAGCGCGACCGCCCCCCAGGGCGCGGTCAGCATCGTCAGAGCCGCCAGAGCCGTCCATCCCCGTCGCGTCGCCATCGTTCGCATCCTTTCGCCGGCCTCCTGCGATCAACCGGCGGGGCCTCCGCCGGTTCATATTCCAGAACGCCCCTGTCACCATCGGTCGGACGCCCATCCCGCGTTTGCGTTCAGATCGGGCCGGCGGGAACAAAGGCGTTGCTCCGGGTGTCTCACCCTATACCCTCGGAAGCGTCCGAACCGTCAGAACCATTCGCGGCCGCATCGCCGCAGGAACGATGAGGAGAACACGATGAAGCTCGCGACTCTCGCAGCGACCGCCCTCCTGACCGCCGGCCTCGCCCTCGCCGCCGACGCCCCGCCCCGCTCAGCGAGCGGGCAGTCCCTCACCGTGCCGGCCGAGCACGCGGCCATGGGAACCGTCTACCACGTCCAGCCCGGCAAGGACGCCCAGGTCACCTTCACCTCAGACGCCCCCCTCGAGCACATCAAGGGCGTCAGCAATCAGGTCGTCGGCTACCTCATCGCCGGCACCGACAACCCGGCCGAACTGCGGGCGGGCGCCTTCCGCCTGCCCGTCGCCTCCTTCGACACCGGCATCCCCCTGCGCGATGAGCACATGCAGGGCGAGCGCTGGCTCAACGCCGAGAGTCACCCCGACATCGTCTTCGTCCTCGATGAGACGCGAAGCGTCCGGATCGCCCGGGAGGGCGACGGCTTCACCACCTACGACGTCACCCTCGTCGGCGACATGACCGTCAAGGGCGCAACAAAGCGGATGGAGATCCCCGCCCGCCTCACGTTCATGGCCGAGAGCGACCGCACCCGCACCCGCGCCAAGGGCGACCTGCTCGCGCTGCGGTGCGACTACATGATCGAACTCGATGATTTCGGCGTCCAGAGCGGCGGCGGCAAAGTCGCCAACGACATCGAGCTCGACCAGGCGCTCTTCCTCGCGACCATCCGCCCCGAGGACCAGCGCTGAGCCGCCCTCACGCCAGCGACTCGAGGTAGTCCCGAAGGATCGCCGCCGCGGCCAGCGCGTCGCGGCGGTTTTTCTTTTGCCCGCGCGTCATCCCCGATCGCGCCATCGACCAGTCCGCCTCGGCGCTCGTCAGCCGCTCGTCCTGAAACCGGATCTCGAGCCCCGCGCGCTCCGCGACCCTCGCCGCGAACCGGCGGACGAGCTTCGCCCGCGGACCCTCGGTGTCGTCCATGTTCAGCGGCAGGCCCAGAACCAGCTCGTCCGGCCCGAACTCCTCGATCGCCGCCTCGATGCCCGCGAGGAGCTCCTCCCCGGGCTCGATCGGTTTTTCGATCATCCCGGCGGGGCTCACAAGGCCGGTGACGTCGTCCCCGACGGCCAGGCCCGTTCGCTTGTCGCCGAGATCGACCGCGAGGTAGCGCACCCTCAGACGCTGACGACGCGCTCCTCGCGTCCGTCCGCGCCCTCGGCGCCGATCGCCGGGGCCATCTCATCGAGCGCCGTCGGGTGGGCCGGGGCGGTCATCTCGGGGTCGCCCGGACGGCGGCTGTAGCGCGAGCCGGCGATCGCCACGCGGCGGTTCGGCATGGCCTTGGGCAGGAGCGGCTGAACCGCCACGAGCGCGAGAGCGAGCCCGGCGTGCATCGCCAGCGTCTGCCACGTCGCGGTCCACCCGAAGTACACCATCACGCTCGTAAGGATCATCAGCACGATCCCGAAGGGAATCAGCCCGTTCCACGCGAGCTTCATCACCTGATCCCACCGGATGCGCGGGAGCGTCCAGCGGACCAGAATCCCAAAGAGAACAATCAGCGTCGTCTTACCCGCGAAGACAAGGAACTTGACGAGCATCGCGAGCAGGCCCGTGCTCGCCGGATCCGTCAGGGAAACGAAGGGCAGGTGGTACCCGCCGAGGAACAGCAGCACGAAGAACGCGGCGCCCGTGATCATGTGGGCGTATTCGGCGAGCAGGAACAGCGCGAAGCGCATCGAGGAGTACTCGGTGTGATACCCGCCGACGAGCTCCTGCTCAGCCTCGGCGTTGTCAAAGGGCGCCCGGTTCGCCTCGGCGAGCGTGCACACGTAGAAGAGGATGGCCGCGAGCGGCGCCCCGACGATGAACCACCCGCTCTCGGCCTGCTGGGCGATCAGCGCGTGAGGGTGAACCGTTCCCGCCACGAGCAGGACGACGAGGATCGCCAGGCCCAGCGGGATCTCGTAGCTGATCATGCCGGCGCTGCACCGAAGACCGCCCAGGAACGAGTACTTGTTGTTGCTGGCCCACCCGCCGAGCGTCACGCCGTAGACGCCGAGCGAGGCGATCGCGAGCAGGTAGATCACGCCGATATTGACGTCGGCGGCGGCGACCAGGGCCACGCCGCCCTCGACCGTGATCGGGAGCAGGGGCGGGTTGAAGGTCGGGATCGAGACGTACCCGCCCCACGGGATCACGGCCCACCCGATGAGCGCCGGGATGATGATCAGGGCCGGGCCGAGCGAGAACAGCGCCTTGTCCACGCGGGTCGGGGCGTAGTCCTCTTTCAGGAAGAGCTTGAGACCGTCGGCGATGGGCTGGAGAAGCCCGATCGGGCCCACGCGGTTGGGGCCGAGACGGTCCTGCGCCCACGCCGAGACCTTGCGCTCGGCGTAGATCAGGTACGCCACCCCGAGCAGGATGACGTGCAGCACGACCATGATGACGTGGAAGCTGACGAACTGTTGGGCGGTGACCGTGAGCATGAGTGAACCATGGTAGCGAGGGCGAAGGCATGGGGCAGCGCCGTATCATCGGCCCCATGCCCGCCGGGCGTGACAATCGGTCCGCGATGCCGAGCCGCCGCGAAGCGCTCCTGTGGGGCCTCGCCGGCGCCGCGATCGCCCTCGCCGTGATTCTCGGACTGCTACTGAGCGGTTGAGCCCCCGGCCAGCGTCTCCTTGGGCGGCTCGAGCGGCAGCATCCGCGCCTTCCCCAGGTACGCCTCGTGGTTCTGGGTGAACTCGAGGAGCGAGTCGCCGCCGAATTTCTCGAGGCAGACGCGGGCGATCTCGAAGGCGACCACGTTCTCCACCACCACCGACGCCGCGCTGACGGCGCAGACGTCCGAACGCTCGTACTGGCTGTCCGAGGCCCGCTTGGAGTTGAGGTCGACGCTCGGCAGACCGCGCAGGAGCGTCGAGATCGGCTTCATCGCGGCGCGGACGACGACGGGCTCGCCGTTGGTCATCCCGCCCTCGAGCCCCCCGGCGTTGTTGGTGTCGCGCGTGAACCCGAGGCTCGGCGCGTCCCGCGCGCGCTCGTCGTAGCGGATCGGATCGTGCACCTGCGAGCCGAAGCGCTCCGCGACCTCCTTGCCGAGTCCGATCTCGACCGACTTCATCGCCTGCACGCCCATGACCGCGCCCGCGAGCCGCGAGTCCAGCTTGCTCCGCCAGTCCATGCTCGAGCCCAGGCCGATCGGCAGCCCGAAGACGTGCGCCTCGACCAGCCCCCCCACCGTGTCCTTCTCTTCCTTGGCGCGGCGGATGCTCTTGCGCATCCGCTCGCTCGTCTCGGGATCGGGGCAGTAGACGTCGGATTGATCGCGGAGCGCGAGCTTGTCGCGCCAGTTGGCGGGCGTGACGTCGGGCGTCCACTCGCTCTCGTGGATGCGGCGGACGAAGCCGAAGACGTGGACGCCGATCTGCTGGAGGAGGCACCGGGCGACGGCGCCGGCGGCGGTGCGCGCCGCGGTCTCGCGGGCGCTGGCGCGCTCGAGCGTCTCGCGGCAGTCGGTCGTGAGCCACTTGACGCTTCCGGCGAGGTCCGCGTGCCCGGGACGCGGGCGGTGTACGGGCGGCGTGCGCTCGAGATCGTCGAGGCGCGAGTCCTTGTTGGCGATGCGGATGGTCAGGGGAGAGCCGATGGTCCTGCCGAGGCGCACGCCGGAGAGAAACTCGGCGCGATCGGTCTCGATACGCTGGCGCCCGCCGCGGCCGTAGCCGCCCTGCCGGCGCGCCAGCTCGCCGTCGATGAGGTCCATGTCGAGAGGGATCCCGGCGGGCAGGCCCTGGATGAGCGTGATGAGCGCGGGCCCGTGCGATTCGCCGGCGGTGTGGTAGTCCAGATTTGGCATGGTGTTAGCGTAGCTCCCCCGGTTTCGAGACGGCCGGGCCCGGGAATGAACCCTTTTTACGGCTCACTCGGGCGACCGGCCTCTTAGTATCGGACTGGAGCGACGCCCGCACAGCGTCGTTTTTTTCCAGCGGAACGGTTGCTGGATTCGCACAGGGATATCGGGCCGCGAAGCCTGCGGCCCGGGAATCACGAGGAGAGACCGATGAAAATCGCTTTGACCGCGCTGAGCGCGATCGCCATCGCCGGAGCGGCGTCCGCCAACGACGTCGACTTCATCGCCCTGATCGACGGCGATCAGAACTTCAACGAGAGCCCCGCCACGGGCGTCATGACCGGGACCTTCGATCCGGGCGAGATGAGCTTCTCGTTCTCGTGGGACATCTCCGACGATCTGATCGGCGTGCCGCAGGCGCCCGGCGCGCACATCCACGAGGGGGCCGCCGGCGAGAGCGGCCCGATCGCCTTCGGCTTCGCGGATGACGCCTGGGACCTGACCGGCTCGGCGACGTGGGACGGCATGAGCCAGTCCGATGTGGACGCCCTGCTGGCGGGGAATCTCTACATCAACTTCCACACGTCGGAGTACCCCGCGGGCGAGGTCCGCGGACAGATCACCAAGATCCCGGCGCCCGGCGCTGCGGCGCTCTTTGGTCTGGGCGGCCTGGCGATCGCCCGGCGTCGCCGCTGACGCCCAAGGCGAACCGGATGTGAGGCGAGCGCGGGCTTTCACGGAAGCCCGCGCTTGTTTTCTGCGCCCGCCGCGCGTTGCGCCCGCGGCGGTCGGCGTAGCATCGGGCATGGGACCCGACGACGACGTCTGCCTCTGCTTTCACGTGAAGCTCCGCAAGCTGCGGACGTTTCTGCGCAGCGAGAACCCGAGCCGGGCGTCGCTCATCTCGGAGTGCTTCGGCGCCGGGACCGGGTGCGGATGGTGCGTGCCGTTTCTCGAGGAGCTGCACCGGCGCCACGAGGCGGGCGAGCCGCTCGAGCTCGACGCGTCGCCCGAGGCGTACGCGAAGCAGCGACGGGAGTACAACCGCCGGTATGACCCGCCGGACGATCCATCGCTGCTCGACCTGCTGGACCCGGACGGATCGCAGCGGGCGCAGATGACGTCGGGCAAGACCGAGCCGGACGCCGAGGAGCCCGGCGCTAGTTGAGCACGAAGCCGAAGAGCTCGGGGCGCGGGGCGGCGCCCCAGCGCCCTGCGGAATCCTTGAGAACGAGCACACGGGAGGTCTGGACGCCGCGGCCGGCGAGGTAGGCCTCGACCTCGACCAGGACGGCCGTTCGGTTGGCCATCTGGTCGTAGGCCGCGGGGGAGCGGTAGGTGGAGGGGAGATCGCGGGCGGGGCGAACCTCGAGCAGCTCGACCGGGGCGCCGTCGGGCGGGAAGCCGGACTGGCGGGCGCGGCGGAGCTCCTCGGCGGCGCCGGCGACGAATCGCTTGTAGTGGTCGCGGGTGCGGGAGTCGCCGAAGGGGCGGGCGACGGCGCGCTGGAAGCGCTGGGGGTCGAGGTTGATATAGGCGCGGACGAGCTCGGCCGCGGCGGCTTCGGGGGTGTTGAGACTGGACCACCGCTGGGAGGTGGGAAGGACGAGCTCGGCGCGCTCGGATGAGGGGCGCTCGGCCGGCGGCGAGGCGCAGGCGGCGAGGCCCGACGCGATAAGTGCGCACAGGAGGGTGTGTTTCATCGGGGTCTCCTTGCGGGGAGTCTCCGATGGGCGCGCGGGCGGGGCGCGGGGCGGATCGGCGAAGGGGGCCGATGGGTGGGAAGGCGTGCTCGTTGTAGGCGATCGGCGGAGTCGGGCGGCTCGGGGGGTCCGAGAACGAGGGGCGGGGGTCGTTTGGGGAGCCCTCACCCCCGGCCCCTCTCCCCGAGGGAGAGGGGGGCGGCTTCAGACGCCCAGTTTCTCGGCGAGGAAGTCGGGGACGTCGGCCATCGGCATGCGGGTCTGCTCGGCGGTGTCGCGGTCGCGGAGGGTGACGGTGTCGTCATCCATGGTTTGGCCGTCGATGGTGAAGCAGTAGGGGCAGCCGGCCTCGTCCATGCGGGCGTAGCGCTTGCCGATGGATTGCTTCTCGTCGAACTCGATGAAGCCGAGGCGGGCGAAGCGTCTGGCGAGGGCGTGGTGGAGCTCGCGGGCCTTCTCGGGCATGCCGTCTTTCTTGACGAGGGGGAAGACGGCGGCCTTGATGGGGGCGATGCGGGGGTGGAGCTTCATGACGACGCCCGAGGCGCGGTCCGGGTCGGGCGTGTAGGCCTCGCAGAGGAGCGCGAGGACGCCGCGATCGAGGCCGGCGGAGGGCTCGATGACGTTGGGCGTCACCCACTCGCCCTTGGGCTGGCCGTTCTTGGCGATCTCGCCTCGGGTGCGGTCGAGGTACTGGAGCTTGGCGCGGGAGTGCGTCTTGTGCTGGGTGAGGTCGTAGGTGGAGCGGTCGGCGACGCCTTCGAGCTCGCCGAAGCCGGGGGCGGTGAAGGGGAAGCGGTACTCGATGTCGGCGGTGCCGGCGCCCTCCTTGGCGTAGTGGGCGAGCTCGTCTGACTCGTGCTCGCGCATCTGGAGGTTTTCGCCGGCGAGGCCGATGGATTGCCACCAGGCGTAGCGCGTGTCGCGCCAGAACCGGTACCAGTCGTTGGCGTCGTCGGGGTGGCAGAAGAACTCGATCTCCATCTGTTCGAATTCGCGGGAGCGGAAGGTGAAGTTGCGGGGCGTGACCTCGTTGCGGAAGGCCTTTCCGGTCTGGGCGATGCCGAAGGGCGGCTCGACGCGGGTGGTGTCGATGACGTTCTTGAAGTTGATGAAGATGCCCTGGGCGGTTTCGGGGCGGAGGTAGGCGACGTCGTCCTCTGAGGCGGTGGCGCCGACGTAGGTTTTGAACATGAGGTTGAAGGCGCGGGGGGCGGTGAGGGTGCCGGGCTCGGAGGCGTCTGGTCCGACGGTGCGGGCTCGCGCGTCGTCAGCGAAGTGGGTGAGATCGACGTCTTCGTAGGCGGAGGCTTCGTCGGACTTTTCGTACTTCATCAGCGCCTTGAGTGCGGCCTCACGACCCTTCTCGTCGCCCTCGAGGTAGGCGCAGAGCCGACCGCCCTCGGTCGTCGCGTTCGTCACGGCGCGCAGGTGGTCGGCGCGGTACCGCTTCTTGCTCTCGGTGTCGTCCACCATCGGGTCGTTGAAGCCGCCGACGTGGCCGGAGGCTTCCCAGACCTTGGGGTTCTGGATGATGCAGGAGTCGAGGGGGACGATCTCGACGGGGGCGTTGTTTGGGCCGATGGCGGGCTCGCCGTCGGGGCCGACGGGGGCCATGACGGTGTCCTGCCACCAGGCGTCGCGGAGGTTCTTCTTGAGCTGGGCGCCGAGGGGGCCGTAGTCCCAGAAGCCGTTGATTCCGCCGTAGATCTCAGAGGCGGGGTAGATGAAGCCTCGGCGTTTGCAGAGGGCCATGATGTCGTCCATGGACTTGGCGGCGTTGTCGGCGGCGTGCTCTTTGGTGGTCATATGGGGCATCCTAGTGGAGGCGGGCGGGAGGTTGGGAGAGCCGCTCGCGCTGGTCGCCCGGCGGGAGAAGGAGTGGAGCTAGGATGCCGACATGACGCAGACGCAGGCGAGCGTGGATGGAGCGGGCGCGACCGGGACGATGCGGGCGGTCGTGAAGGCGGAGGCGGGTCCGGGGGTGTCGTACGTGGAGGACCGGGCGGCGCCGGGGCCGCCGGGGCCGGGCGAGGCGCTGGTGCGGGTGCGTCGGGCGGGGATCTGCGGGACGGATCTTGGGATCAGCGCGTGGAAGCCGTTCTTTGCTCGGCGGATGAGGCCGCCGGTGGTGATCGGTCACGAGTTCGCGGGGGTGGTGGAGGCGGTGGGCCCGGGGGTTCCGGATCACGTGACGGTGGGGCGGCGCGTGAGCGGCGAGGGGCACATCGTGACGGGGCGGGACGCCGCGAGCCTCTCGGGCATGGCTCATGTGGCGCGGACGATGGAGATCATCGGGATCGACCGGGACGGGTGCTTCGCGGAGCTGATCGTGATGCCGGCGCAGAACCTGTGGATGCTGCCGGAGGTGGTGAGCGACGATCACGCGGCGATCATGGACGCCTTCGGCAACGCGGTGCACACGGTGATGGAGGCGGGAGTGAGCCGGCGGAGCGTGCTGATCACGGGCGTGGGACCGATCGGGCTGATGGCGGTGCAGGCGGCGCGGATGGCGGGGGCAAGCCGTGTGTTCGTGGTGGATCGCGATCGCGGGCGTCTGGACCTGGCGCTCGAGCTTGGGGCGGACGAGGCGTTCGATACGAACGTGGACGGGGACTGGGCGGAGCGCGTGGTGCGGGGCACGAAGGGCGAGGGGGCGCACGCGCTGCTTGAGATGTCGGGGGCGGAGGCGCTGATCAACGGGGGCTTCAGCGCGCTTCGGCAGGGCGGGCGGGCGGCGCTCCTGGGCCTGCCGGGGGATGACTACGCGTTTGACTGGAACGAGCACGTGATCTTCAAGGGGGCGACGGTGCTCGGGATCAACGGGCGGCGGATGTTCGAGACGTGGCTTCAGATGGATGATTTCTTCGAGCAGGCGCCGGGCATGCTCGAGCCGATCGTGACGCACACGGTGGCGCTGAGCGAGGTGGAGCGCGGGATGGAGATGATGGGGACAGGCGAGGCGGTGAAGGTGGTTCTGGAGGTGGATTGAGCCGGTTCGCTCAGGCGGCGAGGCTTGGGGCGTCCTCGTCGTCGTTCGCGCCGCCGCTGGCGGGGGCTTCACTCGAGAAGACGAGGCGCTGGATGGTGCGACCGAGGTTGCGGAGTTCGGGGAGGGACTCGGCGACGGAGGCTGACGCGAGAAGCGAGGTCGCGGCGGCGTCTGCGGCCTCAGTGAGGGCGGGGAACCCGAAGGTGACGCCGGAGACGGCGAGGGACTCGCAGACCTTGCGGGCGTCGTCGGCTTGCTGATCGATGATGGCGACCTGGAGCTGGGTCCCGAGATGGCGGGCGTGTTCGATGTAGCGCTGGGTGACCTCGGCGAAGCGGGCGTCCTTGGCGTAGTCGCTCGGGATGGGCTTGCCCGAGTGCTCGCAGGCGGCGTCGGTGAGGGCGAGGAGTCGGGTGATGATGTGCTCGGGTTTGAATGGTCTTGAGACAACGGCGTCGGCGCCGGAGTTGAGCAGATCCTCGGTGGAGTTGGAGCGTCTGGAGGCGGTGAGGGCGATCACGGGCCCGTGGTAGGGGACGGCGCGGACGGCGTCGACGGTGGCGGCGAAGCCTTCGAGATCGGCGTCGATGAGGACGGCGTCGTGGGCCTTTTTTCTGAGGTGGTCGCAGGCTTCGCCGGAGTCTTTGGCCTGGGTGAGGGTCATGGAGGTTCCGCCGAGGGCGGAGGCGATGAGGTGAGCTTCGAGGTCGCAGGGGAGGAGAGCGACGCAGGCGCCGGTGAGGGTGGCGGCGTTTCGGGCGCCGTCCGCTGTCTCGGGCGGGAGGAGGTCGGGCGCGACGTGCCGCTTGAGCTCAAGGGGCCTGGCGAACTCGACGGCGATCCCGTGGATGCGTCCGCGGATGTGCCAGCAGGATCCGATGACGCCCTCACAGGGGGCGGTTGTTCCCCAGGCGGTGGGCAGCTCGATGACGGCGGGGGCGAAGGGGTGGACATAGCCTCCGTGGGCGCAGGTGACGACTCGGGCGGAGAGGCTGAAGGTGCAAACGTGATATCGGGAGTCGCCGCCGGAGGGGTGCTCGATAGCGAGATGGACGTTCTCGTGCTCGAAGGCGTAAGCGGCGAGAGAGCGATTCGGAGGGGCGATCCTCGTGACGCCCGCGGCGTGGAGCTTGGCGAGGTTGAGGCGGGGCGGTTCGATGCGACGGGTCATGGTCAGCCTCCGCCTTTGATATCGACAGGCGCGATCCCGGAGTTGCGCCGCCGGGCGACGACGGACGCCCGATGAGGTGACGTTTCGCAAAGCGACGCGTGATTTTCCTCCGCTTCCGCCACGTAAGAATACGTGATTGGAGTGAGGTTTTTTCCCCTATTGCAAGGCGCTGCCGCGACTTGCCGGCGCCCGGCCTCACGGGGGCGGTCGCACGTGGTATCACCTCTGGATATCGAGGTCCCTTTGAGAGAGATCCCGTCTCTGACCCGCACGAGGCGGGGGCGCGACGCGAAGCTGGAAGAGTGAGGGAGTGGCGGGTTGAGTGATGAGCTTGCGGCGGGCGGGCTGGTGTTGTCGAGCTCGGAGCATCGCCCGTTCTTCGATCAGACGAGCGATCCGATCGGGGTGTTCGGTCGGGAACTGATGATCCGCGACGCCAACTTGGCGGGCGGCGCGCTTCTCGGGACCGATCGCGACGCGGTGATCGGCCGTTCGCTTCTGAGCTTTGCGCCGGGCGGGTTCTCCAAGTCGTTCAACGACGTGGTGAACCGCGTGCTCGACACCCGGACGGGGTGCTGGTTCTCGACGTTCTTCAACGGCGTTTACATGCACATCTTCGTCTTGGTTCCGGAGGCCTGCGCGGCGATCGGAGAGCGCGACAAGGAGTTCGCGCTCGGTTGGGGCCGGCGTTGTGTCGTGAGCTGCCAGAGCTGCGACGGCGGCGAGGAGATGGAGGAGATCTCGTTCGACGCGCCGTACCTCGGCCCGCTCCAGACGCTGACCGCGCGGGAGCTGGCCGTGCTTCGGCTCGTCGGGCTTGGCATGACGAGCCAGCAGATGGGCGCCGCTCTGCACCGGAGCCCGCGGACGATCGAGTCGAACATCGTGAGCGTCGGGCGGAAACTCGACGCGGCGACGCGCGTCCAGCAGGCCCGGCTGGCGATTCGGTACGGGCTGGCCGGTGTCGATGAGGACCCGGAGACCGCGCGGCTGCTGGACGAGGGGTTCTTCGCGGAGCTGGTTCGCGGGCGGGCTAGCGGCGGAAGAGGCGGTCCCAGACGTCGGCGAGGGTGAGGTCGTCGATGCGGCGGTCGAGGTCGGGGTCGATCTCGCGGAAGGTCTCGATGCGGGGGGCGGCGGCGAGGTCGGCGGGGGCGTCCGATTTCTCGAGCGCGAGGGCG
This sequence comes from uncultured Phycisphaeraceae bacterium, assembly GCA_964639935.1. Taxonomy (GTDB): domain Bacteria; phylum Planctomycetota; class Phycisphaerae; order Phycisphaerales; family UBA1924; genus CALNYS01. The sequence continues at coordinate 14,701 of CAZXGT010000037.1, forward strand.
CCGGCGCCGGTGACGGTGATGGTGTAGACGCCCGGGGTGAGCCCGCCGCGGTAGACGGCCTTGCCGAGGCGGAGGGTGTGGTCGTCGGGCCAGTCGAGGTCCGCGATGGCGGGGTCGACGACGACGGCTTGCGAGGGCGGGGTCTGGTCGTTGAAGACGCGGCGGATCCAGAGGCGGCCGTCCTTGAGGGCGTAGTCGACGTAGATCTCGGAATCGGGGGCGTAGGGCGTGGGGATCTCGGCGATCTTGCCCTCGGCGTTTCGGACGCGTATGGCGACGGCGGTTTCGGTGACGAGGAGCTCGGTGACGGCGGTCTGGCGGACGGCCGCGTTGTAGCGCTTGGCGAGCTCGGCGTGTTCGGCGGCGAGGGCGTGGAGGCGCTCGCGGTAGATCTCGCCGGCGGCCTCGGCGCGGAGGAAGCGGTAGCCGAAGGCGCCGGCGAGGGCGGTGATGGCCAGGAGGGCGAGGGTGGTGAGGAGGCGGGTCACAGGAGGTGAGATCGGGCGATCGGCCGCGGGGGGTTGAGAAGGGCTGGGATCGGGGGACGAATCGGCGGAGGGAGTCAGGCGACGCGCTTGAGGAAGGGGTGGTCTGCGGTAGAGCGGGAGGTGGTTGAGGGGGTGACGTCCAATTCGACGCAGAGGAAGTCGACGATGGCGAGGAGTTCGTGGTCGGGGAGGTGTTTGAGCAGACCGATCGTGTCATCGCCCAGGAGGGAGATCTTGAGTTCGTTGATGAAGACGCCGTTGGCGTGGAAGTGGCTTGGCGCGACGCGGATCGCGAGGATCTGGTCGGGGGCGATGAGTCGGGTGGAGCGGTGGAAGGGGCTTTTGGTGGTGATCTGGAGGGCGTGGGGGGTGATGGTGAAGACCGCGCGCTGGCGGGCCATGTGGAGGGCGTAGGCGGCGAGCCCGAGGCCGATGAGGGCGAAGAGGGCGAGGGGGAGGTACAGGAAGGAGGGGTCGAAGGAGTCGACGAACTCGGCGTTCGGATCCGGGAAGAAGACCATGATGATCATGATCGTGACGATGGTGTTCCAGAGAAGGGCGAAGCCGAGGAGGCCGTTGAGGCTTCGGAAGATTCCGATGGGGGGCGCGGTCAGGACGGATCCGGCGGGCGTGGTCTTGACCTTGAGTCTGGATTTGTGTTTCGCGCGGCGGGGGGCGACGGGGCGGGGGACGCGCGGTCGCCGGGAGAAGAAGCCGGGGGCGCGCGGCGGGGGCGCCTGGGGCGCGTGATCCGGCGGTTCGGTGGTGATGACGGGGGCGCCCGGCATGGTCTCGGCGAGGTGGACGCGGCCGAGGTGCGGGGTGTGGGCCTCGCAGGCCTCGGCGAGGGCGACGGCGAGCGGGATGAGCTGAGAGGCGGGGTAGCCGATGGCGGTGGTGAGGCGTTTGTGTTCGGCGAAGTGGAGTCGGAGGACGCCGAGACGGTGCTCGCCTTCGAGGGGTCTGCCGTTGACGACGGTTTCGTCGAAGCGGGTTTCGATGCGGACGAGGTCTTCGGTGGGTCGGGAGCGGAAGAGGGTGAGGGGACCGAACTTCTCGCGGACGTGGATGCGTCCGCCGGCGAGCGTGATGGCGGAGGTCGTGAAGCGGACGAGACAGGCGATGATGAAGAAGTAGACGAGGATGGCGGAGCCGGCGAGAGCCTCGCGGGTCTTCGGTGTTTCGGCGAGGACGAGGCGGTCGTAGAGGAAGCCGGCGCCGAAGACGATGATGAAGAGCATCGCGACGGTGGTCGTGATCCGCAAGACTCTGGAGTCTCGGGCGCCGAGGTCGAAGATATGGGCGTCGTGGGCGCGATGCTCGGTGCGTGAAGACATGCAGGCCAGATCGGACGGATCCGGGTGCTGTTTGAGAGGATCGCGGGCTGGACAGGCGCTAGAGGATTTGCGTGCGCGCTCGTGGATCGGAATCCGCGGACCTTTGTTTGAGCGGTGGGAGCGCTCACCCCCCGGCCCCCCTTCCCAGAGGGAGAGGGGGCGGCTCAGCCGCCGGCGGTGGCGGCGACGAGCTCGTCGTTGGTCTCGAAGCGCTTGAGGGCGGCGAGGAGGCGCTCGAC
>CAZXGT010000038.1:0-16554 GCA_964639935.1 uncultured Phycisphaeraceae bacterium
CTTTGATGCTCGCGTCCGCGTCGAACGCGCAGACGACGGCCGCGACCTCGGGACCTGCCGACACGGCCAGCGAGCTGACCGGCGCTCCGGCCAAGCTGGCCTCGCCGCGCGCGACGATGATGACGTTCCTGCGCGCGATGGAGCGGTACCGGGAGTCGGGCGCGTTCTCGCAGGCCCGCGCTGACGCTGTCGCGGACATTCGGGCGACGCTCGATCTCTCCCGCGCGGGGCCCGACGCCGCCGAGCCCGCGGCCGCGCAGCTGCTCGGGGTGCTCAACCGGCTGGGCCGGGTGAACCCGTGGGATCTGCCCGACCGCGAGATGGTGGCCGATCGCAACATGACGGAGTTCGTCTTCTTCCCGGACGAGTCGCGTCCGTCGCACCGGCGGCTGCTGGCGGCGGGGGCCGATGGCGAGATCGCGCTGTCGCGGGGCGAGGGGGGCGTGTGGCGCTTCAGCGCGGCGACGGTGGCCGGCGTCAAGTCGCTGTACTCGAGCGTGGATCACATGGAGGTCGTGTACGGGGCGGACGAGCGCACGCTCTCGACGGCGCTGTGGCTGCGTTCGCAGGTGCCCGCTGAGATCCGCGAGCCGGAGTTCCTCGCGATCGAGCTCTGGCAGTGGCTCGGTCTTCTGGTGATCGTCCTCGCGGCGGTGACGGTGGATTACCTGGTTCAGGCGCTGCTGCGCGGGCTGACGATCCGCCGGCTCCGCGCGAAGGGGCACACGGTCGAGGGGAAGACGATCGCGCGGGCGGTCCGCCCGTTCGGTCTCTTCGCGGGCGCGCTCTTCGCGCTCGGGCTGCTCCCGGCGCTCGGGCTCCCGGCGCTTGGGGCGCAGATCCTCTTCACGGCCGTGCGGTTTGTTCTGATGGTCGCGGGCGTGCTTGCGGCGTTTCGGGTCGTGGACGTCTTCACGGAGGTGCTGGCGGAGAAGGCGTCGGGGACGCAGACGAAGATCGACGACCTGCTCGTTCCGCTGGTGCGCAAGTCGCTCAAGATCTTCGTCGCCGCGATCGGCGTGGTGTACATCGCCGAGTCGCTGTCGATCGAGATTCTGCCGCTCTTGACGGGCCTCGGGATCGGCGGTCTGGCGGTGGCGTTCGCGGCGAAGGACACGATCGAGAATTTCTTTGGTTCTATCGCGGTGATCTTCGATCGTCCCTTTGAGGTGGGCGACTGGGTGGTGATCGACGGGACGGTCGAGGGGACGGTCGAGGAGCTCGGGTTTCGCTCGACGCGCGTGCGGACGTTCTACAACTCGCTCGTGACCGTGCCGAACGCGTCGCTCGTGCGCGCGAACGTGGACAACTACGGGCGGCGGAAGTACCGGCGCTTCACGACGAAGCTCGGGCTCGCCTACGACACGCCGCCGGAGAAGATCGACGCCTTCTGCGAGGGCGTGCGCGAGCTCGTGCGTCAGCACCCCTACACCCGCAAGGACTACTACCACGTCTACTTCAACAACTACGCCGCCGCCTCGCTTGAGATCCTCGTCTACATCTTCTTTGAGGCGCCCGACTGGTCGGTCGAGCTGCGCGAGCGGCACCGGTTTCTCAGCGACGTGTTGCGTCTGGCGGACAAGCTCGGCGTGGAGTTCGCCTACCCGACGCAGACGCTCTATCTGAAGCGCGGAGGCGCGAGCCCCGGCGGGGAGGCGCCGGACTTCGCCGAGCTCACCGATGAATCCCGCGAGAGCGAGATCGTCGGTCGCAAGCTGGCGCGGAGCCTGACGCGGCGCGCCGGGTGGCGGACGGAGCGACCCGGGCCGGTGGAGTTCCGGGGCGCGGCGCCGGTCGACCGCGACCCCGACGATCCCGACGCGCAGATCGAGCAGCGCGCCGCGGGCGGGTGATTCGAGCCGGAACGATCGGCGGCTGGCGATGCGCCCGCTTATTTGCGCGGGCCCGGCGTGAGCCACTCCGGCAGCGGCTTCGGCCGGCCGTCGCGACTGACGCAGGCGATGGTGCTCGTCGCCTCGGCGCAGAGGTCGCCCGGCCCGGCGGCTTGCACGCGGCGCACCTCGTAGGCGTGGTCGATGCGGGCGCGGCCGCCGCCGGTGACACCGGTGCGGACCTCGATCTCGTCGTCGTACTTCGCGGGCATGCGGTAGCGGAGCGCGAGTTTCGTCACGACGAGCAGCACGCCGGCTTCCTCGAGCTGGGCGTAGGAGACGCCGGCGCGGCGGAGCAGCTCCGTGCGGCCGATCTCGAGCCACGAGGGGTAGACGCCGTGATGGACGAAGCCCATCGGGTCGCACTCGGTGTAGCGCACGCGGAGGCGGTGGGCGCCCTCGGTCGGGATGGGCCGGGCGGGGGCGAGGCCGCCGAGATCGATCGGCTCGGGCATGGCGCGGCTCCCTCCTTCTAAAACTCGATCGTGAGCCCGGCGAAGAGGCCCGCGATCGCGCCTTCGTATTCGAACCCGTCGTCGTCGAGGTTCGTGCTGATGAAGCGATAGCCGACGTGGGCGCCGACGGTCCCATTCGGTCGCCAGTCGAGCCGCGAGCCGACGGACCAGGTGAAGCTGTCGAGCCCACCTCCGGCCTCGGAGAAGATCTGGAAGCCGACTTTGCCCGGCAGCTCGATGTTGACTCGGGCGGCGGCGAGGGCTTCGACCCAGAGCGAGTCGCCCACGTCGCGGGCGCCGGCCGAGACGATCTCGACGCGCATGTCGCTCACGCGGGCGCCGCCGCCGAGATCGAGCGAGAGGGTCGCGTCGCCCTTGAGGTCGACCGAGGCGACGCGCCTGGTCGCGAGGGCCCAGAAAGCGGAGTAATCGGCTTCGGCGTCGTACCGCTCGCCGGGCGCGATCGCGACGGATCCGAGCTGGAACGCCTGGGCCGGGGCGCCTGAGGCGTCGGTCTCGAAGACGAAGCCGGCGAGCTCGATGGTCCACTCGTCGTTGGTGAAGATCGCACGAGCGAAGGGGGCGAGCTCGGGCTCGTCGAGGTTCATGTCCTGAAAGCGGATGGCGGCGGCGCCGGGGAGGGCGATGTCGTCCTGGAGTGCCGGTCGCCAGAGGCTGAGCTCGGCCGAGGCGCGCCATCGGGGCTCGGGCTGGAGGTCCACCGGCGGCTCATCCGCCTGCGCGAGCGCGAGGGGCGAGAGCCAGGGAACGAGCAGCATGAACGCAACGCGGCTGGGCATGGCGGCAGCGTATCGGTTCGGCTCACCGGCCGTCGCCGCTTGAGCGGGGTCGCCTGGACTGCCGAAATGGCGCCCGCCGGCGGCCTGACGCCTGCGGTGGCAGCAGGAGCGGGGCGTAGGGCGGGTCGCGTGGTCCGCGTGGGTTGGCTCGTCGCTTGCCTCTCTCACGTTGCAATGGTCCGGCGCGATCCCTCCCATTTTGACCCGCACACTCCGGCGCCGACGGGCGGGCGTCTGACGCTTCTGCTGACCGACGCGGGGTGGCGGGAGGAGTCCTGGGCCGACCGGCTGCCGAGGCTTCTCGAGCCGATGGGCGTGGCGTCGGTCCGCGCCGGGTGCGGGCGCGAGGCGGCGGACGTGCTTCAGAAGACGCCGGTTCACGCGGCGGTGCTCGATCTGAGCCTCCCGCTGGACGCTCGCCGGCGCTCTTCGCGGCCGACAGGGGCGGCGTGCGGGCTCGATGAGGGGGGCGTGCGGCTTCTGGAGTTCCTCGCCAAGACCGCTCGCGAGGGGAAGCGTCCCCCCCTGGTGGTGGTGCGCCAGCCGAGAACGCTGCGGGAGGACCAGCGGACGCTCGCGCTTGCGATGAAGCTCGGCGCGTTCGCCGTCGTCGATCGGCCCGTCGATCTCGAGCGGATGCTGACCGTCCTCCACAAGCTGCTCGATCGCCACTATCGCGGGCGCTGGCCCGGCTCGTCGTCCACCTAGATCAGCACGCCGGGCGGTTGGCCCGGCGTTTGTTTCAAACCTCGTGACGAACTCGCACATTCAACCCCGGCCAGATGCCGGGCCTGAGCTTTCAGAGAGAACGCAAGGAGAACCCTCACCATGGCGACCGCCACCAAGTCGAAGAAGAACGTCTCCACCAACATCCGCCCCCTCGGCGACAAGGTGCTCGTCCAGCGCGACGAGTCCGCGGACATGACCGAGTCCGGCCTCTACCTGCCGGAGCAGGCGAAGGACAAGCCCAAGACCGGCGTCGTCGTCGCGGTGGGCGAGGGCGCCTTGTCGACCGAGACGGGCGAGCGCACGCCGATGACCGTCGGCAAGGGCGATCGCGTGATCTTCGCCAGCTACGCCGGCACCGAGGTGAAGCTGGGCGACGAGGAGCTGCTCATCATGAGCGAGGACGAGATCCTCGCCATCATCGGCTGATCGCCAGTCGCATGACCTCTCAGCAACTCCGCCAGGCTCTCGGCGAGCTCAACTCAGAGCGCGACGCCGAGTTTCATTTCCACGGGGCTCCGCCGTGCCACGTGCCCGGCGCGATTCTGATCCCCGAAGAGGGCGATCAGATCGTCAAGGTTTCCGACGGCAAGCACGTCTATCTCATCGACGCCGAGCGCGTCGCGTGGGTCAAGATCGGCTGATCGCCGCAGAACCGCATCACCAAACGAAGCAAGCATCAAAAGGAATACACCCATGGCTGCCAAATCAATCGCCTACGACACCGAGGCCCGCGAGAAGATCCTCGCCGGCGTTCAGCAACTCGCCAGGGCCGTGAAGGTCACGCTCGGCCCCTCGGGCCGGGTGGTGGTCCTCGAGAAGTCCTTCGGCTCGCCGACCGTCACCAAGGACGGCGTGACCGTCGCGAAGGAGATCGAGCTGGAGGATCCGTACGAGAACATCGGGGCTCAGCTCGTCAAGGAGGTTTCGGCGCGCGCCTCGAAGGAGGCCGGCGACGGCACGACCACCGCGACCGTGCTCGCCGAGGCGATCTTCCGCGAGGGCCTGAAGAACATCACCGCGGGCGCCAACCCCAACGAGGTGAAGCGGGGCATCGAGAAGGCCGTCGACGCCGTGGTCGCCCAGCTCAAGAAGCAGTCCAAGAACGTCTCGACGAGCGAGCAGATCGCCCAGGTGGGCGCGTGCTCGGCGAACCAGGATCGTCGGATCGGCGACATCATCGCCGAGGCGATGGACAAGGTCGGCAAGGACGGAGTCATCACGGTCGAGGAGGGCAAGAGCCTCGAGACCGAGGTCGAGCTTCTCGAGGGGATGCAGTTCGACAAGGGCTACCTCTCGCCGCACTTCGCCACCGATACGGCGACGATGACGGCGGAGCTCGAGGACGCCTACGTGCTGATTCACGAGAAGAAAATTGAGAACGCGAAGGACCTGCTCCCGATCCTCACGAAGGTCGCCGAGAGCGGGAAGGCGCTGCTGATCGTGGCCGAGGACGTCGGCTCCGAGGCGCTGGCGACGCTCGTGGTGAACAAGCTCCGCGGGGTCCTGAAGATCTGCGCCGTGAAGGCGCCGGGCTTCGGTGATCGCCGCAAGGCCATGCTCGAGGACATCGCGGTGCTCACGGGCGGGACGGCCGTCATGGAGGAGCTCGGGGTCAACCTCGAGAAGCTCGAGCTCAAGGACCTTGGCCGCGCGAAGAAGATCACGGTGGACAAGGACAACACCACGATCGTCGAGGGCGCGGGCAAGAGCGCCGACATCAAGGGCCGGATCGAGCAGATCCAGTCCCAGATCGGGCAGACCGACTCGGACTACGACCGCGAGAAGCTCCAGGAGCGTCTGGCGAAGCTCTCGGGCGGCGTGGCGCAGGTGAACGTGGGCGCGGCGACCGAGGTTGAGATGAAGGAGAAGAAGGCCCGCGTGGAGGACGCGCTGCACGCGTGCCGGGCGGCCGTGGAGGAGGGCGTGCTCCCGGGCGGGGGCGTGGCGGTGATCCGCGCCCGCAAGGCGATCGAGTCGATCCGCAAGGACTCGCACGGCGACGAGCGGGCGGGGCTTGACATCGTGCACCGGGCGCTGGCCGCGCCGATCCGCCAGATCGCGAACAACTGCGGCCTGGACGGCGCGGTCATCGCGAACAAGGTTGAGGAGGGCTCGGGCAACCACGGCTTCAACGCGGTGACGCGCGAGTTCGAGGACCTGGTGAAGGCGGGCGTGATCGTCCCGACGAAGGTCGAGCGGGTGGCGCTCCAGAGCGCGGCGAGCGTGGCGGCCCTGCTCCTGACGACCGACACGGCGATCGTGGAGATCAAGGAGAAGAAGAAGTCCCCGGCGGGCGCTGGCGCGGGGATGGATGATTTCGATTACTAATTCGAATTCGTCGCCTTGAGTGAATCGGAAGCCCAGGGATTGCAATCCCTGGGCTTTTTTCTTGACGCGACGTCCGACCTAAACACAATTCGGCTATGCCCGCGTGGGATCATTGGTATCACGTCACGGGATCAACCTACGGAACCTGGCTCCGCGGCGATCCGCGCGGGTGGCGGACCCGTCATCATCGCGAACACGTCGAGGGCGACTACAGGAACCCGCCGCCGCCCGATCCCTCGCAACGCCTCTACGCCAGCTCCAAGCGGCTCATGAAGCGGGCGCCGGTGCGTCTGTGCCCGGAGGCGCGCCGCGCGGCCTGTGAGGCGATGGCCGCGGCTCTCGCGCATCACAACGTTGAGATCGGCGCGATCGCCGTCGGCGCGACGCACTATCACATCGTGGCACGGTTCGCTGGCGATGATCCGCGCAGGCTCGTCGGGATCGCGAAGAAACGCGCCGCCAGAGCGTTGAGCGATCGGAGGCTTGCCCCGCCCGGCGGGGTTTGGGCGATTCGCTCGCGTGCGGCCCCGATCCGGGATGCGTCGCACCTCTGCGCTGCACGGCGCTACGTTCTTCGCCACGAGCGCGAGAGCGCAGCGACCAAGCGGTGATCCCTTCGCGATACTCTGGCTGTCATGGCGGAAGATCGACCAAGCCTCGCCCATCGCCTCCTCATCGAGCGCCCCGACCGCACGGCGCTCGCCATCCTCGCGTTTCATCTCGTCGCGTGGTCTTTCGTGCCGTGGATGGTCAATGACGCGCTGCCGCTTGACACCATTGAGGCGCTGGCGTGGGGGCGGGAGTGGGCGCTTGGGTATGACAAGCACCCGCCGCTTTCGGCGTGGGCGGCCGAGATCTTCGGGCGGGTGTTTCTGCGGTCGGACCTCGGGCTTTACGCGCTCAGCGCGCTGTGCACGGCCGGGGGGCTGGCGATCGTGTGGCGTCTGTCGCGGGAGCTGCTCTCGCCGACGCGGGCGCTTCTGGCGTTGATCCTGCTCGAGGGCGTGTACTACCACGGCTTCACGGCGCCGGAGTTCAACGTGAACGTGCTTCAGATCCCGCTGTGGGCGGGGGCGATGTACGCGTACTGGCGGGGGCTTCACGGGGGCGGTCTCGGGTGGTGGGCGGCGCTTGGCTCGTGCGCGGGGCTGGCGCTGCTCTCGAAATATCTCGCTGGGGCGCTGCTGATCGGGTTTGCGGTGCACGCGCTGGTCGCGCGGCGGGATCTCTTCCGGCGCGTGGGGCCGTATTTCGCGGGGGCGATCTGTTTGGCGCTCTTTGCGCCGCACGCCGCGTGGGCGTTCGAGCACGACTGGATCACACTCCGCTATGGCGTGGAGCGCGCGGGCGGCGAGGCGGACGCGGGCTTCGTGGATCATGTGCTTTATCCCGCGAGCTTTCTGCTTGCGCAGCTCGGCGCGATCGGGGGGCTCCTGTGGCTTTTGATCGTGTGGGTCCCGGCGCGGCGGGCTCTGAGCGAGACGGAGCGGGAGGCGAGGCGGTTCCTGATCATCATGGCGGTGGCGCCGATGGGCTCGCTTGTCGGGCTCTCGGTTCTGACGGGCTTTGAGCTGCGCTCGATGTGGGCGACGCCGATGCTTCTGGCGAGCGGGCCGGCGGCGATGGCGTTCCTGCGGACGCGGTTCCCGGAGAGCAAGCCGCGGGACGGGCTGGTCTGGTGCGGGGTGATCCTCGCGGCGCCGGTGGCGATTTACGCGGGGATCAGCCTGCTGACGCTCGAGTTTCGGGAGAAGCCCAAGCGTGTGAACTACCCGGGCGAGGCGCTGGGCGCGGCGGCGCAGGCGGCGTGGGAGGAGCGGTTGGACGGGCCGCTGCGCGTGGTCATCGGGAGCGAGTGGGAGGGCGGGCTGGTCGGGTGGTACGCGGCGGATCGGCCGAGCGTCTACATCGGGGCGAGCCCGGCGCGAGCGCAGTGGATGAGCGACGAGCGTGTGCGGGAGCGGGGCGCGATCGTGGTCTGGACGAAGGCGATCGACGCGGAGGCGCCGGAGATTGAGCATGCGCCGATGCCGTTTGGCGTGGACGCTGAGCGGTTCGCGGGGCTCACCCCCCTACCGGACGCGGTGCTCGCGTACCCGTCGGCGCCCGATAAGGCGGCGCGGTTCGGTCTGGCGATCATCCCGCCCGGAGGGGCGTTGGGAAACGACTAGAATCGCGTCATGCGCGACGCCTCCATCCCTCGCACGCGACCGATCCGTCCGACGATCTGTGTGGTCGCGCCGGTGTACAACGAGCGTGACGGGGTGGACGAGTTCATCCGCCGGACGATGGCGGCGCTCGATGAGACGGAGGGCGACGGCTCGCTGATCCTGGTCGACGACGGCTCTTGCGACGGGACGGCCGAGCGTGTTCTCGAGCTTCGTGAGCGCGAGCCGCGGATCGCGCTGGTGACGCTCTCGCGGAACTTTGGTCATCAGGCGGCGCTGTCGGCGGGGCTGAGCCGGGCGGAGGGGGACGCGGTGATCCTGATCGACGCGGACCTGCAGGATCCGCCCGAGCTGATCCCGGACCTTGTTGGTCGGTGGCGCGAGGGGGCGGACGTGGTGCTGGCGGAGCGGCGCTCTCGGCGCGACTCGGGCGTGCGGCGGGCGGGCTTTGCGCTCTTTCACCGCTTCTTCCGCTTCGTGACGGACTTCCCGATCCCGGCGGACACGGGCGTGTTTGGGCTGCTCGACCGGCGCGCGGCGGATCAGCTGCGGAGCCTGAGCGAGCGCAACCGTTTTCTGCCGGGGCTTCGCTCGTGGATCGGCTTCCGGACCGACACGGTCTATTACGACCGAGCGGAGCGGGCGGCGGGCGAGCCCAAGCAGACGCTGCGGCGGCTGGCGCGGTACGCGATGGACGGGGTGCTCAGCTTCTCCTACAAGCCGCTTCGCCTGATGACCTGGGCCGGGGCGATGATCAGCCTGCTCGGGTTCTCTCTTGCGAGCTACTTCGTCGCGAAGCGGCTGCTTGGGATCGAGACGGCGGAGACCGGCTTCACCACGCTCGTGACGCTCATCCTCTTCATGGGCGGCGTGCAGCTGCTGGCGCTTGGCCTGGTGAGCGAGTACATCGCGCGGATCTACGACGAGGTGAAGAACCGTCCGCTCTTTATCATCGCCGAGACGCACGGCCTGGCGGAGGAGCGGGCGCCGGAGCCGACGGTGGTCGTGAAGCGTCCTGCGGGCGCTGAGCGTTCGATTCCGGATGCGACGCGACGCTGACGTGTCGCTGTCCTCGGGCGCGGCGACATGTCGACACATTGTTCTCGAACGCTCGTCGCATTTCAGATATAAGAGTCGGTAACGGGCGGCTTCCGCAAACGTCGCGGTGACGCTCGAAGCCAAGGATCAAGAGGGAATATGCCATGAAGAAGATCATTGCGACGGGTCTCGGCGCGCTCACGCTCGCGGGGGCAGCGACGGCGGAGATTTACAACCCCGATCAGGACGAGGTGATCCAGCTCGGGAGCTTCCAGCTCGCGGGCGGCGCGTTCGAGATCATTCAGTACATGCCCGATCCGGACAACACGAAGGAGATTGTCGGGATCACGGTCGAGTTCTTCTACGACGAGCCGGTCTCGGACGCCTCCTGGGCCTCGGATCTGGAGTTTCGTCTGCTCGGCTCGGCTGATCCCGAAGATTCGCTCTTTGCGGTCGGCGGCTTCACGGACGACTTCCCCACGGACGCGGACTGGTCGTTCCAGGGCTCTCAGTCGGACGATCCCGGGTTCTATTCAACGACGTTCTGGTTCAAGGATGATCCGATCATCAAGCAGGACCTCTGGGACTTCTACATCGAGAACGACTGGAACGGCGATCCGAACGCGAACGTCTACGACATCACTGTGACGCTTCACAAGATCCCCGCGCCGGGCGCCGCGGCGCTCTTCGGGCTGGCGGGCGTCGCTTCGGCTCGGCGTCGCCGCTGACCACCGGCGCTTCTGACCGCGCCATCATGAAACGACAACCGCCCGGATCGTTCTCCGGGCGGTTGTTGCGTTGATTCGCGGGTCGGGCTCTGCGTGGAGGGTCATTCTCCGTCGGGCTCGACGCCGCCGCTGACGACGCTGACGAGCTCGACGTCGAAGACGAGCATGGCGTTGGGCGGGATGCGCCCGCCGGCCCCGCGGGCCCCGTAGCCGAGATCCGAGGGGATCACGAGCTTCCACTTGCCGCCCTCCTGCATCATGCCGACGCCCTCGGTCCAGCCCGGGATGACGCGGTTGAGTGGGAACTCGATAGTCTCGCCTCGGTCGAAGGAGCTGTCGAACTTCGTCCCGTCAACGAGGAAGCCGGCGTAGTTGACCTCGACGGTCGCCGACGCGTCGGCGGGCGTCTTGCCGTCGCCCTTCTCGATGACGAAGTACATCAGGCCGGAGTCGGTTTTCTGCATCGTCGCGTCGTCGGGGAGCTCCCAGCCGGGGAAGCGCGGAACGGCCTGTCGGCTGATCACCTCGCCGCTGGCGGCGCTGAGGACCACCTCGTGGCGCGCCTTGCGGGTGTAGACCGTAACGGTGACGGTCGGGGCGTCGCCCTCGAAGCTCATGACGGCGCCCGCGGCGACGCCGCCCGTGACCTCCTCGGCCTTCTCGATCGCCTCGGCGAGCGAGAGGTTCGCATCCGCGATGCGGCTTTGCATCTCCTCGGGGGCCGGCGGCAGACTCGACATGTCCATCTGCGCCATCGCGAGCGAGCCCGCGCTCATCGCGGCGCCCGCGATCATTGTCTTCCAAAGATTCATCGAACTCGTCCTCCCGATCGGGGTCTGCGTCAGGTCTTGCCTGACGTTCTGCTGTGCGTGGAAAGAGGCGAAAGCCTCGGCGTCAGGCTAGCGGAGATCACCGCCCGGCGCGCCCGGGCGCGTACACTCGCCTACCACCAGAAACGCTCAGGAGGAGGCGGCGCCATGACTTGGACGATCTACCTGGCCGGCGAGATCCACTCGAACTGGCGAGAAACCATCGAAAACGGGGCTCGCGGGGCGGATCTCGACGTCCGGTTCACGTCCCCCGTGACCGATCACCCCGCCAGCGACGATTGCGGGCCCGTCATTCTCGGCGAGCAGCCCGACCCCTTCTGGCGCGATCACACCTCCGCGAAGCTCAACGCCATTCGCACGCGGACCGCGATCAGGGAGGCCGACCTCGTGGTGGTTCGCTTCGGGGAAAAATACAAGCAGTGGAACGCGGCGTTCGACGCGGGCTTTGCGGCGGCGCTGGGCAAGCCGCTCGTGATTCTTCACCCCGAGGAGCACCGGCACGCGCTGAAGGAGGTGGACGCCGCGGCGCTCGCGGTGGCGCAGGAGCCGGAGCAGGTGGTCGAGATCCTGCGCTACGTGCTCCGGGGCGAGCTGGCGCGGGAGGGCGCGTCGTCGTGAGGCTTCTGGCGATGGTGCTGACGCTGGCGCTGGCGCCCGTGTCGCTCGCGGGCGAGCGTCTCGGGCCGCAGGGGGATGTCGCGCGCGAGCGGGAGCTTTCCCGGCTCGATTCGAGCACGGTCGCCGGGGTCTACGCGGAGCTGGTCCGCCAGCGTTTCGCGCTCGAGGCGATCGCGGCGAGCGACGGCGCGGCGGCTCGGGAAGCCGCGGAGATCGCGGAGGAATGGGACGCCCGCATCGGCGAGCCGATGGCGCTCATCGCGGCGTTTCTTGGCGAGCGGGTGGATCGCTGGGAGGATCGACGCGAAGCGCTTGAGCGGCGCGCGCGGGAGCGCGGCGCTCGGCCCCTCGCCGACGCGGAGGAGACGCGGCGGGCGCTCGAGAGCGCGCGCGCCGTCCTGCGTCACCGCGCTCCGGCGCCGGTTTCCGAGCTGCTGATCTCGTTCGATCCGCGCCTTGGCGGGGACGGGCTCGCGCAGCTCGAGGCGGGGCTCACGACGCCGCTGCGGGTCGACGGCTCCGGGGCCTCGGAGGGCCTTGTGCTGGACCTCGTGACCCCGCGGAGCTGGCTGGTCGGTCATTCCCGCGGGGGCGGCGCCGTCCTGAAGAGCGCGAGCCGCGCGGGCGCGGGGCTCTCGTCGATCTTCATCCGTGTTGTGCCGCTCGAGGGCGACCGTCGCGAGTTCACGCGCGAGGACTTGGCCGAGTACACGACGCCCGAGGGCGTTGAGCGCGTGCATCCGGGCGCTGCGTTCGTCGAGCGCGGGGACATCGCCCTCTTCGGCGACCCCGCGGCGTGGTCGGTGTGGGAGCGCGAATCCTCGAGCCGGTACGGGGCGCGGCGCGGCGTGACGAAGGAGTACATCGCGCATCTGGACGGCAATCTGGTGAAGATCGAGGCCGCGGTGCAGGATTCCGGGCGATCGGCGGAGGCGCTTCTGGCGATGCCGGCGCTACGCGAGGAGTTCGAGCGGGTCGAGCCGCTCTTTGACGAGCTCGTCAGGCGCTGGAGGTGGTCGCGGGGCGGGAGTGCTTCGGATCGTTCGCCCCGGAGGCCGGACCCGTCCCCCGGGTCGGCGTCGCCGGGCAGATGAAGCCCGCGGCCTTGAGGACCCGGCGGAGCCCTTCGTCGTCGCTGGCGTTGAAGGCGTCGGTCTCGAAGGAATCGAGATCGAGCACGCCCCAGGGCTCGCGGTTCTCATCGAGGACCGGGAGGACGATCTCGGAGCGGTCGCGCGGGTCGCAGGCGATGTAGTTTGGGCCGAGACGGCGCACGTCGCCGACGATCTGGGTGGTGTGGAGCATGTAGGCCGCGCCGCAGGCGCCGTGGATGCCGATGGGCGAGCAGGCCGGCCTGTCCCGGCAGGGCCCGAGAAGAAGTCGCTCGCCCTCGGGCCGGCGCTCGTCGGCGAGATAGAAGCCGACCCACGAGACGCCCTTGTCGTTGAGCGCGTCCCAGAGGGCGTCGACCACTCGTTGCATGCGGAGTTCGACCGGATCGGCCTGCGCGGCGCGGACCTTCTCGATCACGGCTTGGTAGTCTCGGTTCATCTCAGTTGAAGTGTATCTCGGGGGTTGAAGAGGACATGAAGAATCTGATTGAAAACGCTACACGAGCTGAGGTCGTCCGGACCGAGCGTCTCTCGAGCGGCGCCTCGGGCGAGGTTGCGGCGGTTGAGCTCTCTGACGGGCGATCGCTCGTGGCCAAGGTCCAGCGGGAGCCTGCGGAGAATGGGGGAAATCTCGACCTGGAGGGGTGGATGCTGCGCTATCTCGCGGAGCGTTCGGAGCTGCCCGTGCCGCGGGTGCACGTGGCCGAGCCGGGGCTGCTCGTGATGGACCGCGTCCCGGGCTCGACGGGGGCGCGGGGGGAGGCGGAGCTCGACGCGGCGGAGCGTCTGGCGAGGCTTCATCTGATAACGGGCGAGCGCTTCGGGCTCGAGCGGGACACGCTCATCGGCGGGCTCCCGCAGTCGAACGCCGAGAGCGGATCGTGGATCGAGTTCTTCCGGGATCAGCGGCTGACGAACATGGCGCGGCAGTGCGTGGACGCGGGGCGGGCGCCGGAGGGGCTGCTCGAGCGCGTGCAGCGACTGGGCGAGAGGCTCCCGCGGCTTATCGACGAGCCCCGGGCGCCGGCGCTTCTGCACGGGGACCTCTGGGGCGGGAACATCCTGAGCGATGGGGACCGCGTGACGGGGTTCATCGATCCGGCGATTTATTACGGGCACCCGGAGATCGAGCTGGCGTTCACCGCGCTCTTTTCCACGTTCACTCAGGCGTTTTACGACCGCTACCACGAGATCCATCCCATCCGTAACGGGTTCTTCGAGGAGCGGGCCGAGCTTTACAACCTCTACCCCCTGCTTGTGCACACGCGGCTTTTCGGCGGTTCATATCTGTCGCAGGCGGAGCGCACGCTCGCCCGCTACGGCGTCTAAGGTGAACCGATGGGTCAGCGGGTGGTCATCGTCGGAGCCGGGATCATCGGCGCTTCGGTCGCGCTGGAGCTCTCGCGGCGCGGGATCAGCGCGGTGATGCTCGACGCGGGCCGGGCCGCGGGCGGGTGCTCTTTCGGCAACTCGGGTCTGCTCTCGCCGGGGCACGCGCCGCTTTCGGCGCCGGGCGTGGACGAGGAATACCTGGCCGGTCGCGACGACGCGGGTTCGAGCGGTCGCTTCGCGGTCGATGATGATCCGGCGCTCGAGGGGTGGATCGGCGAGTTCCGCAAGGCGTGCTCGCCCGAGGCGTACCGCCGGGGGATGGACGCGCTGTGCGCGCTGGCGCCGCTTGTGATCCCGATGTTCCGGGAGTGGACGGGCGAGATGCGCGAGCGGCTCGGCATTGAGTGCGACTTCCGGGAGGCGGGCGCGCTGGCGATCGCGTGCTCGGAGCCGGCGCTTGGGCGCCTGCGCTCCTACGGGGAGGATCTGCGCGAGCGCGGGCTGGCGGCGGAGCTCGTCGACGGCGCGGCGGCGCGGGAGCTCGAGCCCGCCGCGACCGAGGCCGCGATCGGCGGGGCGTTCTACGCCGACTGGGCGACGATCGAGCCGCACCGGTTTGCGGGCGGCGTGGTCCGGCTCGCGCTTGAGCACGGGGCCGAGCTGCGCGAGGGCGAGCGCGTCTCGAGGGTTTGGGCGACGGGCGTTGAGCTCGAGAGCGGGGAGCGGATCGAGGCGGACGCCGTCGTGGTGGCGACGGGCGCGAGCGCCTCGGAGCTGCTCGATCTCCCGATGGCCTCGGCGCTCGGGTGGCACGCGGACCTGCGGCTGAGCCCCGGCGCGCGGCGCGGCACGGTGATCGCGGACCGCGACGTGATCCTCACGCCCATGGAGGATCGCCTGCGGCTCTCGGGCCTGGTGGAGATCACGGTTTCGGGCCGGCCGCACGGACCGGATCGTGCGCGGATCGAGCAGCTGCTCGCGGGGCCGGAGGGGGTGCTCGCGGGCGTCTCGGGCGAGGTCGTGAGCGAGTGGGTCGGGCGGCGGCCGGCGCTTCCGGACGGTCTTCCCGCGATCGGGCGGATGGGCGACTCGCTGCATGTCGCGACCGGTCACGCGCGGATGGGGCTGACGCTCGGCCCGGCGACGGGTCGGCTGATGGCGGAGCTGATCGCGGGCGAGGAGCCGAGCGTGTCGATCGGGGCGTTTGATCCGAGGCGCTTTGCGGCGCAGCGCGTGTGAATGTTGGTCAGGGTTCGCGGCTCGGGGGGCGGCTCGGGGAGCGGCGGGCGGGCATGGGTTCGGCGCCCTCGAGAACGGGTCGGCGCCAGCGCCAGAATCCGGCGACGTCGATCGTCAGCGGGCGTCTTGCGGCGTGGAGCAGCTCGGGATCGGCGTAGATCGTGACGCCTCCGATGGCGAGGCGCTCGAAGTTCGCCGGGTCGTCCGGGGCCCCGGCGCGGGCGAGGGGCACGAGCGCGCTCCCGCCGCAGCAGCCGTGGCGCAGGGAGCGGCGGAGGGTGATGGCGGCGTCGCGGCCGAGCGCCCAGTCGCGGGCGGCGGGGGTGAGTCTGATCTCGTGGTCGGGGGCCATGATGATTGGGTCAGACAGCGGCGGCGTCATCGGCGGGGAAGCGATGGCGGGTTCGGTTGGCGATGGCGACCAGCGCAAGCATGACGGGGACCTCGACGAGGACGCCGACGACGGTGGCGAGCGCCGCGGCGGATTGGAGCCCGAAGAGCGCGATGGCGGTGGCGACGGCGAGCTCGAAGAAGTTGCTGGCGCCGATCATGGCGCCGGGCGCGGCGACGCCGTGAGGCACGCGCCAAAGCCACGCCCACCCGTAGGCGACGGCGAAGATGAGGAAGGTCTGGAGGGTCAGCGGGATCGCGATGAGGGCGATGTGGAGGGGGTTGCTCAGGATGACGTCGCCCTGGAAGGCGAAGAGCAGAATCAGCGTGAGAATGAGGCCGATGGGCGTGACGCGTCCGAGCCGCTTCACGAGGACGTTCTCGAACCAGTCCTCGCCCCGCGCCGTGATGGCGAGCGTGCGCGTCGCGGCGCCCGCGGCGAGCGGGATGACGATGTAGAGGACGACCGAGAGCGCGAGCGTGTCCCAGGGCACGGCGATATTCGAGACGCCCAGGAGCAGCGCGACGATCGGGGCGAATGCGACGAGCATGATGAGGTCGTTGACCGACACTTGGACGAGGGTGTAGGCCGCGTCGCCGCGGGTGAGGTAGCTCCAGACGAAGACCATGGCGGTGCACGGTGCCGCGCCGAGGAGGATGGCGCCGGCGAGGTACTCGCGCGCGAGGTCTTCCGGGATGAGCGGGCGGAAGATGACAAGGAAGAAGAGCCATGCGATGGCGAACATGGTGAAGGGCTTGATGAGCCAGTTCACCGTGGTGGTGATGATGAGGCCCTTGGGCTGTCGGCGGATGCCGAGGATCGAGGCGAGATCGACCTGGACCATCATGGGGAAGATCATCGCCCAGATGAGGATGGCGACGGGGATGGAGACCT